>JAHFSI010000024.1:0-7692 GCA_023265835.1 Legionellales bacterium
TTATTTTGAGTACCATTTTTGTTTGCTGCTTGTTTTTAAGAAGGCCTGTTTTTCCCCCTCACCCGCCACGCTGCGCGTGTCGGCCTCTCCCGCAATTACGTTCAGTTTTTTTATTAAGTCCGAGGGCGGGAGAGGCTGTGCTAAGCAGTTTTTGCTAGAACCACAATACTGTCCTAACGGAGCCAGGAGCCACCATGCACCATCAAGGTTTCACCTTAATCGAAGTTTTAATCAGTTTAATTATGCTGTCCCTTATCCTATTAGGCTTCGACGCAATGGAAATCTACTCATTGCGATCCATACGTGCAACGTATTACTTCCACCTTGCGACTTTCCAGTGGATTTCCATAGCAGAACGACTTCGCAGCATAGGCTCTCGTTCTGGAATAGAAGAACAAGTGGCTGCATGGAACGAACAAAACAAACAATTATTACCACAAGGAATAGGCAGTGTAACAGGTAGTTATCCTAATTATACAGTGACGATTTATTGGGGAGGCATGACAGCGGCATGTCAAAAAATACAGTTAGGACAAACAGGCTGTCTTCAGCAAAGTATTGCCTGATAAAAGGGGCTACCTTGGTTGAAATAATGATAGCACTTTGTATTAGTATTTTGTTATTAAGTAGTTTGATTTCAGTCTACTTAGCGACACAATCTATTAATCAAATGCAACTGGCATTAATCACTATCATGGAAAATAGCACTGTCGCATTTAATTTTTTAAGATCTGATCTTAAGACAGAAGATGAAAAGCAAATACGACCTTACCATGATGCGGCCATGAAATTAGGTTCCATGGCTTTTTTAGTAGACCATATCAAAACAAATGAAATGAATTATTATTTTATAGGTCAAACCAAAAGAAAAACTAAGCAGGGCGGTTCTATTTATGCACTATATCGATTAGATAATAAGCATCCTAAAACTGAGCTGGTTGAGGGTGTTAATGACATGCAGATCCAATATACCATTTTGGAGAATAATCAAATGTTGAATGTGAATGAAAAAGAAATACCTCCTGGCGCTAAGATAATCGGTATTTCTCTCATGCTCACTTTTACTTCATTAAATGCGTTGTCTTTACAAAAAAGCGAATATATGTATGTTTCACTTTAAACAAAAAGGTTTTGCGATGTTACTTGTTTTGATCTTTATGCAAGTTTTTGCATTATTAGGCTTGTTTTTCTTATCAGAAAATGTGTTGCTACAAAAAATGGTTACGGATTATTGGACCATGCTTTCCAAGCAGGGAGCAAAGGAAAATACAAGCCTAGTTGTATAGGCCGATGGTCTATTTCACGTAATGCTTTAGCATAATACGTTAACTGTTCAGTATATTTCATTTTTTCTGTATTTAAAAAATCAGTTAAATTCTCCCCTGGACTAGGTACCGATGTCTTATAATCAATGATCCAACGAGTGTCCATTTCATCAATAAAAGTCCTATCAATCACTAATGACTTGATTTTATTTTCTATGACCGCTGTTAATTGTAATTCACTTTGCGCATCGCGATGGGATGAGAGCATCCATTGTCCTCGTGGATCTAATAAAGTATTTTTCACCGCTTTCAATACATGGTCTAAGGCAATCGGCAAATAATCAGAGAGCATGCCTAACTGGTTTAGATGCGCCGT
Source organism: Legionellales bacterium (assembly GCA_023265835.1). Lineage (GTDB taxonomy): Bacteria > Pseudomonadota > Gammaproteobacteria > DSM-16500 > DSM-16500 > UBA4722. The sequence continues at coordinate 1,642 of JAHFSI010000024.1, forward strand.
ACAATAACGAATTTGTTGCGATAAAGATTGTGATTCCCACCAAGACCTGCCTTGCAAACAAATTTGTTGTAAAATTTGATGCAAGAAAGTTCCTACATATTTTAAATTAGGATTTGATAACTGAAAGCCAGAATTTTTATTGTGATAAGTGATGTTGTCTGTTAGCAGCTCTCTAATCGGGTTTGTCCATTCTAACGTAAGACGATTAATCGATTTTTTTTCTTTGGTATTGTCCAATAAAGCAGTCATAACATTAGGTTCATTAAAATAAATAGTATGGAACTGCGAGGCCGTTTTATTGATTATCTCCGGCTGAATAGCAGGCCATAGTTTTTCGAGTAAGCTATTAGCGGCAGGTTTTACTATTTTGTTTTGATCTTGCTGCAAAGAAAAAAATAAATGTAACCGTTTTTTTGCGCGAGTGCTTGCAACATAGAGTAAACGACCGCTTTCATGATCATTTTTGATCGCATGCTGTCTTCTAATATAGTCATAAATAGAATCATTTTCCTGTCCTGTCGCATGAATGGGCGCAATCAATAATGCGTTTTGCTGTTTTGGACGCGGACGCTCCATCCATAATAAAAGTTGTTTATCATCGGGAGGAGATTGTCTTTCCAAATGCGGCAGGATGACCGTATCAAATTCAAGTCCTTTTGCATTATGAATAGTCATAATCTGCAGCGTATTGTCTGCTTGATGATTGGGTGCCGCATAGAGTTGGCTGACTGATTGTTGTAATTCATTGAGGTCCAACATATTGCCTTTTTGATTTAATTTTTCTAATAGATTGAAATAAGCGCTAGCATCGTTTAAATCACTGTCTTGTGAAACACAAGCAGGCCCCCCCAATAATAACCAGGTGTGTTCAAGCCATGCACGCAATGAAAACCGATGACGATCGGCAAGCTTCATCGTTAAAATAGACATAATGCGCGCTAAACAATGTTGGCCTTGCTGAGAAAGTGTTGCTAATAGAGAGGCATTTTGTAATTGCTCCCAAATAACAGTGTTTGCTTGATCGCCTGCAAGGATAACTAAATCATGTAAAGAAAGACCACACCATGGCGCACGTAAAATGGCTAACCATGCAATGCGGTCTGCCGGATGTAACAAAGCACGGGTCAATGCGATAAGGTCTTGGATGACGGGCCTAGTTGTCAATGGATCTATATCAATAGCTTTATAAGCTATTTTAGCCGTTTTAAACGCGGGAACAATACTAGACAAATGGGTACGTGAACGAACCAAAATAGCAATCGATTCATCCGGATTTTTTTGTTTAAGCTGTTGAACTAATTGTACGATAGAGTTAGCTGTTTGGGTCTCTTCAGCATTAATATCGGTATGCAAAATCACGGGTGATAGATCTGTTTCAGCCAGTGTTGCTGTACTAGCGCTATAGGCCACAGCGCCCGTGGCAATATCTTCATAAAGAGGGAAAATTTTGGGAAAATATTGATTGACCCAGTTAACAATTCCCGGTACTGAGCGAAAATTCACTGAAAGTGTTAACGGTTCTAAAAAAATATGATTTAAACCAGCTCGGCGAGCACGAATAAAATAACCCACTTCTGCTTCTCGAAAACGATAAATGGATTGCATGGGATCGCCGACCACAAACAAAGTGCGTCCATCATAAGGCATCCAGCCAGCAGTGATTTTTTCAATTAAACGATACTGACTATTAGAAGTATCCTGAAATTCATCAATTAAAATATGTTGTAGTTGATAATCAAGGGCCAAGACCAAATCAGTAGGCGCTTCTTCTGTTCCTAAAGCCGCGAGTGCACCTTGTGCACTTTCAATATAATCAATTTTTCCTTGTTGCTGGAAGACCAATTTAAGTTGGGCAACGATGACACGTAAAATTTGATGTAAAGCATTTAACAGGTTCCATTGATTTTCTTTATATTGGCAATCAGGAGTCAGTCTAAGTTCAATCATTGCATCAACCAATTCGGTTTTAGATTGTAATTGATTAACCAAATCAAACATGCGTTGTTTCATCGCATCAAATAAATTTTTTTCATAAGGATTTTTCGTGCTGGATGCGGCAGGAAATCCAATTGTTTTATTAAATTGTTTTCGAAATTGGCCTTCTTTTGTTAAAAGCAGTTCGATGATTCCAAGCCAAATTGGCTTGTCTGTAATTGACGCAGTCGGTAAATTGAATAAATTAGCACAACACAAAATAGGTGATTGCACTTTTTCTCTTAATAAATGATTGGCGGCAAAGTTTGCTAAGTCCATTAACTCAGCGCCATGTTCGTTAGGAAACAGCGTTTGTAAATGAGTGAGAGCATCCATGGTGACATTAGCAAGATGTGTTTCAAGTTGTTGACGCAAATCAGGACGTTGTGCATTCAAGGTAATATAAGGCAGCCATTGATCGCGTTTTTTTAACAGATTAATCAGCAATTCTTGGACTTTATTCAAATCATTGTCCATGTGTAAAAGCAATTCTGCAATCGCAGGCGACCAATCGGTGTTGTTTTCTAAATCCAGCAAAAATTCTTGTACTGCAGCACGATAGAGTGACTCAGGGCCATCGGTAATTTCCGGCGGGGCACCAAAATGAGACAAGATTGGCAGTCGCTTGGTGAGATAAGCATTAAAAGAATCGATAGTTTGAATACGCAATCGATTCGGATTTTCCAATAAGTTCCAGCCCATCATTTGATTATGTTGTAGCGCGGCTTGCGCTAAGTTCCAAGTTGTTTTTGCATGATCTGCTTCCGGTTCCGTCATTTCATTTGCATTTTTTAAGGCGTTAATAATACGTGCACGCATTTCAGCAGCCGATTTTTTAGTAAAAGTAATGGCTAAAATTTCTTCTGGTTGTTTAACATGAGTCAGTAGTACTAAAAAACGCTGCGTTAACAACTCCGTTTTGCCCGAGCCCGCGGGTGCTTGAACAATAAACGATTTTTTTGGATTTAATGCTGCCTTACGTTGTTGTTCATCGGCTATTGTTTTCATATTAAAAAGCGTCTTCTGTTATGGTATCAGATAATAAAAAATGGTGGTCTGAGATCCGGCAAAATGCTTGTAATTGGCAGCGGCCGCATGTTTCAATAGTATGTTTAGGATCCACTTCAGCCTTGCCTTCAGCAAATGCAGCACCTAATTTTTCTAGTGACTGTTGCCAAGTTAAAATTTGCTGTTCCCAAGAACGACCTTCATAATAATGGGTATCGAACAACGGTTTAATGGCGCCCGCGTCCATATTTTTTTTGCTAATGCCTTTCAGCGTTAAACGAGTGGGATTAATTTCTGCAAAGGCAATACCCTCAACCATACTCATTGCTGTCACGCAATATAAAGGTAGTTGCGGCTCTTCCAAGCGGTCGCCAAACCAATATTTTATTTGATTGTTTTTCCCTGTTTTATAATCAATAATGAGTTGGCTGCCATCGGGCAATTCATCAATACGGTCTATGCGTAGTTGGATGGGAAGATTAGCAATTTGAATGGAACGTTCTTCTTCTTGCGCGACGACTTTAAATGGTGGGCGCGATTTTTCAATTTGAAACCAGTCCCATAAAAGCGCTTGTAGCCGCTCTGTTTCTAAAGCAAGATAACGTGAAGCGATAGTTTCGCTGTCTAACGTTTCTTGTAAGGCCTTAGTAATGGCGTCTGTTAACACACTTTTTAATTCTATTTCAGTATAATGTTGTAATGTGTCTGAAGTCTTAATGTCTAACCAGGCTAGTTCCAGTGCTTTATGGGTTATTTTTCCTCTATCTTCGGCTCTAAGGCCTAACACAGGTGTCTCCAGTGGTCTCGCATGCAAGCGTATTTCAGCAAATGCTTTAAAAGGACAGGCGGCTTGTAATCTAAATAGACTGGCGCCGCCATGAGTATTTTCAAGTGTAACGGCCGGAGCTTGTGAATCTTGCAACGTTTCAATTAATTGGCCTTGCCTGCATTGTTCCGCAAGTGAAATAAATGGGCTTAAATTAAGTTGTTCTTCTGTCACTTCGGGTAAATGACTGACTAACGGACTCACACGTAGTTCACAATCTAAATTGTTTTTTGCATGGCTAAAAATAATATGCGATGTACTTTGCAATAGTTGTTCCGTTAAACGCTTGCTATATTCAAACTCATGTTCAGCACAGGAGTGTGGCATTTTTAAAGAGGCTTGCAAACGATGTGGCACAAAAGGATTTGGTTTGGCGGCAGGAGGCCAGACACTATCATCAAATCCCATGACCCAGGTATGATCAAAAGGCAAGGCAGTAGCCTCTAATACTCCTAAAACTTGCACAGAAGTATCGGTTCCTTGCGGTTGAAATACACTATTTGCGGTGAGCCGTGTAAGATAACGTAATGCGGTTTGATAATTTTTTTTAGGCAGCACTTTATCAAAGGTTTGATATTCCTCCAATAATTCTAACCAGCGTTGCACTATCTGATATTCTTGACTATTGATGCTGCGTTCACCTGGCCAGCCCAATGTATTCAGTGCTTCAATAAAAACACCTGACCACTTGCTCATGGATTGCAAAGTAGGTTGGCTATCCAATACAGTCAAAAAATTTTCTATGCGTTTTGCAAGCCGCGGACAACTCGTATATAAGTTAATTTTTTCTTGCCGATGAATTAATTTTTTTAACTGGCTATGCTTGCGGTTCGCTTTACGTAGACGTGCATCCATTTGCGCGCGTTTCGTTTGTTCCTGTTCTGCATCACCTAAAAAAGGAGAAAGAAGCAGATGGCTGACTTGTTCAGAAGTCATTATAGACTTATTCAATCCTAGTAATTGCAATGCGTCATGTACGATAGGATAAGCAGCCAAACTTTTCCCCGCAGTAATATTAAAAGGCTGCGTAGTACAATCTAAACGATAAAGCAGGCCTTCACAAAAAACTTCCGAAAAAATAGTCGATACCAAATCTCGTTTTTTTTCTAGGTTGGGTACCACACAGCCAATAGTCAATGATGGTAACAGCTCACCCTTCCGCTCGTCATTGCGAGCGAAGCGAAGCAACCCAGTCTTTTCAGCGTTGATTAGTACCTTTTGCGCTTCGAAATCAGTATTGAAAAGACTGGGTTGCTTCGCTTCGCTCGCAATGACGGAAGAAGCATTACTATCCATTAAACTCTTTGCCCACCGCGCCATCGTGCGAATTTCGGTTTCTTCATCGGATAAACTAATACGTTGTGCTAAAGTAGTAGGGTCTGTTTGTGTATCAAAAATCACTTGTGTGCCGATTTGTTCGCAACAAGAAAATAAATATTTTTGCAATGGTGATAATTCTGTAAATCCTGTCACAATAATACATTTTGATAATTTGATTTTGTTAACAAGAATTTTTTCACCTATCAATTGCATCATGCTATTGATATCCAGCCAATTATTTTCTCTGCATTTACTTTGAAAATGAATTGCCCAAGATAAAAAAGCTTGACTATCATCTGTCGTGGCAAGAGCAGGATGTGTTAAATTAATTTGCCATTGCTTTAAAGTGCCCCACGCTGTTTTAGCCAATTCAGCCGTTTCTGATAATTGTAATAATGTTTCATTCGCGGGGAATTGTTGCAAAATCTCTTCCCAGAGGATGAGTTCCTGTTGTGATGTTAATAACAATGGCATGTTATCTAATTGGGCAGCAGAATAATCATCCCATAACTGTTGGATCCAACTGGTAAAAGGCAATACCGCAACACTTCTCCAGCAGGTTTTCCCCGCATCAACTTGTGCTTGATTATATTTTTTTAATAAAGTCGCTGATAAACGTCTATTCGGTGTCAATAAAGTTGTATTAGCATCCAACTGATTAATCACTGTGTTTTTCCATATTCAGCACAATGGTGCTGCGTGCATCACTGACCAGTTTAAACATCAGTTGATTAAAATATTCATATTCTGCAGGCTGTAAATAATTTTTGACAATAGTAAGCTGTCGTGTAACGTAAAGCGTGTTCTTATCCTGTGTATAGGTGCTTTTATAACTGCCCGCTAGATTAGTTAATGCGGCATTGGTCGGCATCGCAGTACATTGATAATGAGTAGGCAGATGAATAGTGTAATGCCAAGTGAGC
>JAHFSI010000024.1:7702-25226 GCA_023265835.1 Legionellales bacterium
GTTCCGTATAGGTCACAAAATGTCTTAATTGGCTCGCTAAAAAATAATCGATACCATGCGGCACAGTCAGATAAATAGATTGATTCAAGTTAAATGCAAAAGGGCTTTTCCATTGGATGCGAGTTAGCATATCATGATTTAAATCACGCGCATTACTACTTGCAATACTGCCCGTTCCTCCTTCAGGCGTATCTGCTAACAGTCCATCTGCCAATTTTTGCAAAGAAACAGCATTATTCATGATACTTCTTATTTTGTTATTAATAATGCCCGTTGTCTTTATAGCGCCTGACCCTACAATTTCACCATTATCTTGTAATGTAATATCACTGTTTAAATTATATTGGTTTTCTTCAGGTTGGCTCATAGGAACATGAGCAACCGTGCCTTTTTCAGAGGCAATGACAACTTGTTTATTCATTAAACTTTTATCTAAAACACCGAAACTTGCCGTTTGATCAGTGGGATTAATAAAAAGATGATAGGTTGGCAGATAAAGAATGGCATGATTAAATTGTGCTGGCATAGGCACAGGTAACGGAGCAGTGATATCGCCCCAATTGACTAAAGCAGTGTATGATGGAATGCCGACTGCTTGGAACAGGGCATGCAATAAAGTCGCGTAGTCTTTGCAATCCCCATAACGATTATTCAAAATTTCCGTAACAGAGTGAGGTGTATAGGCACCCGCTTCGTTAAACGAAAGCTGCACATAATGGATATGGGCAGTCGTCCAATTATATAATGCTCTTGCTGCAGGCAGACCAGTTTGATTTCCTACAATCGTTTTAGCTAGTGCTTGGACTTCAGGCGTCACCGTGTTTTTAGTCCTCGCTAATTGATAATAAATGCGCCCTATTTCTTCCCATGAAGTACTGGATGAAGCAGCAAACAGTGATTGAAAATCCATTTCATCTGTCATGCCAACTTCCTCTGACTCTGCAGATTTATTTTCTAACCAGGCATGAATGACGGTTTCTTTAGCGGATTGTGTCGTCTGGATTTGATAATTGCCGCGTTTGCCCCATTGTAAGGAAAGTGTATTAGGTTTGTGGATAATGACTTCTTGCCGGGTAATTGCGGCTTCAAAAGTAGGCAGCTGTATAATTGAAATACCAAAAGGATCGGGTTTATAACGCGTTAATTTCCAATGAGTGACGCGTTGAGTGCCTGGCTGTAATTTTGGAAAGATGACGGTCGTTATCATGCTGTTAGTAAACCCAGACGCTGTGATGGAAAGCGGGCTGGGACGGGTATAAACACTATTTGCAGGCAATGCCACACGTTTCCCATCGGGTCCAACAATGTAGCTTTCCAGTAATTGCAAACGTTCTTTATCCGGAAAAAAACTCATTTGTTCATTAGCAAGCATGTCCACACCTAATGGAGTCAATGCTGTTTTTTTATTGATGATTTCTACTTCATAGGTTTTGTCAGGATGTAGTTGCCAGATTTCTTGTAATAAATCAGTGCGATAATTGGTGGTTTCGGCATAGGAGCAAGGAGCGAGACATAACAGAAGCAAAACAACAAAGACTGTAAGGTAACTCATTGTTAAATTTTTAAACATAATTAAAGCCTTTATATCGAACAAATGATGCTCATCTTATGCTGTTTTCGGCAGATAGGCAATTGTATTCCAAGAGAGGTATAATGGCACCGTGAACAAACACACAGGTCATATTCTATGAATAAAAACTTACACGAAATTTTAGCATGCCCTATCTGTAAAGGTGAATTGCTCTTTGACTCAGCCACTCAAGAATTAATTTGTCAATTCGACCGCGTCGCGTACCCGGTGCTGGATGATATTCCGGTGATGTTAGAGAGTAGGGCGAGGCGGTTGAGTGTAGAAGAAGCCTATTGATTCGTTACTTCCAAAACTTTGGGATTTTGAATTCTGGGATAGTGATTGATTTTTTTTGTTTTTTTGTAGTTTTATCGATTTGATCACCTAAAAACGTTTGAATTTTTTTATCAGGTTGGTAGTCGCTTAAATATTTTTTTATGGTAATACCTAGGGTTCCATCCAATAACACCCTATAGTGTTTTTTATCTATTTTTTTATTTTTATCTTTTATCACCTCTATCAGCGCAGCCACTGCCTCCTGTTTATGTTGTTTTGAAAATCCAAAAATAGTATACTTTTTCTTTTCGTTTAATTCTCTTCCAGCCCAATAATCATTCAGCTTCATTATTAAGATTTGATCCAGTAGGATTTCTTTCTTAGAAGGGTTGTTACTTACAAAAGATAAGTCATTTATTCCCTGGATAATACTCGGCAGACCTTTGAAACCTTCAAAGATCTTTCCTATCTGTTGCGAATTAAAATAATCAATCACCATCTTTATATCATTTTGATTTTTCATAATACCATGTAAATGGTATTTTAAATGATCTGAAAACAAGTTCTTGTCCAAGTCAGTAAGGTTGGGAAGATGAAGTATCACCTTCTCAAAATCCTCCGCATTAGTAATGATTTTAAGCCACTGATTTTTTGAAATATTGTCAAAAACCGCTTTTTTCTGCATTTCAGAATTTTGACATGCTAACATGACTACATTAAAATCTTCTACGTTGTTGACAATACGTGGAATCAATCCTTCTAATCGAATTGCATCTATTCTTTCGCTTTCCATCAGCTTGGGCATCATCATGTTAAAATCATTTGCGTTATTAACAATTTTCAACAATAATCCTTTTTCAAAAAGAATTTCCTTCTGTACATTATAAACTTCCTGTGAATAATTAGACTCTGGAAAAATCGTATTAAAATCACTTACATTTTTGATGACTTCAAGTAAATGCTCTTTTAAATTTACAACAATAGCATCTCTTTGATTTGGTTTAAGTTCTGTAATCACCGATGCAAAATGACTTGCATTTTCAATGAGCTGCGGCAGTTTATTTCTCAAATTATGACAAACTGCAGCGATTTGTTGAGGATTCAGTTTTTGAATCACCTTATTAAAATCCTCTGCGTTCTGAATGATATGAGAAAAATGGTTTTTTAAATTTTCATAGACTATGGTTATTGTTTCTTCATCCAGGGTTTTAATTACCTCATTAAAATCATCTGCTGTTTTTACAATATGAACAAAATTATTTTTCAAATTTTCACAAATAACAAATTTTTGTTGTGGACTAAGACCTTTAATTGCCAAATTAAAATTAGCTGCATTGTCAATGAGTTTCGGTAATGTACCCAAATCTTTACAAACCACATTTATTTGTTGGAGATTCAGCTTCTTAATTACGTTGTTAAAATCATTAGCATTAGCAATGATTTTTTGAAGATGGCTTCTTAACGCAGAGCAGACTATGGCTATATCTTTTTCATCAAGGGTTTTAATTACCTCATTAAAATCATCTGCGTTTTTTACAATTTGAACAAAATGATTTTTTAAAATTTCACAGATAACATGTTTTTTCTGGTGAATAAGATCTTTAATTACCTCATTAAAATCATTTGCATTGTTAATGAGTCCCGATAATTCAACACCTGCACAAACTGCAATTGTTTGTTTTTGATTCAGGTTTTTAATCGTCTTATTAAAATCCCCTGCATACCGAATGATATTAGATAAATTTTTTCCTAACCCGGCACAAACCACGATCATTGTTTCTCCATCAAGGTTTTTAATTACCTCATTAAAATCATCTACATTTTTTACAATTCGAACAAAATGATCTTTTAAAATTCCACAGATAACATGTTTTTTCTGGTGACTAAGATCTTGAATTGCTAAATTAAAATCAGCTGCATTGTTAATGAGTTCCGATAATTTAACATCTTTGCAAACTGAAATTATTTGTTGTGGATTCAGTTTCTTAATTACGTTGTTAAAATCACTAGCATTAGTAATGATCTGTTGAAGATGGTCTCTTAACGCGGAGCAGACTATGGCTATAGTTTCTTCATTAAGGTTTTTAATTACCTCATTAAAATCATTTGCATTATGAATGATGCGATGAAAATGTTTTTTTAACTCTTCACAAACGGCGGTTATTTGTTGAGAGTCAAGACGTTTAATTACTTGATTAAAATGATCGACATTGGTAATGAGGGTTAGCAAATTTTTTGTTAACTCATCAAAGACTTCTGTTACTTGTTTAGCTTCAAGAAGGCAAATCACCTTATTAAGATCCTCTGTAGTTTTTATGATTTGTGGCCACCGTTCTTTTAAAGCATTGTAGACTAGAGTTACATTATCGGGGCTAGTTCGAGTCCCAGTACGTGCAATCATAATTCCAAAAAGATCTGCTGTGATAATTCCATCTAATGTGGGAAGATTGATAACTAAAGCTTGGCAGAAGGCACTTATGACATAAACATCACGATCAGGTAATGCGAACAACAACTCTCTAACATCCTTTTTATCAACGATGATTTTTTCTAGCAAATTTGATTTATTTAAAATGGCACAGACTCTAATTATTTCGTCTGGGTCAAGATAAGCAATCACTTTTTTAAAATCAGCTTTATTTTTGATAAAGTCATTCCATTTATCTGCATCTAAATTTTCACAGATAAATTTCTTGTAAGAAGCCAGGAAATTCATATTATCCATGATGTTAGAAAATTGATCCAGATTTTGAATAAGTTGCTTCCAGTTTTCTCCTAAACTTTGATAGAATTCTTCGTTTTGTCCATAAAATTCTGCATCCTGAAATTTAATAACATCATCTGCTGTTTTTATAATGTTAGCCCATTGTATTTTTAACTTGTTAAAGCGTGCATTAAATTCAGTAGGGCCAAGCTTCTCTCTTAATTTTATAAGGGCATCTATCTCATTGATATTCTCATGGTCGAATTGCATACCCCCCCCAACTTGCTATTTATCTCACTGTGGTTAAGTATAGTAGTGTTTTTTAAAAATGGAGGTGTTAGTCAATCAATATGTTTGTCGTAACTTCGTGAAAATGTCCCTTAAGCCGGTATCCTCTGAGTGTAATCAATGGGTTAATGGCAGCCCTGGTAAGTATTCGGTTTTCTTGTTCGCAACCTATTTATTCACCCAGCACTCGACAGCCCACCACGGTGTCACCCCGCACTTGTTGCGGGGTCTGGGCTTGAAACATAAAAATAGTCTACTTAATCTTTTAAAATGACTTTTTTTATATTTAAAGCCCGGATCCCGCAACAAGTGCGGGATGACACCGTAGTGGGCTGTCAAATACTGGAAAGAAAACAGAATACTTACCAGCCCCTAGTTAATCCTGCCCATCCGGCTTAGTATAATTATCTTCTCCCACCACAGTTTGCTGCTGCTGTCTATTTCCTCCCGACCTCCTGTTCCCCCGATGTTTAGAGAACCTCTTATGGTGACGATGCTTAGAAGGATGACGATGGTGTTTGCGTTCCGACAAGGTATCGATAGGCTTATCGCTCGTCGTATGTGTTGAATCAGGATGTATATGTTCCACAGGCGCTAAAGCAGGCGGTTCCATGATGGATTGGTTCGCCGGTTGGTGCACAACAGTTTCTCTTTCAGGCTGTGGTGCCTCATAGGACGAAGGATGTACGGACGTATCCGCCTGAGTCGATTGCTGTGACTCAGGCGGCCTAGACTGTTTTGCACGATGATCATGCCGCGGGCCATGTCTTCTGCCTTGTTTATGACGATGATGACCGCGAAATTTATGACGCTGCGATTGGCTATGTCTTCTTTTTTCAGTGACACCAGTTGTACCTTCTCCTTCATCAGTCGCATCACTTTCTTTTTTCTCAAACAGATACTGAACAAACCGGCTTAACAACCCTTTTTGTGATTTATTTGCCGAGGATGCCGGAGCTTGCGGCGGCGTTGTATGCTCTATTGACATACTCTTGATGGCAGGCTCTTGATGTACTCTTTGTATGACCTGGCTAGTGTTAACCACTTCGCTTTCTGGCTTGGTAATAAGTTGGTAACTTGCCAATTTATCATCACGCTCAGAGAAATCAGACGTACGAATACGCTCTACCTCATATTGCGGCGTCACAAAATGCTGATTGGGTACGATGATAACCGTCACCTTCTGGCGAATTTCAATATCAGTAATCGCTTGTCGTTTTTCATTCAAGAGAAAAGAAGCAATTTCGATCGGTAAAATGGCACGAACTTGCGCGGTATTTTCTTTCAAAGCATGCTCTTCAATCAACCGAATGATAGATAACGCTAGTGATTCAACACCACGAATAGTGCCTTGGCCCAGACAGCGAGGACAGCTAATATGGCTGGATTCACCCAAGGACGGGCGTAACCGTTGACGCGACATTTCCAGCAGCCCAAAACGAGAGATACGTCCCACTTGTACCCGTGCTCTATCCATTTCTAGTGCTTTTCGAATACGTTCTTCGACTTCACGTTGGTTACGCAACGGCGTCATATCAATAAAATCAATGACAATTAAACCACCCAAGTCACGTAATCGCAATTGACGTGCAATTTCATCCGCTGCTTCCAGGTTCGTTGTGAGCGCTGTTTCCTCAATGTCACCTCCTTTTGTAGAACGAGCAGAATTAATGTCAATCGCCACCATTGCTTCGGTGTGATCAATGACAATAGAACCGCCTGAAGGCAATCTGACTTCACGTTGAAAAGCAGATTCAATTTGGCTTTCGATTTGAAACCGTGTAAACAACGGCGTGGGATCTTGGTAAAGTTTAACACGATGAATAAAGTCGGGCCTCACGAGTTTAATATGATTAACCACTTCTTGATAAGTTTCCGGCTCATCAATCAAAAGTTCGTCTATGTCTTTGCGTAAATAATCTCTGACAGAACGGATGACCGCATTGCTTTCCTGGTAAATGAGGAAAGGGGCTGCTTTTTGTTTAGCAACACGCTCAATGGCTTCCCAATGGCGTAATAATATATCTAAGTCCCATTGTAGTTCTTCCGCACTGCGGCCACTGCCTGCGGTACGTACAATAATACCCATGCCTTCTGGCAATTGTAAGGAGGACAGGTTTTCACGTAACTCAGAACGTTCATCCCCTTCAATGCGCCGGGAAATTCCGCCCGCTCTAGGATTGTTTGGCATTAACACTAAATAAGATCCAGGCAAGGAGATAAAAGTCGTGAGAGCAGCTCCTTTAGAACCACGTTCTTCTTTGTCTACCTGAACAATAATTTCTTGTCCTTCATCCAATACTTCATCGATAGTTGGATGCGTACCGCGGCTTTCATCAAATTGACTGCTGAAACAGGAGCGGGCAACTTCTTTTAAAGGTAAAAATCCATGACGTCCGCCGCCAAAATCAACAAAAGCCGCTTCAAGGCTTTTCTCTCTGCGTGTCACTACCCCTAAATATAAATTGGATTTTGTTTGTTCATGGGCGGCTGATTCGATCGTGAGATCATACAAGTACTGTCCATTTGCTAACGCAATCCGCAACTCTTCATTTTTATGAGTTGCATTAATTAACATTCTTTTCATAGCTACCTTTATTAAATATCAAAGGCGCTCTTAACTTTTTTATGCCCTAGAAAGCATTGCTTGCGTTTTTATAGTGCCGGAGCCGTTGTTATCTTAACCATCTTGTTCTAAAAACCTTGGCAGCTTGCCATATTAAATAGGGCTTGTTCATCAAAAGATCCAAGCGCGGTTTATGTTCTATAATCGTTCAGAGTATCATGAACGAATACTATGTTCTTTAGTTGTATTTGCTAACTGCATGATTTAATGTCAAAAAGAGCCATTCATTTGTTATTGTTGGCACCTTACCCATGCGTATTCAATCTCTAATAATTCTTTATCAATTAACATTGGCGAATATAACAGTATTTTTAAAGCTGATCAATGAGATAGAGAGGACACATAAGATGACAGGGCGCATTCAGTTTGTTAAAGTCAGCGCTTTTGGAAAATGTGCGATGGAAAAAAGGCCCGTTCAATACGTATCAATCACAGCGGATTCTGCTGGGCAGCGTATTGATAATTTTTTGATGGCCCACTTAAAAGGGGTGCCTAAAAGCCATATTTATCGCATTTTGCGTAAAGGCGAGGTCCGCGCTAATAAAAAACGTATTGCTCCCAGTTATAAATTACAAGCGGGAGACCAAATACGATTGCCGCCTTTGCAAATAGAAACTGCGCCGGCGCCCCCTAAGCCAGGCAATCAGTTGATGAACTATTTGGCGGGACGCATCTTGTACGAAGACAAGCACCTTTTGATCATTAATAAACCTTCGGGTATCCCTGTCCATGGCGGCAGCGGGGTAAAATTAGGTGTTATTGAAGCATTGCGCTGCATGTATCCTAAGCTGCCACAGCTTGAATTGGCACATCGATTAGATTTAGAGACATCGGGTTGTTTAGTCCTAGCTAAAAAACAAAGTGTGTTGCGAGAATTGCATGAGCTATTACGGGCCAGAAAAGTTGAAAAAATCTATTGGACTTTGACTAAAGGGCATTGGAAAAAAACGGAATTAAGAGTAGATGTTTCCCTCCTTAAAAATCAATTAGCTAGCGGTGAACGTATTGTTCGTGTGAACGTAGCAGGAAAGCCCTCCGTGACCACTTTTCGTCCATTGCAAGAATTTGCCAATACCTCCTTGATGGAGGCCACTTTAGAAACTGGCCGTACCCATCAAATTCGTGTGCACGCCAAGTATCGAGGACATCCCGTGGCAGGTGATGAAAAATATGGTGATAAAGAACTCAATAAACAACTTCGAGAGATTGGCTTAAGGCGATTGTTTTTACATGCTTATTTAATTCAATTTACGCTGCCATCTTCCGGGCAGGAAATTCGGGTAGTGGCGCCGTTGGATGATGAGTTAGCTCGGTGTTTGGACAAATTAAGTTAACCAACTTGCTGCCTACCTATCTGTCATTCCCGCTCTCCATTTTGTCATTCCCGCGAAGGCGGGAACCTATTCTGCAAGTATCACTAAAGATAAACAATGCCATGACAATTGAATTATCAAGCAATGTTTACGATAAGGGGCAAGTTGTAATAGGTTCCCGCCTTCGCGGGAATGACAAAATGGAGAGCGAGAATGACAAAAAAATAACATAACCCATTTATAATTTGACACTATTCCCTCATCAGCATAAAATCGCGCGCTATGTTAAAAGAGAATGTTCTACCAGTACAAGTTGACCCATTTCGGCTCGCCGATCATGCTGCTCGTCTGCAGGGGACGTTATTTATTAAAGAGATGCAGCGATTAGCCCCCTCTTTGTATACGAACGAGGGTGAGGTCCAAGTTGATATGGAGTTTGGAGTAGACAAGCAAGGAATACGTTTTTTGCGTGGGCACTATACTGCTTGTTTGACGCTGCAGTGCCAACGATGCTTAGAATCATTAGATTATAAAATTGAGGGCAATTTTTTATCAGGACTCGCACGAACGGAAGAAGAGGCTGCTCAATTGCCTAAAGGCTATGATCAGCTTATCGCAAAAGAGGGCATGTTAACGCTTCAAGATGTATTTGAAGATGAGTTCATTGTTAACTTGCCCATTGTTCCTATGCACTTGAGCGATGATTGTAAAGTAAAATTGCCTTTGACGATTGAGACAGATGAAAAAAGCGAACCCAACAAAGAAAATCCATTTAAAGTGATAGAATTTTTGAAAGTGAGGAGTTAAGGCCATGGCTGTTGCAAAAAGTCGAAAATCGCGTTCACGTCGGAATATGCGCCGCGCTCATTCTGCACTGACTACACCTGCTTTATCCATTGAGATGGCAACAGGTGAAACGCACCGTCGTCATCACGTCAGTCCGCAGGGACATTACAAAGGGCGTCAAGTCATTGCGCAGAATGCAGTGGTTGAAGAAGAAAATAACGAAGAGTAATTCATTTGAAAACCATTACCGTTGCAGTAGATGCTATGGGAGGAGACCACGGCCCTCGTGTCATCATCCCTGCGGCATTGCGAGCACTTGCTAAACAGGATGCTTTACAGCTGATTTTAGTTGGCGATGAAAAAATACTGCAAAAAGAGCTGCATGGAAAAGAGCATGCAAGGCTAACTATTCATCATGCTTCACAAAGCGTAGAAATGAATGAGTCACCTGCTGTCGCTCTGCGTACTAAAAAAGATTCCTCCATGCGCGTTGCGATTAATTTAGTCAAAGAAGGCAAAGCACAAGCTTGTGTCAGCGCGGGCAATACCGGCGCATTAATGGCAACGGCGCGCTTCGTATTAAAGACCGTGCCTGGCATTGACCGTCCAGCTATTATTTCAACTTTCCCCACTCGAGCAGGCAATAATATGCGTATGCTGGATTTGGGTGCCAATGTCGATTGCAGCATAGAACATTTATTTCAATTTGCCGTCATGGGCTCTGTGTTAGCGCACGCGGTGGACAATATTGAAAATCCAACCGTTTGTTTATTAAATATTGGTGAAGAAGACATTAAAGGCAATGAACAAGTCAAAGAAGCAGCCCAACTGTTTGCGAATTCTACTGCCATTAACTATCAGGGCTATATTGAAGGGGACAAGTTGTATAGCGGCCAAGCAGATGTGATTGTATGTGATGGATTTGTCGGAAATGTAGCGCTTAAAGCGAGTGAAGGCGTTGCTAGTTTTATTCAATATTTAATTAAAGAAGCTTTTCTTCGTAACTTTTTCACTAAATGTGTCGCCCTATTAGCACTGCCAGTTTTAAAATCCCTAATTAAGCGTACTGATCCTGATCGTTATAATGGTGCTAGTTTAATTGGTTTGCGAGGCATCGTTATTAAAAGCCATGGCGGGGCAAAAGTGCGTGCTTTTACACATGCGATTGAAGAAGCCATGATACAAGTTGACAAAGACATTTCAACATTGATTCATGCGAAAGTAGAACAGTTATTAAAAGTCAATCCGTCTGAAAACCCAACCAGTGAAGGTTAATACAGATGAAATATTCACAAATTATAGGTACAGGCGGTTATCTACCGGAAAAAATTCTTACGAATTTTGACTTAGAGAAAATAATGGATACCTCACATCAATGGATTGTTGAACGTACGGGAATTCATCAACGTCATATCGCAGCTGCCAATGAAACAGCATTGACCATGGCTGAGCAGGCAGCCCGTGCTGCTCTATCAACAGCTAATATTTCACCCGCTGACATTGGCATGATTATTATTGCTACCACCACGCCTGAAAAAATTTTCCCGAGTACGGCTTGTTTATTGCAACAGCGATTAGGCATCGCAGGATGTCCTGCTTTTGATTTGAACTCAATAGCCTGTGCCGGTTTTGTTTATGCGTTAAGTATTGCAGATCAATTTATTCGTCAAGGTGCTATCAATAATGCGCTGGTGATTGGCAGTGAAGTGATGTCTAGGATTGTGGATTGGAACGACCGCACGACTGCTGTTTTATTTGGTGATGGCGCGGGGGCTGTCTTATTAAGCTCAACAGAGAAACCGGGGATATTATCTACCCATCTACATGCGGATGGTACACATAAAGACGTGTTGTTTTTAGATAATACTATGCGTAAGCCCACTGCTTTGGATACTGAGCTATACATGCAAATGAATGGAAAACAATTATTCAAGCTATCCGTCAATATTTTGGGTCAATTATTTGATGAGACCTTAGCGGCCAATCATCTGCAAAAATCAGACATTGATTGGCTTGTGCCGCATCAAGCCAACATTCGTATTATTGAGGCCATGGCAAAAAAATTGGATTTACCCATGGACCGTGTTGCCATCACCTTAAATGAACAAGGCAATACGTCTGCAGCATCTATCCCGCTTGCACTAGACAAAGCCATACGCGATCAACGGATCAAACGTGGTGATACCTTGATGTTAGAGGGATTTGGCGGCGGCTTGGCTTGGGGTTCAGCACTTATTAAGTATTAGAGGTCATTGTGAAATCATTAGGCATTGTTTTTCCAGGACAAGGGTCGCAAGCAGTTGGTATGTTAGGAGATATAGCTGCCACATTTCCTGAAGTGACAGATACTTATACCGAAGCGTCTCATGTATTGGATTATGATTTATGGAAGTTAGTGCAACAAGGCCCTGCGGAAGTATTAGATCAAACCGTGCACACTCAACCGGCTGTTCTTGCTGCATCTTATGCTATTTGGCGCATTTTAATGAACAAGAAAAATATTCATCCTGCCTTGTTAGCGGGGCACAGCTTGGGTGAGTATACCGCATTGACCTGCGCGGGAGCGCTACGGTTTGCTGATGCAATCAAACTGGTCGCTGCACGCGGGCAATACATGCAAGATGCTGTGCCTGCGGGGGAAGGGGCCTTGGCAGCCATCATTGGTTTGGATGAAGCAAAAGTAAATCAACTTTGCCATGAAGCCGTTAAAACCAATGAAGTATTAACACCCGCCAATTTTAATAGCCCTGGTCAAGTCGTTGTTGCAGGCCACAAACTGGCTGTTGAACGTGTGCTAGGCTTAGCAAAAACGGCGGGCGCGCGTCTGGCAAAAATGTTGCCTGTCAGTGTTCCTTCGCATTGTGCTTTGATGAAACCTGCTGCAGAAAAATTGCGCTCATTATTAGCAGTGGTTCCTATTCAAAAACCGAATATACCAGTCATTAGCAATGTAAATGTTGCTTATTATCAAGATGCTGATGACATACGCAATGGATTAGTACAGCAAATGTATATGCCCGTGCGTTGGGTTGAAACGATTCAAAAATTTGCAGGCAATCCTATTCAACATATTATAGAATGTGGCCCTGGCAAAGTATTAACTGGGCTCAATAAACGAATTGCAGCGGAAATACAATTGACTCCAACAGCAGATCTCGTGAGCTTACAACTTTTATTAGAGACTGCGTTATAAATAGAGGGAACCCTATGTCACATACAAGCAAAGTTGCGCTCGTGACAGGAGCAAGTCGCGGAATAGGGCGGGCGATTGCGCTTGCGTTGGCCCGTGATGGTGCGACAGTTATTGGGACAGCAACAACATTGGAAGGTGCTGATGGAATTACCCGCGGCCTAAAAGAAGCCAATGCAGAAGGTCAAGGTATAGTATTAAATGTCACATCAAGTGACTCCATTGATCAGGCCATTGCGCACATTAAACAACATTATGCGATGCCTGCTATTCTTATCAATAATGCTGCTGTGACCCAGGACAACTTATTTTTACGCATGAAAGATGAAGAATGGAACAGGGTCATTGAAACAAACCTAAATTCCATTTTCCGTGTGACTAAAATTTGTTTGCGTGACATGTTGAGGGCCCGTTGGGGCAGGGTGATTAATATTAGTTCTGTCGTCGGTTCTACCGGCAATCCAGGACAGGTGAATTATGCAGCAGCCAAAGCGGGATTAATCGGGTTTACTAAAGCGTTAGCACAAGAAGTGGGTTCGCGCGATATTACCGTGAATGCCGTATCACCCGGTTTTATTGATACAGACATGACGCGAGATTTACCTGAAGAACATAGGAATACATTATTACAACGCATTCCTATGCAGCGTTTGGGACATGCTGAAGAAGTAGCGGCCGTGGTTGCATTTCTTGCATCGAATGGAGCAAGTTATGTGACAGGGCAAACACTGCATGTCAATGGCGGCATGTATATGCCATAGATATAATTGCTTGCAAGTTCTAAAAATTTTAATACACTAAGGGCCTGCAGTGCAGGGATTGTGGTAATAAATTTATTGATAAGGGGAAATTAACATGAGTACTATTGAAGCGCGCGTTAAGAAGATTGTAATTGAACAATTAGGTGTAGAAGAAGAAGCAATCACCAAAGATGCTTCATTTGTAGACGACTTGGGCGCTGACTCTTTAGATACGGTTGAATTGGTCATGGCATTAGAAGAAGAATTTGAAACTGAAATCCCAGATGAAGATGCTGAAAAAATTACAACTATCCAACAAGCGATTGATT
Source organism: Legionellales bacterium (assembly GCA_023265835.1). Taxonomy (GTDB): domain Bacteria; phylum Pseudomonadota; class Gammaproteobacteria; order DSM-16500; family DSM-16500; genus UBA4722. The sequence continues at coordinate 21,525 of JAHFSI010000024.1, forward strand.
ATATCAATTCACACATTAAAGAAAGCAGCAAAGAGTAATTGTGACCGTCCACAACGGCCTAGACTTGTATCTTGAGCGAGAGGAATTGTGTTTTGAATAAAAAACGTGTGGTGGTAACTGGCCTTGGCATGATCACTCCATTGGGCCTCAATGTAGTCGATACATGGAACGCTATTTTGGCAGGTAAAAGCGGTGTGCATCGTATCGATCGTTTCGACCCATCCGATATTAATTGCCATATTTGCAGCAATGTTAAGAACTTTGATTCATCGCTGTATATGTCAGAAAAAGATGCGCGTAAACGCGATGTCTTCGTACAGTATGGTATTGCAGCCGGCATGCAAGCTATTCAAGACTCAGGCTTGGAAGTCACTGACAAAAATGCACATCGTATTGGATTAGCGATTGGATCGGGCATTGGTGGTTTGCCAATGATAGAAAAGTCTTGTGCGATCCTTGCAGAATCAGGGCCACGTAAAATTTCTCCTTTTTTTATTCCCTCTGCATTAATCAATATGATTGCAGGCAATCTGTCCATTCAATATGGCATGCGCGGGCCGAATATTTCGGTTGTCTCAGCGTGTACCACAGGCACACACAACATAGGACTGGCAGCTCGATCGATTGTCTATGGTGATGCCGATGTGATGGTGGTGGGCGGTTCCGAAATGGCTAGCACTAAATTAGGAATTAGCGGTTTTGCTGCTATGCGTGCCTTGTCAACCCGTAATAATGAACCTGAAAAAGCAAGCCGTCCCTGGGACAAAGATCGTGATGGTTTTGTGTTAGGTGATGGTGCAGGTGTGCTCGTCATAGAAAGTTACGAACATGCGAAAGCGCGTGGTGCAAAAATTTATGCTGAACTGGCCGGTTTTGGTATGAGCGCTGATGCAACGCATATTACCACACCGCATCCTGAAGGATTGGGGGCCTCTCTTGCAACAAACGCAGCATTGGCTGATGCGGGGATGAAACCAGAAGAGATTGATTACATTAACGCGCACGCGACTTCCACTCCCGCAGGCGATGAACTGGAAGTATTGGCCATTAAGCGCAGCTTTGGCGATCATGCTTATAAATTGGCAGTCAGTTCTACTAAATCCATGACAGGCCATTTACTAGGAGCAGCCGGCGCGGTCGAAGCCATTTTCACGGTCTTGGCATTACGCGATCAAGTCGCACCGCCAACCATTAACTTAGACAATCCTTCAGAAAATTGTGATTTAAATTTCGTGCCTCATCAAGCGCAGCAAATGAAAATAAATGCTGCAATATCTAACTCATTTGGCTTTGGTGGAACTAATGGAACATTATTGTTTCGTCGGTCCAGTGATGGAAAATGAATAAGCGCAATATTGGGCTAATCATTTGTGCGCTATTGGCCTTAATATTATTGACATGGTTTAAATTTTTATTAACTCCTCTTATTACCGATGAGCAGGGTTATGAATATACCATTTTGCCGGGCGCATCGATCAAATCAGTCACCGCCGATCTTTATTATAAAAATATTATTAAAAATCGTTTTCTGTTTACTTTGCTTATTGCATTACATAGAAATGGACATGATATCAAAGCAGGTGAATATCTTTTTCCTAAGGGCACCACGCCTTCTAGGTTATTAAACCAAATCATCACTGGCAGCGGCTTGGTATACCATCAATTTACTATTGTTCCTGGTTGGAACATGCGGCAATTGCGTGAGGCCATCGCGAAAGAAAGTCACTTCCATCACACACCGCAAATACTTAGCGATAAAGCATTAATGGACTATCTGGGCCATCCCGAATTGAAACCAGAAGGCCAATTTTATCCAGATACTTATTTTTATGCTGGAGGTTCTGCTGACATTATATTATTAAAAAGTGCTTTTAAAGCCATGCAAAGTAAACTTATAACGATATGGGAGGGACGTGAGCCAGGATTGCCTTATAACAATAGGTATGAAGCGCTCACTGTTGCATCCATGATTGAAAAAGAAACGGAGTTTGACGAAGAACGTCCTATTATTGCCGGTGTGATTGTTAATCGTCTACGCAGAAACATGCTGCTGCAAATTGATCCTACTGTGATTTATGGATTAGGAGGCAAATTTAACGGCACCATTTATAAAAGAGATTTACGGGCCCATAACCCCTATAACACCTATGTCAATAAAGGGCTGCCGCCTACGCCTATTGCCATGCCTGGATTGGAATCCATGATGGCAGCCGTACATCCAGAGCACCACAACTTCTATTACTTTGTGGCACGGCATGGTAAAGATGGGCCGCATCAATTTACTTCAACCATAGTCGCACATTACGCTGCTGTGGCAGTGGCAAAGCGATTGAAAGCAGAATTTTTTAACCATGCGTTGATACGGTATTATCTATTAAAATTATTTTCAGACAAGGTCATGAAATTTCCATTTATTTCTCCTGATACTTAGTATTCTGAACGATAATAAAGTGATACCATATAGTGCTTAGCACAGCCTCTCCCCTTGTGGGAGAGGCCGGCGCGAAGCGACGGGTGAGGGGTGCTTTTAGCGGCATTGAATAGGAGATTCATATGAATGATAACAGGAAGGATAAAAAACAATCAGGGAATGCGCAGGACGTTATTAATGAATCATCAGAAGAATCATTCCCAGCCAGTGATCCGCCATCTTGGGCTTCTCATGAACATGGAGACACTATGCCGCATAACGAGTTGCATACCACACACACTAAAATAATTTTTTCAAAAAAAGTACAAAAGACTCTTAACGTCAATGGCACTGAATATCACTACTATAGCTTGCCTGAAGCCGAAAAAAACGGTTTAACGGGATTGTCACAGTTGCCTGTTACATTAAAAATTTTGTTGGAAAATTTAATTCGTCATGAAGATGGACTCACCGTGTCAGCTGATGACATCAAAGCTGTCGTTGACTGGTTGAAAGATAAAAAATCCGACCAAGAAATTGCGTACCGTCCGGCGCGTGTTTTAATGCAAGATTTTACCGGAGTTCCAGCTGTTGTCGACTTAGCAGCCATGCGCGCAGCGGTTAAAAAATTAGGCGGCAATCCGGAAAAAATTAATCCTTTATCACCTGTTGATCTTATCATTGATCATTCCATTATTGTCGATCAATTCATTCAAAAAGATGCTTTTGCGATTAATGCAGCCATGGAAATGGAACGTAACTTCGAGCGCTATGAATTTTTACGCTGGGGACAAAAAGCATTTCAAAATTTTCGTGTGGTACCACCTGATACCGGCATATGTCATCAAGTGAATTTGGAATATTTAGCTAAGGCCATCTGGTCGCAAGACATAGCTGCGAAAAAGTATGCTTATCCCGACACATTAGTCGGCACAGACAGCCATACTACGATGATAAATGGTTTGGGCGTATTAGGGTGGGGCGTAGGCGGCATTGAAGCAGAAGCTGCGATGTTGGGACAACCGATTTCAATGTTAATTCCCGAAGTGGTTGGCGTGAAGTTGACGGGAAAATTACGCGAAGGCATCACCGCAACAGATTTAGTATTAGTTGTCACCCAGTTATTACGTAAAAAAGGCGTTGTTGGTAAATTTGTCGAATTTTTTGGCCCTGGCTTACATGATTTAACAATTGCTGATCGTGCCACCATCGCCAACATGGCACCCGAATACGGTGCAACCTGTGGTTTTTTCCCCATTGATGATGCAACATTGGAATATTTACGCTTAACA
>JAHFSI010000107.1 GCA_023265835.1 Legionellales bacterium
ATGCTCGTAAAACAGCCCGCAAGCGCTTCTTTCTTATAAAGAAGTTAGCAGATTTGGTGAAATGCCAAGGCCGACGGTTATAGTCCGGATAAAAGAAGATAAATAAGCACTATTTCGCAGAAGTCCTATATAAAGACTACTAGCTTAGTTTATTCATGCCCTGAATTATTATTTAACATCAGGGAGTTTATAAATTATGTTTAGCGGCATCGTATCTGCTATTGGCACTATACAACATATCTTAACGCATCTCGATTCAATCGATTTTATTATTTGCGTGCCGGGCACTTTTACTGATTTAACTATCGGAGAAAGCATTGCAGTCAATGGCGTGTGTTTGACTGTCACACATTTTTCATCTAACTGCATCCATGTTACCGCGGTACCAGAAACATTGCGTCTTACCAATTTAGGTGGATTAAAAGAAAATAGCATCGTTAATTTAGAACGCTCTATCACGCTCAATACCCGTTTAGGCGGACATTATGTGCAAGGCCATGTCGATGCAGTTGGCGAGATTTTAGCGATTGAAACAGAGGGTGAAGCTGCTTTGTTAGTTAAAATCAGCCTGCCGGAAACATTAGCGAAATATGTTGTACGCAAAGGGTTTATTACACTAGATGGGATGAGTATTACTGTTATTGATGTCACACCCAACTATTTCACTGTCACTTTTGTTCCTCATACACAACAAGTGACGATTGTTAAACAGTATCACATCGGCCAACCAATTAATCTTGAAGTGGACATTGTCAGTAAATATTTAGAAAAATTAATGGCCAACTCTATTTCTACCATAAAAAATTGAGGAGATATGACTATGCAAGCTTATATTAAACACGTTGAATCAGCGTTGGAAGATTTACGTCAAGGCAAGTTGATTATTTTGACGGACAACCCAGAACGTGAAAACGAAGGAGATTTTATTTTTCCGGCTGAAATGATCACTCCAGAAAAAATGAATTTTATTATTCGGCATAGCAGCGGTATTGTGTGTCTTGCATTATTTGAAGAGCATATGAAAAAATTAGATTTGTCTTATATGGTTCCTGTGCATGAAAATACTAGCCTGCGCGGCACGCCTTTTGCAGTGTCTATTGATGCACGTTCAGGCATTACCACCGGTGTTTCTGCAAGGGATCGCGTACAAACGGTATTGACCGCGATAAACGACCATGCCAAGCCTGAAGATTTAGTGCGGCCAGGCCATATTTTCCCATTATATGCGAAAGACGGCGGTGTGTTAGAACGTCCTGGACACACAGAAGGTTCAGTTGATTTAATGAAATTAGCCGGATTAAAACACGCTGCCCTATTGTGCGAAGTCATGAATCCCGATGGCACCATGGCGCGTGGCAGCAAATTACACGAGTTTGCCAAACAGGAAAAAATCAAAATTCTTTCTATGGAAGACCTGATTGCATATCGTAAAGCGCGCGAAGATTTAATTGCCGAGGAAGTATCCACTGAAGTTCCGCTTGAGACCTACGGCACATTTATCTTGACCGTGATAAAAGAAAAAATCACCGGCACGGAACATGTGGTGTTAGAGAAAAAAGGGAAAAAATCAGCAACAACTTTAGTCCGTATCCATTCTGTTTGTCTCACCGGCGAAATATTTGGTTCATTGCGTTGCGATTGTAAACAGCAATTACAATACTCATTGCAGCGCATTAGTGAAGAAGGCGGTATTTTAATTTATCTGGATCAAGAAGGACGAGGCGTCGGTTTATTTAATAAAATTAAAGCGTATGCGTTACAAGAAAAAGGCCTAGATACGATTGAAGCCAATGAAAAATTAGGCCTGCCAATTGATTCGAGAAAATATTCGATCGCAGCCAACATTCTTAAAAACCGCGGTATCCACAAAGTAAAACTATTAACAAACAATCCCTCTAAATTAAATGACTTAAAAAAATATGGCATTGCTAATGTGGAACTAGAACCCCTGCCAGTGTTTTGTAATGAACATAATAAAAAATATTTAAATGCGAAAAAATTAAAATTGAAGCATGAGATGAATCATGATTTTTGATACGTCTGCTTTTCTAAATTGCCATTCCCGCTTCTCCCCATTGTCATTCCCGCGAAGGCGGGAACCTATTATCACTTACCTCTCATCATAAACATTACTTGATAATTTAATTGTCATGACATTTTTTATCTTTAGTGGTATTTGCGGAATAGGTTCCCGCCTTCGCGGGAATGACAATTTGGGGACAGAAATGCGCTTGGACAAAGCGCCTTCATTTGTTTATATTACCTATTAACACCCAGCAAGGCTAAAAAAATGATCAATAACGACGATGAAGAAGAAAAAAAACGTCTCCAAGAAGACGATGAAAGCGGCGAAAGTGGCCAAGGCGGACAAACTGGTGCAATTGAGTTTCGTTACCGTGATATTTTATCCACCGATGCCCGCGATGATATCTTGCCCGAGTCGGAAATTCGTCGTTTACTCATCGTATTAGAACAACTACACAAAGGACATGTTGATAACCAAAAAAATGAACGTAAAAGACGTGATGATATCAAAGAAGGACGTGTCCAAGCTCAAAGTTACGATGCACTCGGATTGCGGATAGGCGGTCGCGGCGGAGGTGGTGGCGGTACTTCTCCGTATAAAACCCATCCTCTTTCAGAGCATGCACAATTTAGCGGTGCTACCGATCGTAAGGTCACTGGCGTCCCCTCTGACAGCCTGTCAGAAACCAATGATGATATAAAAAATAAATTAACCGCAGAACTTGACTTGCGTCATCGTTATCAACTTCAAGCTGCTCCCAAATTTAACCCTAAACCACGCGGGCCTTATGGATGATGTCTCTTGCCGATGCAATCATAAATGAACAAATGGACCAAGTGCAGGCCAACTTACGCGCCGGCGCGCCGCTGAATGTCTTAGACGAATATGGATTTACGCCACTTATTGAAGCAGCTATTGCGGATAATATCGACATCGCAGCCAGTTTAATCGACCATGGCGCCAATGTGAATTTACAAGATGCAACCGGCGGTTCTGCACTGCATTGGGCCGCTGAAAACAATAATGTTCGTTTGGCAAAATTGTTATTTGCCCGCGGTGCCAATCCCAATACATATACTTTTGCAGGACAACCTGCATTAGTCATGCCTTTATTGCGCCAACAACACACCATGAAACAATTATTTCTCGATCATGGCGCGCATTTAGAATTTGCCCAAGATTATATTAATGCCAAATTGTTAGGCCACATGTATGAATTAGTCGGCACAGCAGACATTATTGCGCCCAACAAACAATTTGTCGAATTGGATTTTGAAGGGTTTTACTTAGAATTCAGCTTGGCGATTATTGCCGAATCGCTGACTCAATTTAAAAATCATTTTGCTTCGCGTGATTGGCGGCGCTATGTGCAATTCATGCAAATTATTATTGATACACTTGCCCGCGCGGCGCAACTCATTAAATATCAGCAATACCAAACCAATCTCGCTAAACATAAAGCAGAAATTGATGCGTTAATCCAACAAGAGCCTTTAATCATTCCGATTGGTTATGAAGGACATGCCATTACTTTTATTAAAGTCGGTGATGTATTAATTAAGTGCGATCGTCGTGAAGACAGCCGTTTATATGATAATGTTTTTTTGTATAACATTAATAACCGTGCGTTTGCATCAGTTCATTTTATCAAAAATTTAATTTACTCAAAAAAATCCAGTGAATTTGTCAATGAACAACTGCCGACATTGCTTAATTTGACCCCTATCACGGAAATAAAAGTAGCTGCGCAAATCAGTGGTAATTGCTCCTGGGCCAATGTGGAAGCATGTATTCCCGCGTTGTTTTTCTTATTGTTTTCCCAGCAGCCCGATTTTGATAAACAACCTGCGCGTTATAAAACCATTGCTTTAAATTTCTTTAAACAATGGCGTGAATGGAACAAAGATCGCGCGCTGAATTTATGTATTCAAAGTTTGCAACATGCCAATCCGATTCGCAGTGCTTGCAAGGCAGAAATTTTGGCCGCTATTTTATATCAAAGTTGCAGAGAAGATAATGCACTCAATGAGACCCGCATTGAAGACATCTTAAATGTGTTCTCCGATCCTCGCTATAAACCGATTTTAATCAATTACGTCAAATCCTATTGTTATGAAGACCAAAGCGAAGAAGGCAAACATTTCATGCAGATTTTGAAGAAACATGATATCACGCTGCGGTGAAATTCTCTTTTAATAGCGGCCATGATTAGAGCATAATTCTTAAATTGCCGCTATTTTGTTCTTTGTAACGCAATTTTTCAAGTGACGCTTATTTATAAAGTATGCTATTCTAATTCGCTGTAACGTCTCGCAAAATGAGACTATCATCTCTTTCAGTCTGGTTTAAAAAGGAGTTAGTGCATGAGAAAGCATGGGCCTGTAGGTTGGATAGCATGGATTTTACTTATTCTTGGCGGTCTTAATTGGGGTTTAGTGGGCATTAACCCTGAGTACAATGTGGTCGTAATGTTGCTGGGTGCTGATAGCCCTGTCGCACGCGGCCTCTATATCTTGATCGGCATCGCTGCCTTGCTAGCAATTATCTTTAAAATAACCTGTCTTTGTAAGGGTAAATGCTGCAATAACAAAGAATGCTGCAATAACAAAAAGTAACAAATGAAGTTTTATTTACTCCCCCTTCCTGACCTTCCCCCTGCGGGGAAGGAAAATATTTAGCAGTACTGGTTAGAATATTCCTTCCCCCGCAGGGGGAAGGTCAGGAAGGGGGGAGTAAATATCATTCACACATAATCTTTTAAAGTCTCATCACAAGAATCATACCAAACAAATAAACACTCCGGCCTCAAAATCAATTCTTCCTTTTCCCGCCTAGAAAGCCCCTTAATAAATTTTTCAATTTTCATCGCCATCGATTGCGTTCCCGAAATCGCCCAACATTGCACGACACCAAGCGGTTTAAAGCTGCGCGTATATTTACATTTATCTGAACCTGTCCTATGCTCATGATAACGCCGTATTAAGTCTGTCGTATACCCCGTGTAATAACTTCCATTCACACAATTTAATAAATAGACCCAATAGATTTTTTCAGGCATTGTCCTATCCTAAAAGCAAGGTGCTATTTTAACTATAGATTGCATCATCATTTTAAACAAGTTATCCTTTCTTTTTCTAATATGATCGAGAAATAGCTATGGAAAATAACTTGCCTTCGTCCAACTCTGACCAAGAAGACCCGGCTACCCGTAAAATCGCGTACCTGATTTATGTGCTTTATTTATGTTCTGTTCTCTTGCCCATTTTACCTATCGTTGGCGTGATCTTTGGTTATATTTTTGAAAATGATGCGAAAGCGTATCTGAAAAGCCATTACCATTATATTATCCGTTCTTTTTGGATTGGGATTTTATATTTTTTGTTAGCCACCACTTCTTTAATTATCGTCATTGGCATCGTGCTTGTTCCACTGTGTCTTATCTGGTGGCTTATTCGTACCGCCAAAGGACTAAAATCATTAATGCGTAATGAACCGATAGTGCGTCCTGAAACTTGGTTATTTTGATACCCACAAAAAAAATGCAGAAGATTTCTCTTCTGCATTGTCGAGAGCTAAATCTATTTTAATAGTTAGACATCGGATTGCGAACAACGAGCCCTGTTTTCACTAAACGTACGCCTGGCGTATGTCTTGCAATATCAATGACCATACGTTTTTGCGCCTTGGTCTCAACAGTACCTGTGAGAGAAACCACGCGATGACATGTGCTCACTTCAATAGGAAGCCTGCTGAGCCCTCTGTCAGATTGTAATCGACTCAAAATGGATTGAGTGATTTTATCACTGCAGGAGCTTGGGCATTGGCGTTTTCCTACTGTAGGTTGACTCGTGACGGAAGCGCAGCCTGTTAAAACGGAAGCACTGACTAGCGGTAAAGCAATCAGCAAACTAGAAAGTATCAATTTGGCTTTAGACATAATTTGTTACTCCTTGTGTAATGACCGGGCCATTCAAAAGCAATAACGTGCTTTTCCATTATAAAATGGTTTAGATAAAACCTTTTATTACTATTTTTCCTGAATTATCAACAAAATGCGCGCGATGAGTGTGCCCTGGGCAGAACAGAAGAGAATGTATTTTATTGCATTAAACAGCATAGAAAGTCAGTGAAACCATAGGATTAAAGCAACTATTCTATTATACTCATACCCTGTTTATGATAACCGCCTGAGGGGGCCCCTATGTTTTTATCACAAGTCACCTATATTTGGATTGATGGCAGCAGCCCAACACAAACATTACGTTCTAAGGTTAAAATTGTACCCTTAACACAGGAAACCTATAATCCGATTGATTTCCCTCAATGGAGCTTTGATGGTTCTTCTACCTATCAAGCGGTTGGTCATGACTCTGATTTGATTCTTCAACCCGTACGCATCGTGGATGATCCCATTTTGGGTGAAGGGAATTATTTGGCATTGTGTGAAGTGCTGAATCCGGATGAAACCCCTCATATCAGCAATAAACGTACCCGATTAGTGCAATTGATGGATCAAGGCGGCCACATTTATGAGCCTTGGATCGGCTTTGAGCAAGAATATACTTTGTTTAGCGGCCAACAACCTTTGGGCTGGCCGGAGCGCGGTTATCCCGCACCTCAAGGGCCTTTTTATTGTGGCGTGGGCGCGGATGAAGTGTTTGGCCGTCATCTGGTGGAGGAGCATGCACAGGCGTGTTTAGATGCGGGCCTGATGTTATATGGTACGAATGCAGAAATCATGCCAGGCCAGTGGGAATTCCAGATTGGTTATCGCGGCATTGATACAGAAAGTGCTGATCCAGTAACAGTGTGTGATCATTTATGGTTAGCACGTTGGTTGTTGTATCGCATTGGTG
>JAHFSI010000108.1 GCA_023265835.1 Legionellales bacterium
AAGTGGTAGTTTTATATTTAAGGCAAGTCATATTGGTAAAGAAACAGTACTGGCTCAAATTATCCAAATGGTACAACAAGCACAAAATTCAAAACCCGCATTAGCGCGCCTAGCTGACCAAATATCCTCTTTCTTTGTACCGGCGGTTTTAATTATCGCTATAGTCACCGCACTCGTTTGGTTTAACGTAGAAATAGAACCTAGGATTGCTTACATGCTAGTGACATCCATGGCCGTTTTAGTCATCGCATGCCCATGCGCATTAGGATTAGCCGTACCCATTTCAGTGGCCGTTGGCATTGGCAAAGCAGCTGAGTATGGAATTTTGATTCGCCATGCCGATGCCTTACAACAAGCAGGGCAACTAACGACTATCGTACTAGATAAGACAGGAACCATCACTCAAGGACAACCGCAAGTTACTGGTGTATACCCCGTACCAAATTACGATAGGAATAACGTCTTGATGCTTGCCGCCAGTTTGGAGGTAGGTTCAGAACATCCACTGGCAGAAGCCATTGTGATGGCGGCAAAAAAGGACGGAATTGCTTTACTAAATGCTACCCATTTCCAAGCTATTACTGGTCAAGGTGTTAGTGGTGTACTCGACGGACAACAAATTTGGCTGGGTAATCGCAGCTTGATGGAACAACAACACATTCAGTTAGGTGGCCTAAAACAACAAGCAGACCAATATGCTGCATCTGGACAAACACCTATATTCGTCGCTGTAGGACAAGAGGTCATCGGTATTCTCACTATTGCAGACCCTATTAAACCTGATTCTAAGAGCTCCATCCAACGTCTGCAAAAAATGGGATTAACAGTGATAATGATAACAGGCGATCATCAAATCACCGCACACGCCATTGCCTCCCAAGTAGGCATCACCGATGTCTTGGCCGAGGTTTTACCTAAAGACAAAGCAGGGAAAATTATAGAATTACAAACAAAAGATGAAACAGTCGGTATGGTGGGTGATGGCATCAATGATGCCCCAGCATTAGCTCAAGCTGAGGTAGGTTTTGCTATCGGAACAGGTACCGATATTGCTATTGAAAGTGCTGGAATTACATTGATGCGCGGATCATTACAGGGTGTTGTTGATGCGATTATGATTTCACAAAAAACAATTCGAAATATGAAACAAAATTTATTTGGCGCATTTATCTATAACATCATGGGCATCCCTATCGCAGCAGGCATTTTATTTCCATTCACAGGACTATTATTAAATCCAATGATTGCAGGTGCAGCAATGGCTTTATCATCGGTCACAGTTGTTACCAACGCCAATCGATTACGCTTCTTTAAACCAATGGATGAAAATTCATGATTACATTACTGGTAAATGTAGCAGGGATAGCTCTGATCTGCCTTATTATTTGGTGGTTTTGGTTCAGCAGGTCACATGCCAACACCATCAAAATAGTTAATTTAATAGAGATTAGAGTGAAAGATGGCATCTATCAACCATCAAATATTGAAGCAAAAATAAATCATCCTATTACACTACGATTCATTCGAGATGACGCTAGCCCTTGCGCAGAAACTGTTGTGTTTCATTCATTAAATATAAGCAAACAACTGCCGCTTCACCAGCCGGTTGATTTTTCACTAAATATCAAAAAGGCTGGGGTATATGAATTCACCTGTCAGATGGGAATGTATCGAGGGAAATTAACGGTTAATTAAATGTTATGATGGTATTTTTCAGTTTAATAATTGTATCGCAGAATACGATGGACAAGCAATGCTGAATTATTTTTGATACCCTGGAACTGTATAATAACCTCCATACTGATTTGAACCTTGATTTTGTTCTTGAACTTGATACTCTGATCTTAATTGTAAACAAGTCTGTTTTTCATATTGATTGAGCTGTTCAAACTCTAACTCATTAAAATTGTCTGCTAACGCTTGGGTTAGATTATGCCATGTGCAATTACCAACCGTTTGTATCGGCATTAACTTTTCCTGATTCTGTATGGTCGCACGCTCTAAATGAGAGATTCTATTGAGCCCATTATTATAGATATTAGGAAGCGCTTGCTTTTCTGGCAGCGACTTGCAAGATAAAATAGTTTCAATGTATTGTTTTAAATTTTGCTGTTTATCTGCTGATAGTGGTTTGAAACTATATGGGTAACATTTTTTTTCTCGGATTATGGGGCCATCATGGTTGTTACATCCTTCACCACCATTATAAATTTTAATAGCAACTTGACCATTTTTCATGGTGAATTTATGGTATATGCAATGTCCACTATTCCCACTACTTCCACTATATCCACTAGATATAATGTAATCTTCTCCTTCCGGTAATTTTATAACGCGCTCAAAAATTTCATTAGCAAGTTTTGCAAGATTTGGAGTTCCAGATTTCCTTGCTTTTGCTTCAGCTACTTGTCTCCAATAATCGTGCGTATCTTCATAGGCATGGCCTTCTGTTCGAATCACTCGCTTTAATTTTTCTTGTAACAATGGATCGTTGGTTTCCGCCAATGTCTTTAGGTGCGCATAAAGTTTATATTTTTGATTAAGTAAATCAATGTTAGCTTCATGCTTAGTTACTTCAACTGATGGAGATGCTGGCAGTGGATGATTTTCAAAAATACGTTTACCAAGCCGAATTTGCACACAGCCAGAAGAAGCAGTCATTCCTGGTCTATCAACCCCTGGTGGCAATTTTTCCTCAAACCTTACTTCAATCCCTGCACTTGCATCAATTTGTCCAAGTTGTTTTGTTAGTTCGTAGCCGCTTGATGAATTGGGAAATTCACTACGGTTTGTCTCAACACGTCTAATAAGTTTTTGATAAAATTTTGCCTCATCGGAATTCTGGTCAATATTTAACTTTTCAAATAGCAACGTTAAATTATTAGCATCCCCAAAAAACGGCTTGTATCTAATAACCGGTTTTGCAAAAAAAGTATCGCGAGATTCTGTCAGGTTAATAGGATCTCTTTGTCTAGCATTTGTTGATGCAGCACTTGTTGACGCAGCATTTGTTGGCGTTGCAGTTTGCTGCATCGTTTGTTCTGACGAAGGGTTGCTTTCCGGGTATGCTGATCTAACCGATTCTCGTAATCGCTGTCTTAATGCTTGGCGTTGTTCGTTTGTAGCGGGTCCCTGACGCGGAGCATTGTTTTCTTCTACAATCGGCTTTGGCTGAACTTCTTGAGTGTTGTGTCTACTTTTCAAGTTTGTTGCTAATTGCTGAAAGTTTTCGTTTGTCGCTTGTTTTTTAATTGCTGCTCTATCCAGCATGTCGTCTGGCTTGTTTTGACGTTCTTCCATACGTTCTGCCATTTTTTCTAGTGCATGTGCTCTAACCAACGTTCTACTATCAGTGGCTTGTTGCCTTGTTCCTTGTTCAATTTGAGCAGTTTTCATTTGCCCGCCCTGCGCAGCGCCAGTCATTCCACCCATCGCGCCACCTATGAGTGCAGCCTGCTCAATTCCTTCACCAATTGGTTTTCCGTCTATAACATTAGAGACCATTTGTGTAGTGATTCCACCTGCTGTCCCAGTAGTAACACTACTTAAACCACTTAACAGTGTTGCCTCTGCAACTGTATCACTCGATTTAACAGCTTGTTGGATCATGTTGTTATTAATAGCTGTTGTTCCTGTATTAATTAGGCCGCCAATCCCGCCAGAAGCTGCGCCAATCAATACACTTTTTGCAGTTAAGTCGATTTGAGGCTTGTCGTAAACTATCGCTTCTGTAACTGCACCAGTCACTCTTCCTGTAGCACCACCTATAGCACCACCTACAACTCCTGTAGCTGCTTTAACTACAGGTATCGACCCTCCGCCCAATGCTCCTGAAGCCGCACCTACACCTACCCCTACTCCACCTGAAACGGCTCCCGTTGCAAAACCAATGAGAGAAGTGTTACGGTAATTTTCAACATTAAATTGCTCGCTATCTGTTAATAAAGAATACATTGCACCATTTATCCCAGAACCAATGTAAGCGCCCCCTACAATAGCACCGATTCCTCCGGTACCTATTGTTACAAAAATTCCTGATGCTATTTGTGCAGCACTAAAAGTAAACCCAAGGATGTTCCCCCACGGCACTCCACCCAAAATTCTTATATTGACATGAACATCTTCTCTAAAAAATGAAAAATAGCAATGATCACGAAGTAATATTTGTAACTGTGCAATTAATATCTTATTAGATATATCTATTTTGTCTGGAATACCTTTTACTAAGCACGCAGGACACAAAAGTTGATTTTCTAAAATTGTGGCTTTAATGCTTCCTTGACTGTCCACATAGATCGTTATGAATTGTCGCCCATTAACGCTGGGCTTTTGAGCTAATATAATCTGCTCATCGTTATCAATTCTTCTTTTTTTAACACGCGTAGCAGTCATTTCACGACCATGCATAATAGGACCTCGAATTAGTAAAAATATTCTGTTTGTATAATTGATGATATGATAATTGAACGGCAATTCACGCGATATTACCGTTTTTTTAGCGCCCTGTGAAGCACCACCGTAGGCAATCTTTAAATCAAAGCGCGGATACTCAGTTAATTCTCCAGACAGTGTCAGGAGAATTTGCCAGACACCGTTTCTTTTTCTATTGACCGGAGTTCGGCTAATGGGTGACCCCGTTTTGACCCCGTTTCCACCTACTTACCTTAAACACACGATTGGTGTCATCATGAGCGAAGGATGACACACCCACCATTCATATTACATTATATGTTCGTTCGTTTTTCACAGACATGGCAGCTTCACATTGTCTCAACTTGTCATGATAAAGTTGACATTGAGAATCAAGATCAACCGATTTTTTAAGATTTGGATAAGCCTCTGTGAAATTATTTAATTTTAAATAAGCAAGTCCAAAACTATAATAAGCGATTGCTCGATTGTGATCAGTGTGTAACCGCGGATTTTTTTCATATTCTGCTATTAAAAGCTTATACGTCGGAATAGCACTTTCATAATCATGCCTTGTCAAAAACTCGCGTCCTTCTGTTCGTAATCTCACTATTTTTTTCGATGAAAAAGTCGTGTACTTACATCATTAGCTGAATTTTGATTAAAATCGTTATTCACTTTTGGCATAGTAATAGCTCTAGAATATGGTAATAGTATATTCCGTGAAGAAGACAAGGAGGCACCTTCCGGAAGTGAGTGCATATTCACAGAGTTTGATTGTTTAGCTTCACTACCATATTGGTTATCGTCTAGTTTCATGCAGGTTCTTCGTCTTTTAGCTTTTAATGGACATAACAATAAGGCTGGACGGAAGGGAGGTGATTTATAAATATAATTTTCAGGGAAAAATTTGCCGAATTGATCTTCATCCGGTGAAGAGGTTATTTCTAAGGAAAAAATTAAGATGTTCGGCCCAACGATACCTTAACTTTAAGTCATAGCTCTCTTTTTCTTCAGAGCCCGGTTGTGGATTGTATTGTGAAGTGTGGTGTTTCAAATGGTAGCTTGAGTCCCAGGAATCAGCTGGTTGTTGTTCTAATTTCATTCGTCCATGTTTTTCCGCAAGTATTGGATCCCAAGTATGATCTATTGTCATCATGGTATCTGCAAAACAAGGAAGATGTATTTTATCAGTCGTAGCTCTGCGATCAAACCCCTCAGTAGAAGTTAGTTCCTTTTGTAAATACTGCCTAATTTCTTCTGCTGCTTTGGACTGTAGGGAAAGGGCATCTTCATCAGAACATGCCAATTCAACGCTTTGTTTTTTAACTGCATCAAACAATGTTTTTGCACCGCTTTTCATTTTGTTGCCTCTAAAATTCCTTGGGTATGGGTAACATTCTACTACGCGTTATTCGAAGTATCGTGACTTCTCTACAGAGCCGCATAATACATAGCCATTAGTCTAAATTCAATCTGCCATTGGGCAAATTTAGTCAAGCGAAGTGTAAGCGTTTGGGAATGTACATCACTAGACGCTTACTATGTATCTATCAAATACTTCTAAATAAAATTGAGGTCGTAAGATACCCTAAATAGGCTGGTCTCAATCGCCATTTCAACTTGATTAAATAATGACTTTAGTTTATAATTATGTTCATTTATTATTCCAGAGAAACCACATGCGATTTATTTTAAATGTTATTGACACTAAATTCTGCGCGCAAGTGTTTGTTATAGCAGAGGAAGATGAAGAAGGATTTAATTTGCCTATCGGCCAAATATCCTATCCTACGCGATGTATTAAGATTTGGCACAACAATGACTTGCAAAGTATGGTGCCTGAAACAGAACCTAAACTTTATCACAATGATACTTTTGTCGCTTTTAAAACTAACGTGTCATACTTTAATTTTTGCACTGAATTTAACAGTTCTAGCTATAATTTGCCTAGCGCATACCATATATTCGATCATAATTGTGCAGACGCGGCTTTGGAGGCCTGCAGAATTGCAAAAATTGATTTGCCGATCAATCATTTTTTTAGGCTATCACGGTTAACTGAACATTTGTTTCTTAGATTTCCACCGATTATGTTAACGCCCGCTGATCTCTACCAACATGCCAAAGCGCAAAAAGTAAAATTACTAAAAAACCCTAATTCTTCTTACGCTCGTCTTTTATTGCAAATGCAGGAAGTAAAAACTGTTAGCGGCTGCCTAAATCCGCGCATAAATGGCGAAGGATTAAAATATATGATCGCAATAAAGTGCGCGTCATTCGCCATGAATGTCGCGCACCTTAGTTTAAATTAAAAATAATGAGAT
>JAHFSI010000025.1:0-20869 GCA_023265835.1 Legionellales bacterium
ACACATAGGTAAATAGCGTAAATAAGCATCAACAGGAAACAATTCATCATCGGTAATGGCTTTGAAACCATTGCTATTTAGTAATACTTCTACGCTGGCTTCCTTGTCATGCAGCTCATCCAAAGTCTTACCCTTAAGATAAACTGCCATCACTACTGGAAATAAATGATCACCATTAGCAATCGATTTCTCAGCGTAATTAACTTCTTTTTTAACTTTTGTAGCTAATGCATGATTGCCCACAGCAGAGGCATGAATTGATTTCAGATGTAAAGCAACATCACTAGGTGCCTGCAAAGTCAGTGTGATTACAAAAGTACTACCTTCGGGTAGATGATCAACTAAATTAAACACTTTATCATCTACGGAACGTTTCCGTTCTGCTGATAGGTGACCAATCACGGGACTGCTAGTCATATTTTGAATAGTCAGTACTTTATGCGGCAGACCACCTAATAACCAACCTTCTTGAAATGATTCTGGCGCACTAAAAAAGAGTTGTTCAGCTAGATCATATCCGTGTAACTTTTGCGATTCTTCAGGGTAGAAAAAAACATTTTCCTTTGTTGGATTAAACCATTTCGCCATCCATATATAAAATTGTTTTCCGTCCATGCGCATCACGTTCATGCCACAAGAACGTAATTGAGCTGTAAATTTACGTGACACACGCGCTATTTCATTTAAATGGGTTCGTCTTGCAATATTTTTTTGTTGTTTTATATGCACACGACGGTAAAGAACAGCATAAATATGAATAACACCGCCGCGAAATTGCAAATTTGTCACTTGCGTATCATGAAAGATACCGCCTGGACGGGTAGTATAGTCAAAATGTTCACGCAAGTTTTTCAAATAGGCTTGAGTCAATGTTGAGGATTTTCTGTTCTCAGGGAAATAATCTTCGATTTCATCAAAAACATCACCTAATCCTGATTTTTTATTCACATAAACTTGCAGTATCCATGGGTTTTCTTTTTCAAAAGGAATGGCATTTTTTAGCGCTTCACTGATGGATTTAGCAATTTCATCCATCATCTGCAGAGGTCGTGCTTCACAGGGAATTGGAGTAATTTTAAAACAGACCCCTAAACTCTCATTATCCTCAAGTAAAAAGCAGTTATGTAATTTGTTATAGTCTTTCCACGGTAAACGGTCTGCTAGTGAAGGTAATTTTTGATACGAATCCGCAACCGTCTGTTGCTTCACATAATTTCTTTTAAATAAATGGATATTCAATTTTTTGATCTCTTTTATTCATTTGCTAACGCATAATGATCTTGTGTATAACCACTAAATACCGTGTAATAGCCCGGAATCGGTAATTGTTCTTTGCCTGCTAAGTGCGGATAGACATACATTTTTAATTCTGGATTAGGCAGTTTATGAAAATCATGTGAAGCATTATTCGCTTGTAAATGAACAGAATGTTTAGAATATGCCTGTTTTTCATTTGATTGGCACTGATTTCTGCTTTCATAAACTTGTTCCATCGTAGGGCCTGTTTCTGGTACTACATTGCCTGTCACGGAACTACATGCGGAAAGTAAACTAATCAAGGCTATGATGGATAGTCGACTGATAAAAATGATCATAATTTAATTTTCTCCCTTTAGGATCATAATCAATATGGATTTCTTTAGCGAAATTTACTGCAATTTCTACGTATTCCATTTGTTCAGTAACTGGTGCGACATAAATTGCATCAAATGATTGTTCTTCACGATCATGCCACCATTCTTGGGCTTCTTTTGTTGCATTCATGGTTGCTTGTCCAGCAAGAAATTTACCTTTTGAGCCTGTAATCGTGGTCGTGGCATTTCCTAGTAATGAATCATGGCTGGTAGTTTGTGTTTCGGCATACGCGTTCGCAGCACCTTCTGCTGCGCCTAGCGCTACATTCCCTGCTAAATACGCAGGAGCATTGCTAATCAGTTTCCCACGTATAAAGGGGTTGCCAAATTTGTCAGAGAGATAGCCAAGGCTATTGGCTTTAGTAAAATTGCCAATATCATTGTCATTAGAAGTTGTAGTTGAAATCGTGCCATCTTCAAAAACAAACGTGAGTGAGGTGACCCATCCTCTGACACTTACCAAATTTAAATCGCCCTCACAATAGCCACTGACTATCATTTGTAGTAAATGAGGAATACGTAACCCATTAGCTGCAAGGTTGTCATCGGATATGACGATCTTAAATGGGTAAGGATCAGTCACAACTCCTTTGACGGGAATGCGTCCCACTAATGCTGTCATTAAACGGTCTTTTACCGAAGTACCGTTGGCAGGAATAGTGTAATAAGGCTTTGGTTTGTTGATCGATTCTGTAGTGTTATCTGACAGGATAGACGATTTGGAAGCATGAGATTGAGTTAAATCTGGCACGGTTGTAATAGAATCATGGGTAATAATACCGTATCCTGTGTTCTGTTGATTATTCGTCAATGTTTGAAATTGCGTTTTAAGTTGTTGAATATCATTTTTAAGTTCACGAGCTGTGTCATTTTGCTTAGTCGCTAATTGCCCAGATAAACCCGTATTTTCTTTTTTAAGCGTTTCATTCGTTTTTGAAACTTCGTTAATTTTATCTCTGGTCTCTTTTAATTCCGCAGTCAATGTATCCAGTGATTCTGCTGCGCTATCTTGTGCGGCTGTATTAGCAGATAAAATTTCATGAGGAGCTGATTTTTGATTAATATGTTCTTCTGAATGGCATGATTTTATTACCACAATAATTAAAAGAAAAAAAATGATACCTGGCACCACATATTTTAATAAACTATTTGTATTATGAATTGCCATGACATACCGCCATTGCTTCATTAAACGGTTTTTGTGAAACTAAAAATAACATTGTTGAATCATGAAATTGTTCTCCGTGAAACAATAATGTTGTACGAGGGTAGATAACCGCTGCTTGCCAATTTCCACATAGATCATTTCGAATATCAATATGCGTTGTATACGGATATTTATTTTGTAATGCAATTGCAGTGACATAACGATTTCCAGCTATCCATGATCCAACTGGATGGGAAATCACTTTATCACCATACACTAAATCTGGAACAAATTGCTCTGCATGCATTGAAACCCTATTATAAACAGTGAAACTTTCTTGTATCTGTGCAGGTGCATAGAGCTGTTGAAATGCAAATCGCATCAAATCCACTGTGCTTAGATCTTCATCATCATTTGATGAGGAAGTCTGATTATTTTGAAAAGAGATATTTTGCTTTATATCATTATGGCCCTTAATAGTAGTGACATATTGCGTAGCTATATCTGCATGATCATTCACGACAAGATCAACCAGTACCACATCTCCAGTATCCTGAAGGGTGACATAAATCCGTGTTTTTGGAAAAACGCTTAGCGCTGTCAAATAAAGAGACTTATCATTATTAACGATGCGCAATTGATCGGTTGTTAATGCACCTTTAACATCAACTAAAACAGCAGAAGGAAACACGATCCGTTTTTCATTATTTTTAGACAGCGAAACGATCAATGGATCACCTTTCCAAACAAGATTTTTATCTTCTTCTGCTGGAAAATATTTTTTAAGCTTCTGCATTTCAGAATCACTTAGCGTTAAGCTACTGAGTCCATTCGCATGGGCCAAAGAAGCACAAAAAGCAATCATAATCATCATGCCTATTGAAATTGATTTCATGAGGTATCTCTAAATATAAGTCATGGTGCGTTGAGGTTCAGACATAAAGCCTGCAATGGCTAATCCATAAGGATTATTACGCGGTGATACGTTGGTTCGTATGACTTTCAAAGGATATATAATTTCAACATCTTTCACGGGCTGGTTATTTTTATATTCTGTCAGGCGCATTGCTAAATCGACTTCCCATGTATTGCTGCTTAATTGTTTCACATTGGCAGCATCATAGGCAGCACCGCTTAACCCCTGTAAATATCGGATACGCTGTAATTGGCCGGATGATTTAAGCTCTGAATATTCCTGAAGCAATTCTGATTTAAATCGTGGTGTTAAATAGGGTATATAATTATCGATATTTTTCTTATAATCATTTTCACCATCCACTGGCCAATAATTCATTTCTTGCCAAGCCTCATAAGCGAAGCTATAAATTAAAGGTGCAGGCACTGTTCCAATTTTCATTGTGGCGCCGTTTTGAATGTCTGGCGGAACATAGATAGTCAATCGTGATGGCGATGTAATCCAGCCAACGCTGCAAACAAGGCATACAATAAATAACAAAATCATCACATTTTTTTGTAATTGAATCAGTTGGGCATCCGCATCTTCTTTACGCCACGCATTAATAACCCAGCCCCGATAATACCTATTTTCTTTCTTGTCTTTCATGCTGCTTGTGATCTTCATGGCATCCTCCTGACTGACCATTTTCCAAGACGAGTAATATACAAAGATCGAATTAACTTTAGCTCAATTAATTTTTTAATGGCCCATTGTTTGTAATACCCCTGTGGTTTCCCATATTTTATTTTTTGTAATTGATTGAGACAAAGTTGTGTTATATGGAAAAACGAGATAAAAGTAAGCGCCATTCCAATGGATGCGTATCCAAACATAAGTCGCGTCAAAATAGACAAAACGATGGTTTCAATTATAAATACCATAGCACCCACGAAAAGCATCTCACCTAATGTGCAATCTTTATAAATAGGCATTTTGTGATTTATTTCATGCAATATCATAAGCACTCACCATCCATTTTCTCTCACACCTACAATTTGATAACCGGCATACACCAACCCAATCCCAATGGCTGCTGCAAGCAATCCAACGATTAACATTTTAAAAAAATGTCCTAAGTCCTGCCTTTCCTGTGCTGTGTGATACGATTTCAAAATGCCCGCAGCCACGCCAACCAATAAAGCGGCACCCATTGCGATACAGCCTATGCTTAATACTTTATTAATAAGACTACCGCCTACATCTATCCAATCTTTAGAACCGCTTGCCATATCGCTTACTGGCGGAGTAGGTAGGGCTGCCCAAAGAGATGAGGTATAACACATCGGTATCACCACAATAACTTTAGACAATAATTTGCTAATCATTCGGTTTTTCATCTCTGTTCCTTAATTCACAAAAATTAAAAGTACTATCCATGCACATAATAGTAAAATTCGTAAAATGCTCATGGGTAAGTCATATAAATCGAGGTGTTGGTCTTGCACCAGTTTCATATGGCCGTATATGTTCCATGCTGCCCAGATTAAAAATAACCCACAGAGAATGCTTCTGATGACAAGGCTTAAATGTATAGCTGTTACACCCGAGGTAGATGCGAATCCCGTGATAGCTGAATCTAACGCTATCATTAATTTTGACTCTTGCTATGGATAATATAATCGCCTTTAATGAGCGGCAGCACAGAAGGTTCTGTCGGTATGCCGTTTAATTTATTTTGAATGCTCATTTCAATCTGATTTAAATCTTCAGCCAATCCATTATGTCTTTTGTGATTTTTATCTAGGTAATGACTATAATGAAATTGAATGCGATTTGTCTTGGGCTGTTGCAAGGATGCTGCAATGACTAAGGGTTTAATGGCATTTAGTTGATTTATAATTTGTATTAAATAAATTCTTTCTTGACGCTCACTTGCTTGGGCATTAAGAAAGATTAAGCTGAAAGATAGTAATGTGATTACAATCAGTTTTATTTTCATATTATCTCACACGTATTTTTTGTAATATTTAATTGAAAGCATGATCAACATGCTTACCATAATCACCATGGGTAACAGTATTAGTTCTGGTTGAATAGTCATTGGTATGCTCATGTAGATCAAGAAAAAGCTATAAAATAAGTTTTCTGTAAGCAGCTTAAGCCGATGAAACAAAAACGTGCTTTCACGCGCCGCCTGATATTTACGAATCTCATGTTGCACTAATCCATCGACTATCATGACAAACAGCCAACTCAGCCATAATGAAAAGCTCAGTATAAAAATAAATAAACGGATTAATATTACCTGAATGGTTTTGATTATGATCATGACAATAGCAGCAATGCTTTGTAAATTTACTAATGCACCCAGATTAAATTTTTCTAATCTCAATAAGATAAAATCAAGACCATAAGAAAGATTACTTTGAATCTGAACATCTGTTTTTCTTATCATAGATATGAGAATCTTGCCTGCAGAAAAGTCCTTGTCTGCTAACCACGCACTGCTACTATTCAAAAGATGGTAGATAGCTTGCTCTGATACATAAACACCTTTGTGAAAAGCCATCACAAAAAATATCATCAGAAGAAAGATCCATGCTAAAAAACTTAATAACAACAGCTTAAAAGTCGTATTAAAAATTAAACTGAATAGGGTGCTATATCGTTTTTTATGATATAAATTTGCATGTTCTGTCATTATTTAACGAATGCAGGCGTATAAGGTGTTAAATCAAATGGTTTAATAATGGGTTCATTCGCATAAAGCCGTTTAGCTGCTTCATGAAAAGCCACATTAAAACGTAATTCTTTTTCGATTCTATCGTGCTCTTGTTTTGTATGAAGCTCTGCAAAGTGCATTAATTCATTTAAAGTTGTTGCATTAATGCCAAGCACCTCTGGCGGCGTTAATGTTGGATAATAACGACCATTGGTTCCTTGCATTAACACTTTATATTTTGTCCATTCATTTTTTGTGAGTCCCCAAGCGCGAGCACTATTTGTGATTGAAGAAGCATCTTGCGTATTTTGACTAATACTGTTGGCTGTTTTGGTATTGATAACATCATTTGCAAAAAGCGGTGTTGATATTACCAAGAGCAAAGATAAGCTAAGAAATTTATTCATGAATAAACATTGTCCTTATAAAACCACTTTCACATATTGGTTTTTATCATTCACAAATTCAGCAACACCTGCCTCATTATAAGCAGAAACCACCTGCCAACCCGCAAGCGAGTCACCTACCGTCAACGGCGACACATGATTATTGTAATCCACGGAAACGTAAGGCAGCCCAGCAATGATATCAACCGCTATCACATGAAACGGCAAAGCCTTCACATCAAGATATTCCTTACTCCCAACACGGGTCATGACTGCGTGCATCATATCACTCATTTTAACGTCCACATCATTTTTAACAGACGTAATCTGGCTTGAGACCTTCTGAATGTCCGATGTCTTAGCGATTTCAACCATGGATCCGTGTAAGGCCGTTAACTCATTCTGGATAGTATTTAATACCGATTGCTGCTTTGGATTATTTGTACTGCCCGCAAAAATATCAAGCTGCGCTTGAATTGTCTTTAATGCACGCAAAATCACCTCGCTACGTTGAGTTTGTGCCATCAATACTCGCTTGTTTGCTATTAAATGATAAAAAAACATTCCCCATAACATCAGTCCAACTAAACCTGCGATAATTAGATATGTTTTTTTACCGTACTTTGTAAATGGAACCATGATCATTGATCTCATGATTGAATACGCTCCATACTAATGTTTGAATAAAAAAAGCAGAA
Source organism: Legionellales bacterium (assembly GCA_023265835.1). GTDB lineage: Bacteria > Pseudomonadota > Gammaproteobacteria > DSM-16500 > DSM-16500 > UBA4722. The sequence goes on from JAHFSI010000025.1 coordinate 7,486, forward strand.
ATAAAAAAGCCTTCTCTTTTTAGGGAGAAGGCTTTTTAAGTGATTTTGATTTTTGTTACAGCTCTCGCGAGCCTAATAAATTTAGGTTAAATTAGTTCGAACAGTTTGTAAAGCTTTTTTTGAAATATTTTTCTTATTGTTTTTTATTCCCATTTTTGCAATCAAATATCCTTTAACCCACGCAAACCCAATATTAAACTGCTTATAATAATTTGATTTTTTATACCCAAACTTTTGTTCAGCAACGAGCAAAGGCGATTCAGGATATAAATAAGTAATCATCAAGACATGCGCAAGCACGGGTTGATGAGCATTCAACGACATTAAAATAGCCTCCATTTCCTCCGCTTTTGTATGAGTCATCAACGGTTTTGGCCCTGCTGCGCTAATTAACTGCCCACCTTCCTCTCGCATTCTGGCTAAAATGTTTTTACTAGGAAATCCAATATTAATATGCACATCTTTTGAAAACCACTCGCCCCATTCACTCAAGCGGGCTTCTACATAGGCATCTGTTACAGTGATAGATTTCATTATTTGCATTTCTCCGCATTAAAATAGCTATCCCACCAATCCCGTCGCTTTAGCAAAATTTTTTGATAATTTAATTCCGCATCTAATAAAACAGCATCACCTAACTTGGGATCTCCAATACTGCTGTAATGACCAGAGCAATACCAAGTCGTTTTACCATAAAGGTAAGGAGATACTGTGCCAGGTAGTGGGCAACGACGTCTGTGATTGCGGTACTGACAGCGACGATCTGAAACACTTGTTTTATCTGCATGCCAACCACAAGCACAATTCGTAGCATTTTTTATCAAAAGCTGTTTGCATTCATCGCAATATTGTTTTGCATTCATAGAATGCTCTCCTCTTCTGTTGCAATAACAAGCTCACCAACGTATTGCTCAAATTTGGTCGCGTTAAAAAGTGTTGCTGGCCGTAGGTATTCCACCATGCTAGGATTACTTTTCCATTGACGTGTTTTTTTAGCGATTACCTGAAAACAATCACCTAGTGTGATGCCAGAATTAAGCCGTGCCTCAATCAGTCTGAGATTAGTCTCGACAGGTCGATAGGCTCGTTCTGCCTTTTCATTCAAGAATTTTAAAATTTTTAATGATAGTGATCTTACAGAATTAGGGTCGCTTTCCTGTTCAATTAAAGATTGGATCAAATCATCGTTGGATTTTCTCGACATATAATCTTTTTTCTCTTTATCCTTCTTCTTCTCTTTCTCTTTGCTTCGAAGGAGGTTTAAAGGGCCTTCTGAATAACGAGCGCATTCACAACGATTTTTAAGTAAAAATGCGTTTGCATATTTATCATAAAAATCTTTTAAAAAAGGCAAATCAGGTAATTCTAAATACATTTCCTGAATGGCCTTCACACGATTATCGGCTAGCTTAAGTTGCTTGCATATTTGAGTAAAACCCATCTCGTGCACCCAAACAAATTCAGAATGATCATCGTAGCTACAAAACTGGGCTTCAATTAACCCTCGAAGCCCCTTCCAAGCCTCTTCCATTGTGATACCAATTTCATGCGCAATAAAATTAACGGGCAAATAATAAACTCCGATCATATTAGCGTGAGGACTGGTCAAGAGATAAATAGCAACAAGCTGCGCCTGCCACCCCAATTTTTTACGCTCATTCGAATGAAACCAAAACTTCGGTGGCACTTTTGCAAATTCACGCATGGTCTTGCTCCCTGTTTTTGATATGAAATAATGCAATGCCTGAATGATACAATATGTATACATAAAGTCAATATTAAAGATACTTATTGTAATATTGAAATGACCTGATACAATAGGTAGCATTCAATGAGAAGTAGATATACACCAAAAGGACGAAGCCATGCAGAACTGGTCTACACGATTAAAAGATCGTATGAAGGCATTAAAAATGACCCAAGAAGTACTTGCAAGTAAAATGGGCCTCACCCGCGGCGCTATTACCCATTACCTGAGCGAGCGAAGAACACCCTCACTACAACAATTCAAAAAACTTTCTGCCGTTCTTAAAACTGACCCCGTGTGGTTGCAATATGGTTTATCAGCCAGTCAAGAACCCAAATCAAAAAAAGAAACATTTGAAAAAACGATGCGATACCCGTTGCCGATTCTTCCATGGAGTTCAATTGCAGATTTTATAGATATACGCAAAAGAGGCGCTGAAATCAAAGAATGGGTACCCCATTTTTTTACTGACCAACCACACTGGTACGCATTACGTGTAACCGGCGACTCAATGAAAGCCCCTTCCGGTAATAGTAAAAGTTTTCATGAAGGCGACTTGATCATCGTTGATCCTGATAAAACCGCGGTGCATGGCAGCTATGTTGTTGCCATGCTTCCTCGTGCAAAAGAAGCGACCTTTAAGCAATATGTTATGGATAGTGGAATAGGATATTTAAAGCCTCTTAACCCGCAATATCCTATGGTGCAGATGAATGATGCGACGCATGTATGTGGGGTTATTGTAGAGTGCTTAGGTATCTTGGGTTAGGATAATAATCAATGCATGTTTTTTTAGAACACGAAAAGGCAGAAAAGCAATATATTAATTTTTTTTGATTCTAACTTTATTTAGGTTTCAGCCCATCCGAAGGTGATTGTGGACGAATGGAAGATGCCTTATCTATAGAAAAAAATAATGTAATTATCAAGTAAATTAAAATTAAAAAAATTGCAAATATAAATTCTTTGATTCCCTTTCTTGATTAACCTTATATTGTTGACAACTGCCGTGTATGTTCTTTGGAATTCTGTTTTGGCAGCGCAGTTTCTTCCTGTTGATACTCGCCTGTAGTAAATCGAAAGAAATTTGCATGAATGTGTTGCCAGTGTTCTGCATTCTCTTGATTATGTGCTTTAGGTGAGAGAAGTATTCGGTTGTTATTCAAATTTAAATAGCCGTCTATTATCATCGATATTAAACTTTCAGGGAAGAAGGCGTTCAAAGTAACATTAATAGTATCAATATACTTTTTATACTTCCTAATTTCCTCCTGTGAAAATTCAATTAACTTAAATGGGTAGAGCAGATTCTCTTTATCTTCTTGTGTATTCTTAGCCGCCCACAAAACAGGATTGATATATTCACTCAAAATAACACCACTTATAGGTAATTCTAATCTGTCTAATTCTGCTAAATCATTTATGTCAGAAGATGTTAAGGAAATTGCTCGATGATAAGTGATGAGTTTACGATATAGTAAACCAAACATCAGCCATGCGAATAATAATATCGCCAATTCTTCTCGCCATGCGGCATTCCCAATATTTTTCATGACTTCTGTAGATTCAAGAGGAGCAACATAACATTTCCAGAATAGCATGGTGATATTTGCATTGCAGGGACCACCATGATCACGATGATCTAATTCATTCAAAAAAATATATGCGCCTCCAGCCATGGCAAGTTTTGGCGTTGTCATAACACAATCCATTGGAGATTCTAAATATTCTTTAGCTTTTTCTACACACAATGGTGATAAAGAAGACCATTCAGGTTCTATGTTGTGAGCAGCCCAATCGGATAACATTTTTTGGGTCATACTATAGGCGTTAGGTATATGACAGACTATATCTGATAGTGATGCAATTATTGAACTGACAACAAGAAATTTAAAAATATCCCTTGAATGACGTTGAGTAAAAGGAGGATTATCCGATAAATTAATTTTTTCTTGTATGTTTTTCTTCAGTTGTTTACACAACACACTCGAAGTTTCAATATCTATTGAGACCTCTTGATGCTCTATCTTTCCTAAAGAGGGTTCTTTTTTTTCATCATTTAAATCAGAGAAATTATTTTTTGCCGACTGAAAAAGAGGAATGCTTTCTTCTGGAGTACCGTAAAGAAAACCACGAGCATTACGTAATATTTTGCTGGTACTAAACATAAACTGCACCTCGGTATTTTATTAACTGCTTGATGAAATATAATTATCATTGCTATCTGATGCGCTATATTAAATCAATTCATATAAAATGTATATATTTTTGCGCATATCGATTGTGCAAAGTTTGCCGACCATCAAGCAATACAGCCTCGTTCCCGCAAAATATAATCCGTATCCGATTGCAAAACATGCAACGCCTCAGCAAGATTACTAATCATCGCAATAAAAAACCCAAGCGCACTTAATCCTGCTTCTGCTTTTTTATTTCTTGACCCTAGCAAACCAATCAAATTGCCGACATCCTGCATCCCCTGCAATAAAATAACAGTCGCATTATCCACATGACCATGGATCGCCTTTAGCTCTGAGGTACTATAGGCCAACGTCGGCGACTCTTTTGACGAATAATCATATCGCTTAAGCAATGAAAATAATTCGGTAAATGGACTTTCTATATTTTTAAAAACATTCCCTTCGTGACTATGGTCTAGCGACATTTCTATCTCCTTTAGAATATACTTAAAATACTTTAATAAGTATTTTAAGTATATTAAACAAATTTATTTACTTCATGTCAATACGTAATATATACTATCGTTCACGAAGGTAAGGGCTTATGTCATATACCATGGCGATCAAAAAATCAAAGATTGGTGAAATTTTGCAGCGATTAATGCAAGAAAAGGAAATTCATGTTACTGAACTCGCACGCCGTGCTTGTCTCAAACAACCCACGGTACAAAGAATTGCTACAGGGTTGTATCAACGGCCTCATGTAACAACGTTAAAACCCATCGCAGATTTTTTTAATATCACAATAGACCAACTTACTGGTGCACAGCCCATCTCTTGGCTGCCCTCTAAGACTGAAACTATTCGGCGTGTTCCTATTCTTACACCAGCACAAGCTGCACATTGGCCGCAGATATCAGAAGAATCACAATTTCTTCGCACCGTGATTGATATTGCAGCGGGTAAAAATACTTACGCGTTAAAGATGCCAGATGCGTCTATGGAACCACTTTTTCCCAAAAATACTCTTTTGATAATTGATCCTGATAAACAACCTAAAGACCGTGGATATGTCACAATCAAATTGCGAGATCATCCTGAGGTGATGTTTCGTCAGTTGCTAATTGACGGGAAAAACCAGTATATTAAGCCGCTCAGCCCAGACTTCGAAAATTTTAAAATGGCGCTATTACATACTAATGACATTATTTTAGGCGTACTTGTACAAGCACGATTAGATTATGAAAATTAGAGAGATAAAATAGCATACAGCAACAAGTGGCAAGGAAAATAAAATCAAATGCGTGAAAAAACACAATCATTCTTTGAGTATATCAATTGGCTATTTAAAAAATATCAGGAAGTCCAGGCGGAGTTGCAAGGCAGAGAAGCTTATCGTATTGTCAACGTTATAGAAAACAGTCATTCACCATGCTTGATAAAAGTTCACGTCGTTGGCACAGGAAAAGAAGTAGACTATACGCCCCAAGAAATTATGGAAGACGATCATCTGCTAGAATGTTTTTCTAAACAGGACGTGCGGGCCATTGCTTTTCATGCTTGTAACGATCTGAAAAAACCTGAATACAAAATATCAGAGAGCCGCTTTTCTGAAAAAATAAAAAAGATACTGTTTCGAGTTAAAAAATATGCTTCAGATGAAACCATCGAGCAATCGGCAGACAAGCTCTCTCAAGACCAATCAATTATTGCTCGCTTAAGCCCGCAAGATGCTCATTGTATCGGTTATGCCTATGGCACCGAAAATATAATCATGGAAAATGAGGAGAAACGAAAGCTATGGGAGATGCATGAGGAAAACAAAAATGGCCCAGCATCATAATGTTTATTATTTACAGGAGAAAGGCGATGTTAGTTTATCGTTCTAAAAGGAAATCAGCTGGTTTCAGCTACTGCGGAACTTAAAAAAGAGAGGGGCGGGATGGAAACAAGAAAAATTGATTATCTAGCTATTTTAACTGAATGTCAGCAAGCTTATAGAAAAGCAGCCGTTTATGATACGTTTCTTGCACTAAAACTAGGAACTATTTTACATAGTGTGCCCGATTTAGAAGAAGTAGCGAAAAAAACCGATCTCAATTTAAATGCTCTGTCCCGCTTTTTGCACGCAGCTGCGAGCTTAGGGCTTGTCTTAAAAATAAATGGTCGATTTGTTCCTGTGGAAAATTGTGCTGTGTATACAAAAGAAAGCTCTATTGCATTATTTTGGTTGTTTAATAGCAAATTACCTGATTTCTTGAAAAACAAGGCAAAATCTTTAAATGAAATTATAAAAGCATACCCCAATTTAGATACAGTGATGTTCAGCTTTGTTATCAGTTATCATTTGATCATTAAAAATGAAAATGACACCTATTCTGTCCCAGATGAAACAAAAAAATATTTACTCTCTGATTCACCGGATTATATAGGCCACCGCATCAAGCACTTTGAAAAAATTATGTTTCCTATGTTTAGTGTTAAAGGACTGTTAGGTGCGCTAAAAACTGGAAAAAGCCAGTGGGGCGCTTTTTTTGGTAATGAAGTAACTCATCCGTTTGATTTATACAAAAATGATCCAGCATTGCTAGAAACATTTACCAATGGAATGCATCAACTTAATTTAGATGATAATAAAACTGTTCTTGATACCATTAAACTTAAAGACATAAAAACGGTATTGGATGTAGGAGGGGGCAGTGGCGCTTTTGTATTGAAATTACTTGAACAGAATAACTCTATAGAAAAAGTCGATATCTATGAATTACCCGATGCTATTCCATTGATGGAAAAAGTATTTCAAAAATATGCACCAAATGAAGCCAGAGTGCGCTTTGTGGGCGGTTCATTTATGCAAGAAACAAAAGAAAATAATTTAAGCGGATTAAACCCTGAACATCAATATGATTTAATTGTTCTTGGCTGGATATTACATGACTGGTCAGACGAAACAAATATTAATATACTTAGACGAATACTGAACCATCTAAAAGAAACTAAAACATTACTCATCTTAGAATCCATTTTACCTGAAAATCGGGTTGGAGCTGCTTCTTTAGCTGATTTGACGATGTTGCTACAAACAGAAGGCAGAGAACGAATGTTCTCTGAGTATAAAAATTTGCTGTTTTTATCTGGATTTAACGACGTTTCAACGATGCCCTGTGAATCCAGAAGACAACCTATCATGGCCAGCAGACCTGCAATTACTTCTCACTTATAGGAATAATTATGTATAAATATCCCCACATAAGCTGTGGTTATATAGGAGAACATGCCGATAATTCAACTGTCACCTCGGCATATTTTTTTGAAATAATAAATGACTTTTCACTACTTGATAATCTTAACCATTTTCCGCAAAGAATACCTAAAACAGGATATTTTTTAGAGCTGACAAAACTTGAAGGCCATCGATATCATGAAAAACTTCATGCTCTAGTTAAAAAAATAAAATCTAATTTAATACAGGCATTACAAAACATCGCTGACCATCCCAGAAGAGCCATCAATTATTTACGACTTATGTTACGGTATAGTTTGTTTAAGGATATTTTACTTATTGAAATACCTAAATCGATAGCCCCTGAGTTATTGTTAGAGATAAAGTTTATTCAGGAAATTGCAAAACTAGAAATCAAATTATCATTCGATGACCATGATTTAAATTTAGATGGCCTTATAGCCATTGCGAATGAACATCTCAACTGTTCTATTTTACCGAGAGAAGTATCTATCTCTGTCATGAATAGAATTATCGTATTTGCTTGTCGACATCAGGCACAAATTGACGATGAAATACTAAAAAAACTGTTGGATGTCCACGTCCAAGAAGTAAATGAATGTGATTCAACCCATTTTAATGCGACAATCTTAAAATCAATTGCATATCGTGGGATAGCAATGATGCCTCACCTGGGTGTAGCAAAGCAAAGTGAATATTTATTCCAAGCAGAGCAATACGCTCGCCATGCAGAAGGCAAAAATAAAATTGAACATCTTATAAAGATAGATAACCTTTATACTTGTCTTCAGACCATGGCAAAATGGCAGATGTCCGTGAAAAATTTTGCTAAAGCAGAAGAATATTTACGAGAACTCTGTAAATTAGACCCAACTGATTCCGTTGGTCACTCTGAACTTGGCTTGTTTCTCCACAGGCTAGAACATTTTACTGAAGCAGCTACCTGCTTTGATCATGCAGCGAGGCTAGGCCCGCCAGCGGTAGGCATGAACATCTATTTTCGTGCTAAATGTCTTGAAAGAATAGGGCTGCACCATGAAGCTGCATCTCTTTTGCATGAAGCATCCACTATAGATGAAGAAGCGCTCAGCCCATTGCTCGATCTGTTTCTTTTTTATAAAAATAGCGATAACGCAAAAGCCCAAACCATTGCACATAAAATAATGTCATCTTCTGTTTTTCTAGATCAACTTGCAGAAGATGAATTACAAGACTTACAAAACACTCTAAATGGACAATTTAAGAAGATAGTATATGAACAACAACCTACAAGTTAACCCTCAGCCTAGCGCGCTTACTTTTTTAGTAATGCTCTATATTACATGCATGCTGACTGCCAATGTCGTTATTTACAAGCTGATTGTGATTGGCGGCATGGTCATGTCAGTCGGGTCGTTTGTGATCCCTTTTGTGCATGTCATATTAGATATTATTGCTGAACGATACGGCTATGCTGTCTCCAAAAAAATTATCTTCTATAGCCTGACATGCCAACTTATTTTTGCTATGGTATGTTGTTTTTTAATTCTTTTACCATCTCCTGATTTTTGGCATTACCAAGCCGCATATGATCAAGTATTAGGAAAATTACCGCGTGTTTTTATAGGGAGCTTTTTAGGCACTCTTATTGGTTTATTTATTAATGCCAAAATCATTTCCCGCTGGAAAATTATCATCCGTGGAAAATATTTCTGGCTACGCAGCCTCGGCGCTAGCGGTGCCGGGCAACTTGCGTTTTCGATAATCACGTTGACCTACGATATGTATGGCATACAGCCAGCAAGTCGAATCATTAGTATTATTGTCGCATCTTATGTTATCAAAATGTTTGTCACAGCCATTGCTGTCATGCCTGCGGCTGTTATTGTGGCTATATTAGCTATATCTGAAAAAAGAAAAAATGATGAAGTGGTTCTTAATCCATTTCGCAATGCAAAATTATCAAGAGATGCCACGTTTTAGAATAACGATTTTAAATCGCCGTATAAGTAATATTGTGCTACAAAGTGCGCTAGCTACCATCGCCCACCAAAATGCTTGGCCGCCAAAGTTGAAAGGGATTGATAATAGATAGCCCGCTGGTAATGCAATACACCAAAAACAAATAACAGAAGTCATCAAAGTAAACCGAGTATCTTTTAGACCACGCAATGCACCAAACAATGACAAGCGAACCGCTTCTAAAATTTGAAAAAAGGCACAGATGAATAAAAATGATGTGGCCAGTTGAATGACTTCTGAATGATGAGGATTACTCAAATTAAAATCTATCGCAATGAGTAATCCTGGAGAAAACCAATAGAATTGGGCTATTATCACCGTATAAATGACGCAAAAAATCACACCAGCATAAGCTGCTTTTTCAGCGTTTTTAATCTCATTTTTACCTAGAAAATATCCTATGCGAGCCGAGATGGCTACTGTCGTAGAAAATACAACACTCGTTGCCATGCCTAGATATTGCATTGCGATTTGATTGGCAGCAAGTGTTGTTACACCTATCCAGCCCATTGATATAGTCATCAAAAAGAAATAACCCGTTTCAACGCATAACATCAAACCAACAGGTAATCCGATATGTATTATTTCCCAAATATATTTGGGTTTGGCCCATGAAAATATTGAGCGTACATATTGCCTATAACGCTGGCTAAACCACATCAAAATACAAACGACAGTTGCAATTATCCAATCAGCAACTGTCATGCCCCATCCTGCGCCGGCTATTTCAAGCATAGGAAACCCAAATTTCCCAAAGATCAACACATAGCTAAATAAAATATACAACGGAGTAGATAATAATGTGAAAATCATAATGATACGTGTATGGCCTAGCCCAATGAGTAATTCAAACATCACTATGAGAATAAATTTTGGAAATAACCCCCACGCTAATCCATGAAGATACAGTTTAGCTAAGGAGGTCAATTCAGGCTTTTGTCCAAACCATAAAAAAATATCGTGAGCGTTCCAGAAGATAAAAAATGTGATAGGAGTTAACATAATAGCGAACAAAAATGCATCGCGCAGCACCTGTGTAATGTTCTTTTGATCGTTGGCGCCATGAGAATGAGAAATTAATACATGAATGGAACTGAATACTCCAAAAACCAGAGAAATCATCGTAAAAAATAACCATGACACAAGTGCGCTGGCAGCCAATACATGAGGGCCTAGTTTTGCTAAAAAGACATTCTCAAAAAATCCAAGAGAAGATTGTACAGCCCCTGTTAAAATTAAGGGGATAGCCAATTTTAGCAGTGGATTGAAATCAGCTTTGAATGAAAAAGACATAGATTTTTAATCTCTTGCTGTGACGTTCTGAAAAAGTAGGTGATTATAGCAAAATAACCTGCAGTGGGATAACGGATATTTTATCTGTTAAAGAAAATTTTTTCTTACAGCGAATGTGCTGCATGCTCCGACGTGTGTTATTGTCGTACTACAATTGACACTAAACGTAATTTCTGCCATCTTACAAAATATTTCGGACAAAAATAGCCATGAAAGAAAACCCCCTCCTCTATTTGGCCTCTGCATCACTTAGAAGACAAATCCTATTACAACAAATAGGTATTCCTTTTCAATGTTTACCAATTCAGATAGCTGAAGAGATAAGCACAGGTGAATCGCCAAAGCATTATGCAGATCGCCTGGCTCTTGCTAAAGCACAAGCTGGATGGCAATCCGCTGAACGCAAACAAGTATGTCCGGCGTTAGGAGCAGACACTATCGTAGTCTTTAATGAAAACATATTGGGAAAACCCAGAAACAAAGAAGATGGTATTCAAATGTTACGTTTGCTTTCAGGAAATACGCATGAAGTCCTGATTTCTATTGCCATTGTACAAAATGACCATGTAGCAATTGCCTGTTCAGTTAGTCGTGTACAGTTTCGTGATATTGCCTCAAGCGAAATGGAAGCCTATTGGAACACACAAGAACCTGTCGATAAAGCAGGAGGATATGCTATTCAAGGAACAGGAGCCATTTTTGTTAAACATATTGAGGGAAGTTATTCAGGTATTATGGGCTTGCCTCTGTATGAAACTGCCTTATTGCTTAATGAATTCAACATACGGATTCTGTGAAGAAATTTAATGATGCAACTCATGTATTTGAGATCATTATACCCCAAATTTTATGCAGGATATGCAAATAGTGAGCAGAATAAAAAACAGCAGAATTGCTGAAGAGCAACCAAGAAGACATAACAGAAAGAAATAAGGCACGACTTGTTCGTCAATAAGTTGCCAAATATGAACCCGCACTGTTCGGATAATTACTATCATTACTATCTAGTGAGCGAGCGAACGCCGCTTGCGCCATGAGGACACAGTAATTCGTGGCGTGCGAGAGCTAAATAACAAACACTGTAGCAAATTTGTAGCAAACCAAGGTATGATAACCACCGTTATTAGCTATTTAGATCCATTTTTGGTAAGCCAAAGCACCGTAACGCGTTGATTTTTAATAAATATTAGAATTGCCCGATCGGTCTGTTAATTCTGTAGAAAATAGGATGGGAACAATAGCAGACGCTGGCGCTAGATAGCAAGCAATGCAATTAAATCAAGCTTCGCATCTTTTGGTATCAGATATTATCTAAATGTATCACAGACACTACCTACGTTAGCACTCAATATGACCTCTACAGCTCTTATCTGTTTTTGAATTTGCATTGAATAATGTTTGCGCAAATTAAACAGGATGTGCTATATTACGTCCCACTAAATAAAGCTGTGCCCTCTTAAATAGGAGATACTCAAATGCTCACTCGCGTTAAAAATTGGTTTAAAAAATCAGGAATTAAATATGTCGTGATACCTTCAAGGCACCCCAACTACCATTTGCAAGGTACTGAAATGATTGATTCTTTAAATCCTTTGGATCGTGTTATCGAACATCCAGAATATCCAATGGCGCGTATTTATCGAGAGGGTTTTTGGACGGGGGTCGCAGATACTTTCCATGTTTTAATGGGTAATCATTATGACATGTATGTGACAGGGGGGGGCGAAAAGGAGTATTGGATCTATTAATTTTCCCTTTAATTAGCCGTCGCTTGCTAGCATTTGCTAGTGATCGAAAGCAAAATGGGCTTCTTCGTTTTTTTGCAGGATTCGTAGGTTATGTGCTTGAAATTCCGCGTGGCTTATTAGGCATATTATTAACAATAGCACTGATACCTATTGTAGGAATAGTTCATATTTTCGCTTATGTTAAAGGCCAGCCAAAAAAACAAGAAGAGACTGTGTCTCAGATACAGGCTCAGCATCCTAAATTATGGGAGCGAATGCAAGAGATCGAGGCTTCACAGGGAAAATCAGCAGAAATAACTGATAACGTCGAAAATAAAACTCAAGAAATAAAAGAAGGCAAAGATCAAGAAGTAAGAGAAAGCAAGGGTCAAGAAGTAAAAGACAGTCTAAGTGAAGAATATAGGTTTTTTTTAATATCCACAGACGTAACAATTCCTTTGTCTGTAATGGACAGACTTACGATTGTATTACAAGCACAAAAAAATAATTGCAAATGCATTACTGTTACATGGCTTAAAATGGGTAACCTTGTCAGTCAAGAGCTAGAATTAAGTGAGAAAAGTCAAGAACAGCTTTCTAATTTAAGTATACCCTTCAATCAAAGATCTGACATTTTTCAGGCGACAGAGAATGAGGCGTTTCTGTCTCTAAGGATAAATCCACCTGATAACGCACCTGTGAGCGGTGTTTTATTACCAGATAGCCGAACGTTGCAGAACGATATTTTATTACAATGTGGCTTCCCTCATTTAGAAGAACTTGCATTCTTTGCTCCCGGTCCATACGAATATCATAAGAAGAGCTGGGTGATAGAACCTATCGTCGGCAAAGATAATGGAATTTGTATGGCATTAGCTGTGTGTTGGATTTATCACATAGCACCTCGTAAACCGATTGCTATTATTGAAATGATTGCTGAAAATGAAGCAGGACTGCAAGCCATGCTAAATTTAAATATGTTTTGTTTGGCGCAGGCATTTAAAGAAAAAAACATGCCTAATCGTGTTGGACAATGGATAGAAAATCAAACAACAGCAAGAAAAAATACCACTGATGCACTAGCTAGAGAGAAAGCCGGCTTAGTAAACATTAAGCCGCTTCTGCACTTAACTTTATTTTACGCAGGATACGCAAATAGTGAACAGAATAAAAAAACAGCAGAATTGGTGAA
>JAHFSI010000025.1:20885-24113 GCA_023265835.1 Legionellales bacterium
CAACCAAGAAGACATAACAAAAAGAAATAAGGCACGACTTGTTTCTCAATAATTTGCCAAATATGAACCTGCACTGTTCGGATAATTGCTATCATTGCTATCTAATAAGCGAGTGAACGCCGCTTGCGCCATGAGGACACAGTAATTCGTAGCATGCGAGAGCTGAATAACAAACACTGTAGCAAATTTGTAGCAAACCAAGGTATGATATCCACTATTATGAGCTATTAAGATACGATTTAAAGTTAGCTAAAGCACCGTAAGGCATTGATTGTTAATGAATATTAAAATTGACCAGCCGGCTTCGTGATCATTGGGGTGTATTAATCAGTCCGGATACGGGCGCCAATGCTATTCGTAAAGAATCTGCTGTCCTTGATGAAGCTATGCTCTTTGATGAGGAAAAAGGTGTTGCTGGTTTTATTAAAAATATTTTGGCTTATGAACCAGATAATACTTTTTTAGATGTTTTAAAAACAGTTCCTGCTAAACGATTATCCATTTTTTTTAATGTTATTTTGAGTGAAAAAAGTTTCATCGATACATTGCGATTTAATGAGACAGAGCAACCGAAATTCGATGAATTACTTTATTCAACCGCTCCAAATTCATGTAATTTGCTGGATTATGCTATGAAACAAAAGCCCTATAATGATTGTGTGGAGCCCTTGTTGCGAGCAACATCTTCGCGAAAACGTTTACAGTTAAATCAAAGCCAAAAATTCAAATTTTTTAGCGAGAACAGCTCGGAGAAGCAGGTAGATTTGCAACAGTCTGTTCTTACAACTGTTTCTTCTCCGGTTGCTACAGGCTCATCACCATCTTTGTTGAAACGCTTGAGGCAGTTATGAGCGTGAAATACTGTTTTAGCTTTGAGTCCTGCCATATCAGCACTGCTCGCAATCTTTAATATTTTCAATCGGTTGATTTACGCAACAACGCCTATGCAACGGCTTATGAATAGGTGATTCACCATCTATTTTTTTTGTAGAAGATTTTTTAGAATTAATTCTCATCAATAAAAGTAGAAACATCCACCTGAAAATATTTAGCCAATAACTTTATTTGCCGCAAATTTAATGCTCGTTTTCCACGAATAATTTCTGAAAGGACACCTTGGCTCGCAATTTTTGATAAATCAGATTGCCTTAAGTTATGTGATTCCAGTAAAAATTTTAACGCAGAGATGCCTTTTTTTGCTGGAATTTTAAAATGCTCTTCCTCATAAGAAGCAATCAAATTGCTGATCACATCAACTAGGCCCATCAAGCGATGGCTTTCATCATCACCAACAATTTTTAATAATTCATCAAGCTGATTCACTAAAAAATTAAATTCTTTTTTGTTTTTGGGATAATGAGCGATAGGCGCAATATGGTCCCAGTATTTGATTGCTTCTACTAGTTGTTGTCTCATAAAGTGTTCCTCTATTTTTTCCAAGTATTTTTATCATATTCCGCATGTGTTAAGACATGTCGAATATAAATTTTTTGTCTTTGAAAATGAATGGTAGCAATTAATCTTAATTTGTTGCGCGATCTCCCCTTTTGGCGGCGTTAAGCGCGGGCTCCGCCCGCGTAGCCGTGGGTTTGGAATGATATCTACCAATTTACCCTGCTCAATAGCAACTATTATAGCCTCAAAGCTTATCCCTCGTTCTACCTGCAGTTGCTTATTTGTCTTTACCCCACTCGATAGCTTTCATCTTTTTCCTTGCGCCTAATGTGCACCTGCAATAAAAAGTAAAATGATGCTACTGCAACAAACAAACGATGCGCTGAAACATATCGATGAACCTTCGTCGACCCCAATCATTTAGAGAAAAAGTCTTGGCCTTTCTGCAAAATGATGTGATTTGCTCGGCGAAGATTATATTTTTAATTTAATTTTATGAATAGGTAATTTGCCATCTATTATTTTTTGTAGGGGATCTTTTATTTTTTCCACGTAAATATCTTCAATTTTTCTGGCTTTCTCGACATTTGATACTCTAAAAAGAGTGTATTTTTTTCTGTGTTTTCTCATTTTTTCGAATTCATTTTCAGTGATATGTGCGATATAACCACTGGCAGAAGTAGTTGTTTTTATTTCTATATAGCGTCTCTTTAAAACGAAATGATTACTTCTTTTTCTCTTGGTAAGTTTTATATCTATTGGATTTCTAACTCTTTTGTTTGGCTTATCATACCATCTCAATATTACTTCTCTGTCATTTGGTTCGCTAATTAAAGTGCAGCCTTTGTCGTTATCTTTTATTATTTTTGCAGGTGAATATTTTTTAAGATAATGTGCTTTCAGTTTTTCATATATATACTTTTCACCGTAATGTCCGATAGCAAATAGTGCATCTTCGCTAAATGACAGCCCTTCAGAAATAGCTGCATTTTCAGTAAGCGGCGGTTCTTTAGAAATATCTGTATTTTTGGCATCGGATTTTCTACGTTTTTTATTGCTTTCTTTTTGTAGCCTAGCTTGGAAAGAATGAAATTTAATTTTGGAGTAATCTTGTAAATCAGAGTGTGGAACGCCTGGATTAAATTCTTTTGTTTTATTAATAGAAAAAGAAGGGATAGAAGATGAAGAAGTACTTGTCTGTTGATCATCTATTGTCATTGGTTTTTCTGATATCCTTTGTGAGGATTTAATTTTTTCTTCTTTATTTTCTATTACAGGAATAGAATCTTGTTTAGCTTCAGCAAGAGGTTTTTCTAAAGTGCACGGTAAGGACAAGGTTGGAGTAGTATATGAAAACGTGCTTAGTAAAAACGTTGTAGTAGAACTAAGCTGAATCTGTTTCTCTGGTGTTGAACCAGCTGAATTACTATTTGTCGGTAGATTGTTTGGCATTTGTTTATTTTCGAACTTAGATTCCAAGTCGCTTCTAGGATTTATTTTTGGTATTTCTTTTTTCCAGAGTTCATATAGGCGATCGTGTTCTTGAGTATGTATCTTATTTTCTTTATTTTTTGATGATATGCCTAGGGCTTTTTGTTCTTCTATTGATAATGGTAATATAGTGATAGTTCTATTAGGAGTCCTGAAATCAAAATAACAATTCAGTTCCAGAATGATGCCAATTAATGGATCAGTAGAAGTTCGATATGTAGCAGATACATTTCCAGTATGGGATTTCTCTAAAAAAAGAGGTTGTAGTTTCCTACGCTTTTGATAAATATCATCCTTTTTCGACGTACCTTGCATCAGGCATAAAGAACTGCAAGGCAAAAG
>JAHFSI010000026.1 GCA_023265835.1 Legionellales bacterium
TGAATATGAAAAGGCGGCGTTAAATGATTACGTTGTGTAATATCACGATAATCTAAGCCATAACGCCATGCGATGGAATAAAGCGTTTCGCCCGCTGTAACCCGATAAATGCCATTTTTTGGCAGTGCTTCAATGGTATTAATGTCGCTGACAGGCGCAGAATCTGTTCTGCTGGCGCAGGCAGTTAAATTAACAATGAGAACCAAGATAATTATTTTAGTAAGAAACCGTAGCATGTGGTCCTATCCCAAATTTATCGCTTTGACCCAGCCAGACAATTGCTCAAATACTTCATAATGGGTCAAATCCAATTGTAAAGGCGTAATGGAAGCATAGCCTGCATTAACGGCGTAAAAATCTGTTCCTGGTCCTGCATCTTCTTCAGGGCCTGGTTGCCCTATCCAATAAATGCGGCGGCCGCGGGGATCTACCGTTTTAATAGTAGGTTCTGCAATATGCCGCGTTCCTAAACGCGTGACCTCAATGCCTTTTACTTCACTAAGGGGTACGTCCGGTACATTCACATTTAAAATGGTATGTTTAGGCAAAGGGTCTTTCTCTAAACGAACCACTAAGAGTTTAGTAATATGCGCTGCCGTTTCATAATGCAGGCATTTGGGGCCTGCAAGAGACACAGCGATAGAAGACACCCCTAAAAAACGTCCTTCCATTGCCGCAGCCACTGTACCTGAATACAGGACATCGTCACTTAAGTTTGTGCCTTCATTAATACCAGACACG
This sequence comes from Legionellales bacterium, assembly GCA_023265835.1. Classification (GTDB taxonomy): domain Bacteria; phylum Pseudomonadota; class Gammaproteobacteria; order DSM-16500; family DSM-16500; genus UBA4722. Next base: position 742 of record JAHFSI010000026.1, read on the forward strand.
ACCATAGTTGGCAGGTGTTTTAGTAAGCCGGTGATGGCAATATGGACACAATCGGTAGGCGTTCCATTGACACTATAAAAACCATTTTCTGCCGTTGTAATGCGCAGGGGATTGACCAACGATAAAGAGTTGCTTGCGCCGCTGCGATTACGGTCGGGCGCGACAACGATCGCCTCGGCAATTTCACTTAATTTTTGCGCTAAAATAGCTGATCCAGGCGCTAGGACACCATCATCATTACTAACCAATATTCTCATTTCATCACCTGGTAAAATGTTTCATCTTTTTTTATCATACCTAATTCTTGCCTGGCACGCGACTCCACTGCATCTTGGTTATTTTGCAGGTAATGTATTTGACGCATTAATTCCGCATTTTGTTGTTTTAATCCATCATTGGTTTGTGTTTGGCCGGCCAATTGTTTTTTTAGCGCCATTCTATCTTTTATCCCGCCGGCGCCATACCAAAGCTTGTATTGTAAAAATACCAACAACACTATCATGATAATAGATAATAACTTAAATTGGATATGTCCTTTAGGTTGCATTTTTTTCCCTATATTTCAGAAGAAACCCCGCTTTTTGCGGAAAAAATTTCCGGAAACTTCTTTAAAAATACGTTACGTCCCGCATAGTGCGCTCGGTCTTGCAGTTCAGCGGCAATGTACAGTAAGCGGTTGTATTTGGCCACTCGGTCAGAACGGCACAATGAACCCGTTTTTATTTGTCCAGCACCGGTTGCAACCGCTAAATCAGCAATGGTCGTGTCTTCCGTTTCACCCGAGCGATGCGAAATAATCGTATTATAACGTGCTTGTTGTGCCATCTGAATGGCGGCCAACGTTTCAGTCAAAGTGCCAATTTGATTAGGTTTGATTAAAATCGCGTTGGCGACCTGTTTTTGAATGCCTGTTTCTAATAATTGTGTATTGGTTACAAATAAGTCATCGCCGACTAATTGAATTTTCTTGCCTAGTTTAGTTGTTAAAATTTGCCATCCTTCCCAGTCGTTTTCCGCCATGCCATCTTCAATACTGATAATCGGATATTGTTTAACGAGTTGTGCCAGATAATCGGTAAATTCCGCTGCGGTGAGTTTTTTATTTTCGGCGGACAAACAATATTTTCCTTCGTGATACATCTCATTACTTGCTACGTCCAATCCTAAACAAATATCACTGCCAGGTTTAAATCCTGCAAGCGTAATGGCTTGTAAAATCATCTCCAGTGCTGCTGCATTATTGGGTACATTGGGCGCAAAACCGCCTTCATCACCTACGTTGGTATTCAAACCACGTTGATGTAAAACTTGCTTTAATTGCTGAAATACCTCCACGCCATAGCGTATTGCCTCGGCGAATGTTTCCGCGCCCACCGGTAAAATCATAAATTCTTGGACATCTAAATTGTTATCAGCATGAGCGCCGCCATTAATAATATTCATCATGGGTACAGGTAACTCACATGCCTTATTTCCGCCTAAATACACGTAAAGCGGCAGTCCTTTCCATGCGGCAGCCGCTTTGGCGGCCGCAAGAGAAACAGCTAACGTTGCATTGGCTCCTAAACGTCCTTTATTAGCAGTGCCGTCCAAAGCAATCAATGTTTCATCGATTTTTTTCTGGTTTGTTACGTCCTGGCCTTGCAAGGCACGAGAGATTTCATCTTGAATGGAAGTCACCACTTTCAATATGCCTTTACCCTGATAACGTTTTGCGTCCTTGTCTCGCCGCTCCAATGCTTCGCGTGAACCGGTTGAAGCACCTGAAGGCACTGCAGCATAGCCAGATTGTCCTGTGGTCAAGATAACTTCTGCTGCAACAGTCGGATTGCCGCGTGAATCTAAAATTTCTAACGCTTTAATTTGTTTAATTTGCGACATCACGAGAGCTCCTAAATTTGTAATACTTCCTTCACAAAAGGAATGGTTAATTTGCGTTGTGCTGCAAGAGACATTTTATCTAGTACATCCAAGGCTGCAAATAACGTAGACATATGCCTAGGACAATGAATGAGAATAAATTTTCCCACTTCCTCATTGAGCGTTATTCCGCGCCGTTCCGCCCGCATCATCAATGCTTCCAATTTTTCAACGTCCGAGAGTGGCTGTATTTGAAATACAATACTCCATGTCAAACGTGACATCATATCAGGCAGCGTGACGCCCAACGCTTTGGGCGCAGCGTTTGCCGTCACAATCAAACGACTGCCTGCATCTTGAATACGATTGTAGACATGAAATAAAGCTTCTTCCCACGCCGGTTTTCCAGCAATTAAATGCACATCATCAATACAAACTAAGTTGAGTGATTCAAGTCCCTCAAAAATTTCAGGCATCAGTTCAGTGTGGTGACTTAACGGCACATATACCGCACTTCGTTTGCTTTGATGAGCTGCATGGCAGCAAGCTTGTAGTAGATGCGTACAACCTTGTCCGCCGGCACCATAAAAATAAATCACGCGTTCACCTTCATGAAGTACGGTGTTTTTTAACGCAGTGACAAGCTGCACATTTTTGCCTAGAAAAAAATTAGAAAAAGTGGCCTCATCTTTCAGGCCGACACCTAGAGTTAGTTGATTATGTGTATTCATCGGTAAAGATGGCTCGCATGATAATGTGTCATTAAAAAACGTAACCATACCATAATGACAGCTGCTGCAGGCAACGCTAACAACACGCCAAAAAATCCAAATAATTTTCCGCCCGCCAAAATAGCAAAAATGACAGCGACGGGATGTAAACCAATTCGGTTTCCCACCAATTTGGGTGTTAGGTACAGATGCTCAATGAGATGTCCAACCACAAATATCACCAACACTAATACGATAGATGAAAAAGTGCCAAATTGAACATACGCTGCAATGCTGGCGGAAAGAATACCGACAATAACACCCAAATAAGGCACGATACTAATAAAGCCAATGATAATACCTAGGATTAAACCAATATGCAGACCAATGAGCGTCAAACCAATCGAGTAAAGTGTCCCAAGTGCTATCATAACGATTAATTGACCACGGAAAAATGCGCTTAAAACAGCATTACATTCTTTAGTCAATTTCACCACCGTCGGCTCAATGCGGCGTGGGATTAAATTCCGTATGTTAGTAATGACTTTCTGCCAATCCAGCAATAAATAAAATGTGACGACAGGGATCAAAATTAAATGCATCACCCATTCCATTAAGACTACGCCAGAATGCAAAACTGAATTAAAGAACTTCCCTGTCGTCTCTCCCGGTCTAGTCAAATGCTCAACTAAGGTGGACTTGATCGTGCTCATGCTTGGCTCCTGAAAACCTAATTGGTTTGCAAACCAAGGTATGGCTTTTTGCTGTGCCCAATCGATGATGCCTGGCAGTGCATCAAATAAATTTTCCAATTGGTTTTGAATCAAGGGCACAAGAAATAAGATAAGCAGTACAATCACTGAAAATAATAAACAAAATATAATAATCACGCTAAATAAACGCGATAAATGTAAGCGCGTAAGCCGAGTGACGAGCGGGTCCACCAAGTAAGCTAACAATGCTCCGGTCAAAAAAGGCGTTAAAATAGGCGCCAATAAATAAAGCAGCCAACCCAAAGCCAGAAGACTAAAAAAAACATAGAATAGGTTCCAGGTACGCAGCGTTAAGGGTTCCATTTGTAAACCACCATCGTGTCAATTGGATTGGAAGCAGGATCCATGGGAGTTAATTTTTTCCCTAGGGAAAGCGCTTGAATAAAAGATTCCTGAGTACTGCGTAAGCTTATCTTCAAGACCACATCATTGTCCGCCAATATTTTTGTAATTTCTACGTTTGCAACAGGCGGCAAATGACTCAGATACCGTGTCAATTGAGCACAGTCACGATAATGCGTAATACCCGTTACTTTCATCGGCATATCTTTTTGCACAGTATTAGTTGTGACAACCGCAAAACGGGCAGCCAAGGTATTAGTAATATCGGCAATGAGTGCAGGGGCTATTTCATTCATGCTTTTTCCAGATAAGTTCCAGTTCCATTGATCATTGCCTAACAGGAGTTTCCACTGCGAGACCAATTGATTACTGTCCTGTGTGATATGTCCTATTAAAATAGCATCACTGGCATAACGTTTTGCTGCATCAAGTAATTTAGGTATGGCTATGTCGGTGACATCTTTAACAGAAGCCTGAGTCAAATCAGTCATGTCCATGACAGGCAGGATAAACGGCAGCCCGCGCTTTTCCGCATTTTGTTTTAATAATGCCGGGACATCATTCAGGGAGTCACTACTTATCATTTCTGCAGGATGTCCTGGCGCCTCATAAGCAATCCAAGCAAGGACCAATGGCCGGTTTTGTCCCCAGGTGGTTGCACCTGCATCGCGCAGCCATTGGTTTACACCAGTGGGATCAAATTGTATCTCTAATAAATAAGGGGCTGAGTTTTTGCCTGGAGTTGGTGTGGTATAACTGAATTGCTGCATGAGCGTGCTTGCGGAAGATAAAATAGACTTGAACTTGGGATTATTTAAAATCTGATCAGTTCCGCTGACTTTAATCATGACTTGTTCTAGTGCTTGCTGGATTGCCTGGTTGCGCTCCTCAGTTGCTTGGGTCGTCACAGGAACGGTGCCTTTATACAGCGAGCCCATCTTTACTGCCAACGCAGACGTTGTCATGAAACAGATCAAAATGATTGACCCAACTAACCAAGTTGTTCGCATAGGCGTAGAAGTCCTGCCTTTAGAAAGGTATATATATTACACGGTACGTACTTCTTTGTCATACTGGACTTATTCTTAAAGATATACTATATTGTTCAAAGGGATATAATTTTTTAGAGTTGGGTGTCTGTAATATTTAACCAAACGGAGGCAGCGCTACAGCTGAAACACATGCTAATCAAATCACAATTGATTGTCGAAGTTAGTAAAAAGCTATCTTACCTTCCCGAAAAAGACATTGCGCTAAGCATTAATCATATCGTGATGAAGATGGCTGATGTTCTCAGCGATGGCGGGCGCATCGAAATCCGTGGCTTTGGCAGCTTCTGCCTTCACTATCGCCCCCCCCGCCGCGCCCACAATCCTAAGACTGGAGAAAAACTGGTCACCGAACCCAAACACGCCGTTCACTTCAAGCCAGGCAAAGAACTACGCGAACAAGTCAATGCCAGCCGCCACATTCCACTGACAGAAACGTCAGCTGGTGATGCGGATGAAGGTGAAGAATAACAGTTAGAACGTTCCTTCCCCCTCAGGGGGAAGGTCAGGAAGGGGGGGTAAATAAAAAAATCATTCCATCCATCAAGCAATCGGCAACGTCACCCCTTGCTGCCCTTGATATTTCCCCTCACGGTCTTTATAAGACGTATCACAAACCTCATCTGATTCAAGAAATAATAATTGAGCCACACCTTCGTTAGCGTAAATTTTAGCGGGCAGGGGAGTGGTGTTAGAAAATTCTAGCGTAATATGTCCTTCCCATTCAGGTTCAAGCGGTGTGACATTGACGATAATGCCGCATCGAGCATAAGTCGATTTACCCACACAAAGTACTAAAATATTTCGAGGAATACGGAAATACTCAATGCTACGTGCCAAGGCAAATGAGTTAGGAGGAATGATGCAAACATCCGCTGAGATATTCACAAAGCTATGTTCAGAAAAATTTTTAGGATCAACGATGGCTGAATTAATGTTAGTAAAAATTTTAAATTCGCTCGCACAGCGAATATCATAGCCATAGCTCGAAGTACCATGAGAAATAATTTTGCCGGCAGAAGCGGTGCGTAATTGTTGAGGTTCAAAAGGTGAAATCATATTATATTGTTCCGCCATACGACGGATCCATTTGTCTGCTTTAATGCTCATGGTAGGGCGTCCTAATCGTTTTTAATCACTATGGTTGGGAACTTACTTGATTTGGAGGGTTCTTGCAAGGCCAGTTTCGCCATAATACGTTTAGCAATATTTCGATAAAGCAGGGCATTCGCGCTTTCCGGTTCAGCCGCCACCGTCGGGTTGCCTCCATCTGCCTGTTCTCGAATATGTCTGTCCAAAGGTAGTTGGCCTAGTAATTCGATAGCATATTGTTCCGCCATCTGTGCACCGCCCCCTGTGCCAAAAATAGGTTCTTGATGGCCGCATTGAGAACAAATATGGATACTCATATTTTCTATCACACCCAAAACAGGCACATTGACTTTGCGAAACATTTCATGCGCACGCCTTGCATCCAATAATGCTAAATCTTGAGGTGTTGTAACAATCACCGCTCCCGTGACAGGGACCTTTTGAGCAAGCGTTAATTGAATATCACCCGTACCAGGCGGCAAGTCAATAATCAGATAATCTAAGTTGTCCCATTGGGTATCATTTAATAATTGTTGTAGTGCCATGCTGACCATGGGCCCGCGCCATACCATAGGAGACGTTTCATCAATCAAATAACCAATGGACATGGATTGAATACCATGTGCCATGACAGGCAGCAGGGTTTTTTTATCTTTTATTTCAGGACGATCAGTCACGCCTAGCATCAAAGGCTGGCTGGGGCCGTAAATATCTGCGTCTAATAGGCCTGCACGCGCTCCTTCCTTTGAAAATGCCAAAGCAAGATTGACCGCAGTCGTTGATTTTCCTACGCCGCCTTTTCCGGAGGCAATAGCAATAATATTTTTTATATTAGGCAATGGATTCACCTGATTACTCTAAATCTGAAACACCGTTTCTAATTTTTTTTCAACAGCAATATTTTTTAATTTAACATAACAAGGCAAGCCATGTTGATAAGGAGGATAATCTTCTCCCTGGATAAGGGGCGCCAAATAATGACGGCATTTTTCGGTAATACCAAAACCATCCTCGCTAATATAATCACGCGGCATTTTGACTTCGATATTGGCCACTTTTTCAAGCGGCGCTTCATCAATGGTCCATTGATAAGGATGGTTTGACCTACGCACAATAATAGGCATTACCGCATTTTTCCCCGCCAAGGCCAATTCAACAGCCGCCTTTCCTAAAGCATACGCTTGTTCTACATCGGTTTTGGAGGCAATATGCCTTGCCGCGCGTTGTAAATAATCCGCGATGGCCCAATGATATTTGAGGCCGAGTTTTTCTTTGATAAGGCTGGCAATGACCGGCGCAACACCGCCTAATTGTTTATGACCAAACGCATCCACTAAACCGGATTCTGAAACAAACGTTCCATCCTGGTTATGCAATCCTTCCGATACCACAATAGAGCAAGAACCATAATTTTTTACACATTCATCGACACGTTTTAGAAACGCATCGGGCGCAAACGGAATTTCAGGAAATAAAATAATATGCGGTGCATCTCCCTTATTTTCAGCAGCCAATCCGCCTGCTGCAGCAATCCAACCTGCATGACGTCCCATCACTTCCATAATAAATACTTTAGTGGATGTCAAAGCCATCGAGGCAACATCAAGTCCCGCTTCACGAATAGAAACGGCAACGTATTTTGCTACCGAACCAAAGCCTGGTGAGTTATCGGTAAAAGGCAAATCATTATCGACTGTTTTGGGAATACCAATACAGGTAATGGGATAACCTAATGTTTGGCCTATCTGCGATACTTTATAGGCCGTGTCTTGTGAGTCACCGCCGCCATTATAAAAAAAATAGCGAATTTGATGGGCTGAAAACACTTCAATCAAGCGTTCATATTGAGCACGATGTTTTTCAAAAGAACCTAATTTATGCCGACAAGAGCCAAATGCACCCGCTGGCGTATGCCGCAATGCTGCGATATCAGCATCTGATTCATGGCTGGTATCAATTAAATCTTCCGTAAGCGCGCCTATAATGCCATTGCGTGCGGCAAAAACCTTACCAATTTGATCGGGATGTTTTCTCGCAGTTTGGATGACACCGCAGGCCGAAGCATTGATAACGGAAGTCACTCCGCCTGATTGCGCATAAAGGGCGTTGTTTTGAGACATGATTCTTAGCTCCATTTGAGAACAATTCGGCGAACTATAGCTTGGTTATTGTAATAAGATCAAGTGGGGATTAGCTTGTTGGTCTCATCCCGTAGTGCAGGAAATCCTGCTCTACGGTTTGAGTAGTGGTGGAAATCGTTTATTGATTTGCAATATCAAGCAAACCCGCTTGGGCAATAGCTCGAATCGGAGTAGGATTTTGAACTTTTCTAGTAAACATAAATGTTTTATGTAATTCAGGTATCGTAGTGCTGCTGGCTAAAATAAAATGGGTATTTAATTTATTAGCGAGGCGCAGTACTTCAGACCGAGCGCGGCCGGTGATTAACCATTGGTCGCTAGAAGGAATGTCTAAAAAATTACCTACATAAGACAATGACTGCTTTGCTTCTTCATAATAACGTTCTGCTAACAATACCATGGAAGGTATATTGAAATAGCAAGTAGGCAAGGTTGGGATGATATGCACTAGGCTAAGCTTAATTCTTAAATGGGGTCTTGCGACTTTGGCAATGACTTGTTTGATTTGGGTGATTTCTGTATCAGTCGTTGCATTTGTAACTAATAAAACATTTCTCAGTGCATCCATGGCCATTCTCCCTAACGTATATTCGGTCTATTACTACCTGTTAGTCGTTTTTCCCTAATAATTTTCTAACAGGGATCGCCATCATCTCATGTTTATTTACTGAGTGAAATTAGCAAAAACCAACGGAAGTATGCTTAAAGACCCTGTAGAAATTGAGGGTTTTTCCCTACAAATTTAGGGTGATATGCGATAAAAGAGCATGGTTTACCGCTTTTGACCAAAAACTATTCTTGTGTGACTGGGTCTTGAACGCCATTCGTGAGCACTAACTTGACTAGCTCTGGTACAGACCTGACGCTCATTTTTTTCATGACCGAGGCTCTATGTGCTTCTACGGTTTTGAGTGAAATCATCAGTTCGGCTGAAATGACTTTGTTTTGTTTGCCAGAGACAATACCTTGTAGTACTTGTATTTCGCGCGGCGATAACAAAGCAAATTTTGCTTCAGCTTGTGCGTTTTCTTGTTGTTTCTCACGATTGGTTTTGTCAAAGCGCAATGCTCTGTTAATGCTTTCTAATAAGACCTGATCATTAAAGGGTTTAGTTAGAAAATCAACTGCCCCTGCTTTCATGACACGTACTGCGAGCGGTACATCGCCATGCCCACTGATAAAAATAATAGGCAGCGTTGCATTAAGCGCTAGTAATTTACTTTGTAATTCAGGCCCGCTCATGCCGGGCATGCGTACATCAAGCAGTAAGCATCCAGGTTGTTCTGGTTTATAGGCATCTAAAAAATCTTGGGCTTGAGTAAAAATTTTTACTTTTAAACCCACGGACTCAATGATCCAGGACAATGATTCAACCATCGCGGCATCATCATCAACAACGTAAACAATGGCTTCCAGTGACATAAGGGCCTCCCAGTTCTTTAATTAATAGGCAAAATAAAGCGTATCCAACTATTGTTCGTGGTATTGGGATTAATAATAAATTGTCCGCCGTGCGCTTCAATAATAGAGCGGCAGATAGCGAGCCCCATGCCTCGACCATGTGCTTTGGTTGTATAAAACGGCTCAAATACTTTCTGTGCGATATCTTTTGTAAAACCAGGGCCTGTATCTTGTAACGTAATTTCAATGGCATTGGCATCCAGCGTTTTTGTTTGTATGCTGATTTTTCTTAATTTAGGGTCTATTTCTTGCATGGCATCGATGGCATTTTGAATGAGATTTAACAGCACCTGCTGTAATTGAATAATATCAGCAAAAATGAGTTGTACATTTTTACAGAAATTAAATTCGATTTTTACTTTAGCCGTATTGATATCATTGCGGATTAAAGTGACTGTCTCGCGAATCAGACTATTGATTTTGCAGGGGGTCTTGAGTAATTGGCCTTTGCAAAAGAAATTTTTCAAACGATGAATGACTTCACCTGCGCGTTGCGCTTGAACAACGGCTTTTTTCATGATTTCAGTTAATTGATTGGGGTCATGTTGTTTATTTTCTAAATAACGCACACAACCTTGTGTATAGTTAATGATGGCAGAGAGCGGCTGGCTGATTTCATGCGCCATGCCAGACGCCATTTCTTCCATGCTGCTAAGACGCGATACATGCGCCAATTGTTGGCCGCGTAAACGCGCTCTTTTATCCAGTACCCGATCGGTTATATCGCGTGAGGCGGCTTGTATTTCACGAATGGATTTGGTTTTTTCATCGTAAAGAATACGAATGTTGCTTTCAAACCAACGATAATCACCTTCTTTTTTCCGTAGCCGGTAGGAAACCACTTGATGGTTAGCGTTGTTTTTTCGTTGATTAAACAATTTTTTTAATTTTTTTATATCATCAAAATGGATAAATTTATATAAGTTACAATTCAATAATTCCTCGGGTTTATAGCCTAAAAGTGTTTTCGATGAAGGGGACACATACAGATAAGTTCCATCGGGGGCATGCCGAGAAATAACATCGGTCGTATTTTCTACTAACAAATCAAATAGCAATTTGTTTTCGCGTAATGTTTTTTCATTATTTTCGAGCGTGTGTAATGATTTCAATAATAAATGGTGGGTCGTGTGACTGAGATCCATTTGTTCTTGCAATTGACGATGTAATTTTGCAACATGGTTCTGCAAGTCCGTTTCTATCATCTTATGGTTCAAAATATCATGATGAGTGATGATCGCAGCTGCTTTATGTTGGGCATGGGGATTGATCAAACTGGCCCAGGTATTGCAAAGGCCTTTGATGCCATTTTTACGGACATAACGAGTTTCAGCCTGCCATTTTTTTTGTTGCGGCAATGTTTCTTGGATGATTTTGGGAAAAGGATAATTTTGTTGATAAATTAAATTAAGCGATTTACCTAGCACTTCTTTTTTATAATAGCCAAATAAGGAGGTGGCGCCATGGTTCCAATCGATGATACGTCCAGTCTTGTCTAGCAAGACGGCGCTTTCAGGTATGGCATCAAATAATGCCTGCGTGGTATCGATATTCATCCTTGTTCCCATCCTTGGGCTTACTCTATACTCGGACAAAACTGAGGTAATAGTATCACAATCTGAAGAGAGAGGTAATGTATGCATATCCACATTTTAGGAATTTGTGGCACCTTCATGGCAGGGATAGCCCAAATTGCGAAGCAGGCAGGGCATGAAGTGACGGGTTCTGACCTAAATGTTTATCCACCCATGAGTACACAACTGGCTGCGCAAGGTATTCAACTATTTAATGGATTTGATGCGCAACATATTGATTCTAATGTTGATTGTGTCATTGTGGGGAACGTGATTAAACGCGGCAATCCGGCCATGGAATACGTGTTAGAAAAGAACTTGCCTTATGTCTCAGGGCCGCAATGGCTGGCTGAAACTATTTTACGTGATCGTTGGGTTTTAGCGGTTTCGGGTACGCATGGTAAAACGACGACGACAAGTTTATTGGCTTGGATACTTGAATATGCGCAACAAGCGCCTGGATTTTTAATAGGGGGCGTTCCAGAAAATTTTGGTGTTTCTGCTCGTATTGGTAAAGGGCCTTGTTTTGTAATTGAAGCAGATGAGTATGATAGTGCGTTTTTCGATAAACGCTCTAAATTTATACATTATCATCCAAAGACCTTAATTTTAAATAACCTGGAATATGATCATGCGGATATTTTTCCTGATTTAGAAGCGATTAAGCAGCAATTTCATTATTTGGTGCGGACAGTGCCAGGCAATGGATTAATTATTCGGAATGCGGATGATAAAAATTTACAGGCCACCTTGGAAAAGGGTTGTTGGACACCGGTTGTTACCTTTGGCGGAAAGACAGGTGCTTGGCAAGCGGAGTTGCTAAAAGCCGATGGAAGTTATTTTTCAGTGATACATAATGGAACGAAGCAAGGTGAAGTAAAGTGGGATTTATTAGGGCTGCATAATGTAGAAAATGCACTTGCGGCCATTGCCGCTGCACAGCATGCGGGGGTGGAGGTGGAACAGGCAGTGGAAGCATTGCCTTTTTTTAAGAACGTCAAACGGCGCATGGAAGTGAAAGGGGAGAAAGCAGGCATTACGATTTATGATGATTTTGCTCATCACCCAACGGCCATTGCGACAACTTTAGCAGGGTTACGTGCCAAAATCGGGGATGCTCGGTTGGTCGTAGTATTGGAGTTTGGTTCTTACACGATGCGTACGGGTGTGCATAAAGACGCGATAAAAGATGCATTGGGTGCAGCAGACATCGTGGTGTGTAAACGTCCCGAACAGGATACCTGGGAACTTGAAAAAATATTAAAAAGTTTTACGCAGCCAACGAGTTTGTTTGATAACGTGGAAATGTTGGTTGAGCGGTTGAAGCAACAATTAAAATCGGGTGACCATGTTGTTGTTATGAGTAATTCTGGGTTTGAGGGGATACATCAAAGGCTATTGAATGTAATTGGTTAGGTAATTTCGTCATTGATGTATCAGAACTGTCATCCCGCAAAATTTTCGTCAACTGTTCCAGATAAAAACACTGATCTATCACGAAAATTTGTGCGGGATCCGGAGCGACCCTGATAAAAATATTTTTTTTTGACTGTAATTTTTTGTAAAATAATCTTTTAAAATAATCAACTTCATGTTCCGCCGCACGTTTTGCTACATATCCTCCCACTGCTCCACAACCTACCATGGCAGCTGCAGGGATCACTAACAAAGAAATACCTGCTGATTCAGGTGCTGCAGCTACAGCTGCTCCGGATAGGGCATCACAAATACCAGCTCCTAATTCTTCTCCTGCCAACTCCGCTCCAGCTACCCCTGCCACTCTCATTTTCTCTCCTGATTTTGCTTCACTAATTTCACGACCTGCTTGTCCCACTTCAATTCCCGCACCACCTAGGCTAGCCAAAATAGATGTGGTCGATTTCGTTATTATTTTATGCTCGAAACGGGGTCAAAACGGGGTCAGAAAATGGGTGACCCCGTTTCTGACCCCGGTTCCCGCATAAAATAGACAGCATGCTCTATAACGGATATTTGTTGTTCTAACAATATTCTATCGTGTACAATCCGTACTATTATTTTTACCGAAGATACACCTTTTACTCGTTTAAAATTAATAACACTAAATAATACCTAGGAGTATACGCATCATGCCCGGAACATCCTTTGAAGTACTAAATGGTCCCAATTGGGCTATATACATTATCGCTGATGATCTTTACCCGTTAATTGTAAATAACGCCTGGAACGACGCCGAAGCATATGAAAAAATCAAATATCTTCTAGAATATAGAAAAGGTTCTTCAGATATTGTTAATAAAGGTTTTAGTAATAATATCACTCCATTACAAGCAGCAATCGAAAAAGGCAATATTGCTGTCGTGCGCTTGTTGCTACAACATGGAGCAACCTTACCTAGCGATGCTTTAGCTTTAGCTGCAAGAAGTCATGTCAATCCAATTATACAAAATCAATTAATTAAATTGTTAATAGAGCTTGGCGCAGGAAAAGATCCTAACATGAATGCGCGAGCGCTATTAGCATATTACGAATCAAGACATGAGAGTGCATTATTAGATAATACTTCTATTTATGTAAATACACTGGATATTTTAAGTGATTTATCCATTGCATGGAGCTATTGTGATGCAGCGGGCGCTTCGATTATGCAAAAGTTTTTTTATGAAGATTCGATTCTGCTTCCCATGATGCTAAAGAAAGGTGGGAAAGCAGATCAAATATTTATTGGTCCTTATATTAATCTTGCATATGAAAATGAAGATTCATGGAATGAAATACAACAAAAATCTTCTCAACTTGCTAACATGATGATATCCACGATCTCTAAAGAGTCTCGAAAGCAAGCGTTGTTAGAAGAAATATGTGAAATGGGAATAACATCTCGCGTGCGATCAGAAGCTGCAATTGAAGTAACGAAAATAAACTCACCACCGATTTTATTATCGAAAGAAAAAAAACAATCCGCTAGCACAACATCTTCAAATGTGAGCACATCAAGTAGCACCATGTTCTCAACGTCAACGTCAACGACAACCACTGGCACTACGCCATCAGCAAGTCCACGTCCATTTAAACCCTTATCCATCAAGGATCAAATTAGTGAAAAACTCAACCTCTTATTTAATTTAAAATGTACATTTTGGGACTCAAGCATTGGCTTGTCTATTGGTATGCCTTATGGTATCAGCCAGGAACAGCTGCAAGCCTGCGCCGCATTACTAAAAGACAGGCACATTAAAGTGACAATCAAACCAGAAAAAACATTTTCTGCTGAACTTAAAATAGAAAATGAAACGGTACAATCGTTGAATGAAAAGTTAGATAATTCGCCACAAAATAAAAATATAGTTGTTGCAGCACAGGCAAAGGTGCACACCTGAGTCATAGTGTCATTTCGGTAAAGTAGTGTAATTCACACACCTTTGCCGAAACAACACATTTGATTAAACCTGATGACTGTTTCCTAAGCACACCCTATATACAAAACGAAAATGACTCGAGGATTGCAAGAAGCGTTTTTAGATATTTACATGCTTAAAAAGCATTTGCCTACTTTTATGCATCCTCAGTTGCTTAGTTCTGCTTCTAAATCGCCTGTGTATTATTCGTTGGCGTTCCCTACTTTCATTACAAACGACTGCGTAACAAAGGTCTTTCAGAAAGAGACGTCGTGGAGTCATTTTTTTTCTCTTTCTCTTGTAATGAAAAGCAACGTTTGACCGCTGCTTGGTGGCTATATGTTCCGCCTGAACTTTTCTTGATCCATTCTGAATCATTAAAACAATCCAGTAGCTCTACTGAGTGCTGAGCAGCTGCGGGTGTTTTTCTCCATTGCTCTACAACAAATTGTTGAATAGAAGGATCTAACATTAAACGCTCAGTTTGATTAATGGTGAGACCATCACCTACGGGTTTTTTTGCGCAAATAACACCTTGGATGACAGCACCCAATAACGCCCCCCGAATGGGTTCAATTTCATTAGCGGGCACACTCCACGGCTTTCCATTAAAATTGAAAGGGTATCCACCGCGCACGAATACAATTTTACTGCCATTTTCACTCACACAAATGATATCGTCTAAAGGGTCACTAACGACAATGCTTTTTTTGTGAATACTTTGTAAGATAGACAAAAATTCACGGTCTTCAGAAGTGCAGCTAATAAATATAGTATCTTTACTTACGACATCCAGTAAAGGAATGTCACGTAAAGCATCTTTTCCTGTGCAGCCAAAGATACAGTACGAATTAGAAATCACAGCTTCTCGTGAAGGCATTCGATATAACTTACTTTTAGGCGAAATATTTCTAAAAGTATCTGGACTTTCATCGTAAACTGCTACTGTATAGCCCAATGATAAAAAATATCGCGCTACTGCGGAGCCAATTGCTCCATTACCAATAATACCAATCACCGTTTTTTTGTTAAAATGAAACAAGCTAATCATGCTTCCCATTTTTTTTTCTAGTTCATTGATAACTGCTTTTGCTACAAAAGTAGGTTCAATTTCACGTTTAAGGGCAGAAGAAGTAACTTCAATGACTGGAAATGGGAGTTCCTTCAATACAGGGCTATATAATCCTCCGCGAGTTTGCTCTATCCCCGCCACGCGATAACTTAGCCGTATGTAAGGAGGCATTTCTTCAAGGCAGCGTCCACCGTCATCTAATACAATAATCGTTTCAATATCATCGTCAAGTTCTTGGCTACAACGGTTCCACATTGCTCGAATGTCTTGCCGGCATATCTCTTGAAATCCCCCGACCATAGCAGGCCTATTACTTGGCATAAGGCAAATGCCTTCTTGTACCATCGCTTGTTTTATTACTTCAGAATCTGAATAACATTTTCCAACGGAATAAATTCTTTTAATGCCTAGGCTTTTTATTGCTTTATAAAGAGTGACTGTTGTTTCAAGATTATGTTGGCAGCCAACTAGAATTGTTTTTTTAAATTCTGCTTTAATATTTTCCGGAACCCCGGCAGCCATCTGATTGATCACTGACAGAGAGGGAATAACATAAGTAGATTTATTGTTAAAGGACTTATTTTCTTGCTGATCAATAAATGGTTCAGCGGCAGAACGGGCAATAGGACGTTCTGGCTTCCATAATAAAGAATGCCTTGCGAGCAATTTGTGATTTCCATCGTTTCGTAGGGTCATAATTAATTGTAATAGTAGTAATATGGACAAAAATCTTTTGAATAATACCATTAATCCTATTTATAGAAAACATTAAAATTTTTTCATATAATTTGGTCTCGAATTTTCCCATCTAATTTTGCTAGCAATAATATTTATTTTTCTTATATAAATTTTTTGTTTAAATTTAAAAAAACAATAAATCACATGCAAAACAAGGTACCGACTCATTTTTAACTACTTAAGGTATCTGTATGACCAGGCATGTTGAATTACTTAATTATCTCGCTATTGAATTTCTTGAAAAGCTAGGGAACGTTGAACCTACTGAGTGTCAAATCGAAATGATGGAATCTATTGTATTGCATCTCATTCCTGGGTGCCATTTAATAAAAAATTAAAGGTTTAAGTCAGGAAGTTATCACCCCAGGCTTGTTCTGCCCAAGGTGATAAACAAAGGAGACAGTAACGATTAACCGAAGTTATAAGCCGCAGTCAATGTTAACATGTTAGCGCTTGGAATTGCGTTTGCGCTAGTGTTGGTGTTACCAATGCCTTGGATGTGTGAAAATTCAAGACCGGTGGTAACGTGTGAGTTGATGTTGTAGTCCGCGCCAACGCCGATTACAGGACGTAATTTGCGAATGGTGTGTGAACCTGTTTGTAAATTTGAGTTCAACGCAATAGCGCCGTTGGAGTTATTGCTATAGTTTACTTTGCTGTAAACTTCAGCAGCGCCTCCTAACGCATACAGGTCGAAGTCTTCCTTAACAGGCAAGTATCCTTTGGCGACAAGACTAATCGCTGTCATCTTGTACTTGGCTGATGCAGTGCTGCTGCCTAACGTCATTTTGTTAGTTGTAGGAGCATATTCTGCAACGTTGGCTTCAAGACCAAAGTTTTGGTTGAAGTTGTAGCCGCCGAATAGTTTTCCACCGAGCCCGCCACTTTGTGTTGTGGCTTTGCCAGCGGTACCTGTTGTGCTCTGAAACATTGATTTGCTTGCATTATTAATGTTGCTTGCGCCCAAACCAATACCAGCATATGCACCAGGAGTTGCTGCATGTGCTAGAGAAACAAACATGAAGGATGAAGCAATTGCCGCACCGATCTTAGTCATTTTTGTTGTAACCATATATCCTCACTTTGTATTGAAAAAAATAAAAATCAAAAAGATTGTACCATTAGAGAACTTGAATGTAAATTACTTAGACATGAACATTATTGATGTTTATTTTAAGAACAAATCAAATGAATTAAGAATGTGCAATATAGATGAAATACCCCATAAAAATAAGTGCGAGCGCGATTAACATCAGATTGAGGTCTTGTGTTTTTTTACAACAAATTTTCAGAATGACGTAAGAAATAATACCAACGCCGAAACCATCTGCGATGGAAAAAGTGAAGGGGATCATTAGCGCTGTGAGCAAGCTGGGTATACATTCCGTTAAATTGTTCCAATCAATGTGGGTCAAATTTCTCATCATCAAGCAGGCAATGAATAGCAGTGCAGAGGAAGTCGCATAAGTGGGTATGGTTTGGGCGAGGGGAGAAAAAAATAAAGCGCATAAAAAGAACAGCGCGACTGTTATTGCAGTTAATCCAGTGCGTCCGCCGGCTTTAATGCCTGCAGAACTTTCAATATAAGGGCTGGTACTGGATGTGCCTACTAATGAACCTGTGATGGTGGCAATGCTTTCTGCAACGAGTGCACTGGAAATACGTTCTGTCTTTCTTGGGTCCTTAGAGAGGCCGGAAAATTGTAACAGGCCCACTAAGGTGCCCGTGCTATCAAATAATGCCACAATAAGAAAGGTCAAAATAACTGCAATGCCTTGTTGGTTCCATAAATGATTAAGGTCGATTGCTAAAAATGCGGTGTGGTTTAGGTGCGGCAAAGAAATAATGCCGTGAAATGAGCTGATCTTAAAAATAATACTGAGGAAGGTCGTGGCCAAGATGCTAATAACAATAGAGCCTGGGATTTGGTAATGTTCCAGTATCGTGATAAAACAAAACCCAAATAAAAATAATAGACCTTGCCAAGAACCAACGTGGCCTAATGCGACCATGGTTTTCGGATTGGCGATGACAATCCCTGCTGTTTTTAATGCAATGAGCGCGATAAAAATACCTAGCCCTGATGCGACTGCAATACATAGGCTTTCTGGCAGAGAATTTAAAATAAGCCGCCGTATATTAGTCACACTCATGATCAAAAATAAAACGCCAGCGATGAAGACGGCACCTAATGCGCTTTGCCAAGAATAGCCGAGACTTTGGACAATGGTATAAGAAAAATAAACGTTTAATGCCATGCCGGGTGCAACTGCAATAGGGTAATTTGACAGCAAGCCTAAGAGTAAACTGCCTACGGCAGTGACTAAGCAAGTCGCGATAAAAACAGATTGGCTGTCCATGCCTGCGCTGGCTAGAATGGCAGGGCTGGCAAATAAAATATAAGCCATGGTTAAAAAAGTGGTGGTGCCGGCTAATATTTCGGTGCGTGCTGAGGTGTTGTGTTGAGCAAGCTGGAAAAAGCGGTTTAGAAAGGGCAGTAAAGTTTTCATCGCTTTATGGTCTCGAATTTGAAGGTTGGAAAAGCCCCTCTTATGCTAACAGGTCTCGATCAAATAATTCAGACAATTGATGAATTATTTTTTTATCTTCCGTTATCACCGACAATTCTCTATTTTCATCCAATGAGGTCTTCGTTAAATTGATGGAGCCTAGCATGGCTTTTTTTTGATCCACCATAATGACTTTTGCATGAATATAGGAGCCATGGCTCAGATGCACTTCTACACCTGCTCGCGTCAGATACTGCAAGCGTTTTTTTATAGGTGCCGTAGAAAGTAAAATTTGTACTTTGACATGGGCACGCGCAGCGTTCGCCAATGCGCCAATCATTTCATAGTCTTCTATGTTCTGTGTGTAAATTTTTATTTCTGACTGCGCTTGTTGAATCAAGGCCATTATTTTTTTTCGGCTATTATCAGGACTCCAAACTAAATTAGGTTGTTGCACAACGACTTTTTTTTGTTCCCAATCGGCATCAAATACCCGCTGGATTTCTTGCACCATAGCAGGGTCGATAATAAGCAAGGCAAAATTCCGTTCTCTGTTGAAAGAAGAGTGCGTGAAATTAAATGTCATAACAAACGTGCGATTTCGGTCTAATACTAATGTTTTTTGATGTAAAAAATGAAATTGGGAGCCGGGCATGTGTAAAGGAACTTGCGCATGCTGTAGAAACTGGATGGCTTGGTGATTTTCATCTTCTATTTTATAAGGATGCGGCTCAAGCAAAACCCGTACATTTTTGCCTGTATTTTGGGCTTGTGCCAGTGCTTGCATCAAATGGGTATCGGTGAATCCATAGGTTGCGAGTGCAACGGAAGATTTAGCTTGTGCGATGGCTGTGAGCAAAGGGCCTTTCCCATCATCAGGTTCAACAATCAGTGTATCGGCAAAACAGAATAGAGAGATAAGATAAAGCAAAAGGAACAGCGTGGTTTTAATGGTATATTTTTTCAAATGAATTCTTCTCTTCCAGCAAAAGCATGCGCTAATGTGCCGCTATCAATATACTCTAGTTCGCTTCCTAGTGGGACACCATGAGCGATGCGTGTGACTTTAATAGCATGTTGTTTGATAAGCTCGGAAAGATAGTGTGCAGTGGCTTCACCTTCTATGGTTGGGTTTGTTGCAAGAATGATTTCTTTAATGGCACCGCTTGCTAACAAAAAAGCCAGCTCTTTTACGCCTAGCTCTTCTGGGCCTATGCCATCTAACGGAGACAAATGTCCCATCAAGACAAAATACAAACCGCGATAACTGCCCATCTGTTCTACTGCAATAATGTCTGCGGGGCTTTCAACAATACATAACAAAGTCTGGTCGCGTTGGCTTGAACTGCAAAAAATACAAAGTTCTGATTCGCTAAAAGTCCGGCACCTTTTGCAATGACTGATTAGGTCCAAGGCATGATGCAGTGTGTTAGCTAAATGCTTACCTTTTTCGCGTTGACGCTCGAGTAATTGAAATGCCATGCGTTGTGCTGTTTTTGGGCCTACTCCTGGCAAACAGCGCAACGCTTCGATCAATTGGACAAGCAGCGGGCTAAACTGCATAACTCATCAATCCGTTGGAGGTAAATCAAAACCATCCGGTAATTTGATACCCGTGAGGGCAGACATTTTTTCTCGTGTGCCTTTTTCAATTTTGGTCGCGGCATCGTTGATCGCGGCTGCGATTAAGTCTTCGACTATGGATTTTTCTTCCTTCATCAAGCTAGCATCCAGCATGACACGCTTGGCCATATGTTGACCATTCATAGTGATTTTAACCAGCCCGCCGCCTGATTGACCAATGACTTCCATTTCGCTTACCTGTTTTTGAATATCCTGCATTTTTTTTTGCATTTCTTGAGCTTTTTTCATCAGTTCGCCCAAGCCAGCTGATTTGTCATTAAAAGATTTTGTCATTTTTAGGCCTCTAGTTAAGATTAATCTGCTGGAATTCTAACAAATGTCTTAGGTAAAGAACATATAAAAACTGAATTTTCTAGATTGTTTGAATCGAATCAACGTCCAATGTGGCATCAAACAGTTGAATTATTTTTTGGATTTCGCTATCAGCTTTAATGGCATCGGTTGCGGTGCTTTGACGAGCTATTTGTTTTTGCTGTTGTAGTTTTGATGGGGTCTCTATTTCTGCTGAGGTCAGTTTAATTTCTAGCTTGATAGGTTTATCAAAGTAAAGAACCAAGGCCTCTTCAATTCTAGCAACCAGCTTTTTATTCAACATAGGCCCATGCTGTGCTGAGAGAGCAAGGACCAAGTGATGTTCAGTCAGAGAGGACAATGTACAGTTTGCTGCTAAGGCTTGGGCCATGCCTGTCAATTGCAACTTAGCTAGAATATCTGCCCATGCAGGAGATTGGGACGTTGTAGCAGCTGGTATAGGTTGTACTTTTGTCGTGGAGGCCGGTGTGTGCGATGTACTTTCTTGCGTGTTGAAAGAGGGATTTTTAGTGACTGGCTTAAACGCTAACATGCGTAACATAATCATTTCAAACCCAAGTTGAGGATGGGGCGCTAAGGGCAAATCACGGCGTCCAATCAGTGCAATTTGATAGTAAAGCTGGGCCTCTTCTGCAGTAAAGCGTTTTGCCAATTGGATGATTTCATCGTGCAGATTAAGTGCATTGCCGCCTATCACTTGAGCGAGACTGATTTGATGTAATACAGTTAACAAATCTGCTAACACCTGATTGAAGTCCGCAGCAAATTCAGCCAGCTGCTTGATTTCAGCAATTAATTGTTGTCCATTTTGTTCAACCAATGAATGCAGTAAACGGAACAAAGTATCTTGTTCAATATTGCCAAGCATCTGGCGTGTTTCTGCGGTGGTTATATTGCCGTGGCAGAACGCGTTGGTTTGGTCAAGCAAGCTTAATGCGTCGCGTAAACTGCCGTCAGCTGCGTGGGCCAAGCAGCGTAATGCGTCCACTTCATAGGTTATTTTTTCGCTAGTACAAATCGATTGAAGGTGTTGGGTAATTTGTTCCGCAGGGATGCGTTTTAAATTAAGTTGCAAACAGCGTGATAACACGGTGACAGGCAAACGTTTTGGGTCTGTGGTCGCTAATAAAAAAATGACATAAGGAGGAGGTTCTTCTAAGGTTTTTAATAAGGCATTAAAGCTGCTGGTAGACAGCATATGAACCTCATCAATCAAATACACCTTGTATCGGCCTTGGGTAGGCGGATACTGTACGTTGTCTAATACCTCGCGTGTATCTTCGACTTTAGTACGGGAAGCAGCATCGATTTCCATTAAATCTAAAAAACGGCCGTTATCGATAGCGGTGCAATGTTGGCAAGTGCCGCAAGGTATTGCGCTGATGCCGGATTCGCAATTGATACATTTTGCTAGGATACGTGCAAAGGTCGTTTTTCCTACACCACGGGTGCCTGTAAATAAATAAGCATGATGTAAGCGTTGTTGGGTGAGGGCATGGGTGAGAATACGCACGACATGTTCTTGTCCTATGATCTCTTTAAGAGCGCGGGGCCGCCATTTGCGTGCAAGAACTTGGTAAGTCATTGCTATCATCCTAATTTAATGGAGGTAGCCAATATTAGCCTGACTTCGGCGCTCGAATCTGCCACTACCGTTGCTTCCTTCCGGACCTGGCGGGGTTCATGGCATATCGCCGCGAAGGTGCCGATGCTGGCTACCAAACCTGGCGGAGAGAGAGGGATTCGAACCCTCGGTACGCTATTAACGTACACACGCTTTCCAGGCGTGCTCCTTAAACCACTCGGACATCTCTCCTGCTTAATACGTTTTCTCAATGGATCGTAAGACTAAACCAGAACAAGCTGTTCTGCAATGAAAAAAAGAGGCTGTTCACTTGTACCCGTGTATGTAAAACCGTCATTGCGAGCGCGAGCGAAGCAACCCAGTCTTTTGAGCGTTGATTAGAACCTTTTACGTTCGAAAGTAGCGCTCAAAAGACTGGGTTGCTTCGCTCGCGCTCGCAATGACGGGTTTTAATTGTTCGCTCGGTTTATAACTCACCGCACATTAAATAACCGTTCCAATACTCGTTCATATACTCGAGTGAGTACTTCTAAATCAGCAACCTTCACATGCTCATTAACTTGATGCACACTACTATTACAAGGCCCCAATTCAATCACCTCTGTCCCCGTCGGCGCAATAAACCGTCCATCCGAAGTCCCACCACCTGTAGAAAGTACTGTATCCAATCCCGTTATATCCTGAATAGCTTGTTTTACCGTCTGTATGAGCTTCCCTTGCTGCGTCAAAAAAGACTGGCTAGGATCTACCCAATCCAACTCAAAATCCAATTTATTTTTTTCCAATATTTTTGTTACACGCTGCTGAAGTTCTTCCACCGTCACCGCAGTAGAAAATCTAAAATTAAATTGTATTTCTAATTTCCCTGGGATGACATTATTAGCACCTGTGCCAGCATGTATGTTTGAAATCTGAAACGTCGTCGGCGGAAAAGAACTATTTCCTTCATCCCAGGTAATAGCAGTTAATTCTTGTAACGCAGGTGCAATTAAGTGAATAGGATTTTTTGCTAAGTGGGGAAAAGCCACATGACCTTGTTTGCCTACTACTGTCAGTTTCCCACTCAACGAACCAC
>JAHFSI010000027.1 GCA_023265835.1 Legionellales bacterium
TGAAAATATGGTTGTACGCCTTAAAGCATTAGAGGAACTATGATGAAAAATGACGCCATTGATACTTCAGTTGAATTGATGGGTAAAACATATCAAATCAAATGTCCGGAAACAGAGGTCAATGCACTAAAACGTGCAGCTCAGTATCTGGAAGAAAAAATGCGTTTAATACGTGAATCAGGCATTTTAAGCCTAGACCGCGTTGCGATTATTACCGCATTGAACGTAGCACATCAGTTGTTGACATTGGAACAACAAAAAAATCAGCATGCTCATATGATTAATCAACGGTTAGCGGAATTGCATGCTAAAGTAGAAAGCGCATTAGTGCAAAATGCGGAAATGGAGTTTCAGCCTGCTGAATAAAAAAGAACTTCGAAAAAAAATGCGGGAAAAGCGCCGCGCTGTTTCGGCTGGCGTTTATGATGCGGCAGGTCTTGCTGCTAAACAATTATTAATAACCAGTCCTTTCTTTCATTCAAGTCGTCATATTGCCTGTTATTTTGGTCAAGACGATGAGTTCGATTGCGCGCCTATTATTGAAGAGGTATGGCTTTCCGGCAAAATATGTTATTTGCCGGTAGTATCTTTGCAGCATACAGAATGTTTGGAGTTTGTTGTCTATCAACCAAATGGTCCTTTGCGTTTGAATCGCTATAATATTTTTGAACCTGAAAGTGGTGATAGGCTTGCGGCGGAAAAATTGGATTTGGTGATTGTGCCTTTGGTTGCGTTTGATGATAAAGGGCATCGAGTGGGAATGGGAGGGGGACATTATGATCGGACGTTTGCGTTTAAGCAGCTGGGGGGGGATAAACCTAAGTTGCTGGGTTTAGGGTATGAGTTTCAACGAGTTGATGCGGTGCCGAATGATGTTTGGGATGTGGTGCTGGATGGGGTTTTGACGGAAGATAAGTTGTATTAAAAGATGATGTTGAATGATATTTACTCCCACCTTCCTGACCTTCCCCCTGGGGGGGAAGGAAATACTTGGCAATGCCTGTTACATTCCTTCCCCCTCAGGGGGAAGGTCAGGAAGGGGGGGGTAAAACATTCATTATTTTATCCACCTATTTTTTTGAGTACCTCAGCCAATTGCGCGCTAGAAACCTGCCCAGGAATAAAGGCAATGGCTTCAGGTTTTGTATTGGAATTGACGTCGCTTTTAGCAATAAAGAACACAGGAGTGAACATGATTTCTAAATCTTTGGCCAATTGGTAATTGGTTTTAATTTGTTGGTCGACAGACTTGTCTTTCATGTCAGTTTTTAACTGATCAACATTTAATCCAGCCGCTTTGGCAAGATCGTAGATCGTATTTTCAGTTAAAGGTTCTGTTTTTGAGCTCATCAAGGCCAAATGGAATGGGAAGTATTTGCCTTGTTTTTGCGCGGCCAATGCGGCACGCGTAGCAAGTTCAGACATAGGGCCGCGGATAGGGAACTCTTTTAAAACAACCCGGATGTTGGGATTGGTTTTAATTAAGCTGTCGAGTGTGGCTGTCATATCAATACAGTGTGGGCATTGATAATCAAAGAATTCAACTATTGTCACAGCACCTTTTGGATTGCCTGCGACAGGATCGGATGTTTGGTGAAATAATTGGTCGGCAAATTTGGGTGCATTTTGCTGGATCTTTTCAAACTTTTTCGATTGCTCAGCGATTTGTTTTTGCTGGTAACCTTGCAGTGACTGAATAATAGTTTCAGGATTTTGGATTAAATAATCACGAACAATCTCTTCAATTTGCTTTTTTTGTGCTGGGTTCATGGTATCGCTCGATGTGGGTGCGCCCATCACAGCGCCAGAGGCCAGCAAACCTGCTAAACCGAGGCCAATCATTTGATTCATTTTCATAGGATGTCCTTTAACATAGTATCTAGAGAGCAGTAACGTTAAAGTAGCGTCGTTATAAAGTCAAGATTATTGCGATTTTTGTAGCCATGATTGAATGGCGCGGCAACGTTTTTCTTTGATTTTTTGCGCAAGCGCTTGTCCGGTATAATGGGCAGTCAATTCTTTGATTTCGATAGTTTTAGCGGCGTCATGACAGGCGAGCAACCAGTCAGTTGTGGATGACTGGGCGGAGCATGCTGCACAACTGACTAAAAAATCATTGAAGCGGGCGGGACGACGAAGAGCATCTGTCGCTTGTAATAAATTCAGCAACTCTTCAGCCGTTAAGTTTTTTGCATTTTGATAATGTGATAGATAGTTGGAAACTAAAATAGCCATGTCTCGATAATCAGTCGGTATGCGATAACGGTCGCAAAGTGCGGTAATCTCTGTTTTAGGTAAAGCATGTAATAAGGCAGCGAAGCGTACTTGAGGTACGGTGGAAATTTTTGCTGCTTGGCTTAGAGCTGTGAGTCCTGCGCCAGATGCTGTCATTTGAGGGAACAAAAGAGCTAATGCGTGGCTTGCTGTTAAAGCAGCAAAAAATTTTTCCGGCTGTGGCCCTGCTAAAGCACGTTCTAGTTCTTTCCAAACACGTTCTGCTACCAGGGCCTCTACTTCGCCTTGCGCAACCATTTTTTGCATCAATAGCAACGTATCAGGAGCGATATCGAAACCAAAGCGGGCATGAAAACGTGCTACACGCAAAATTCGTACGGGATCTTCAACAAAGGCAAGTGAAACATGGCGCAAGATTTTTTTTTCTAAATCTGCTTGGCCGTGATAAGGATCGATGATCTCGCCAGAAGGAGTTTGTGCCATGGCATTGATGGTTAGGTCACGTCGTTTTAAATCTTCTTCCAATGTGACAGTGGGCGATGTATCAAAAGCAAATCCGGTATAACCGCGGCCTATTTTACGTTCCGTGCGCGCTAGAGCATGTTCTTCTCCCGTTTTAGGATGCAAGAACACAGGAAAATCTTTTCCTACTTGACGAAAGCCTGCTTGCAACATGTCATTGACTGTTGCGCCTACGACTACCCAGTCTTTTTCCTTGACTGGCAGGCCGAGTAACTGATCGCGGACAGCGCCGCCTACTAAATAAATTTTCATAAGTCCGTTAGTGCGTGGTTAGCGCATTGTACCGCATGCTTTAAATGCGTTTCATTCAGTGTGCCAATAATAATACTACTCACGCCGGGTTGTTGAAAGATAAAATGTATGGCTGTGTGTACTGGATCATCTCCGGCAATTTTTTGCAGATGGCCGCTCGCCAATGCTTTCTTAATAAAAATGCCTTTGTTTTTTTGCTTTCCGTGTGTAATCACTGATTGTTCAAGGGTGTGAATGGGATTATAGGTCACCATGACGATGTCAGAATGGTCGACTGCCATCAGTCCTCCTTCAAGCGTTTTAGTCGACATACCATAAGCACGGATAAGGCCTGATTGTTTCAGGTCTGCTAAGGTAGAAAAAACAGCGTCTTGTTCGATAATTTTTTTATCTTCACCATTAGAGTGTATCAATACAATGTCTAGATAATCCGTATGCAAACGTTTTAAACTGCGTTCAATACTTTTACGCAGGCTGCTTGCTGAAAAATCAAAATAAGATTCGCCATTCATAAATTCTTCACCCGCTTTTGTGCATAGCACCCAGCGATGACGTTGACCATTCAGTAATTTTCCTAAACGTTCTTCACTGGTTCCATAAGCAGGGGCGGTATCGAGTAAGTTAATGCCTAATTCTTCGGCACAATCCAGTAACGTTAAAATTTCTTTGTCACTCGGTAAAGAAAAAGCAGTTGGATAATTCATTTTTTGGTTACGCCCAAATTTAACGGTACCTAAGCCTATTTGGCTGACAGAAATGCCAGTGCCGAGCAATATTTTGTTAATCATGCGAGTAATTTGTCCCATATGGGTTTTGCCAGTGCCGGCATAGGCCAAGCGCGCAATTCACGCATATCTGCGATGCAGGGTTTGATAGATTGTTTTGTTAAACATTCTATGATCTTTGTAGCAAGCAAAGGTGCAAAGGCTAACTTGGTAGGCCAGGCAACAATCATGTTTTCAATTTCTTGTAGATAACAAGAGTCAGGCCTATGGCCATTAGGCTGAGTGTTTTCCGCGCGGTCTACACAAAAGCTAGTGAATTGTGCGTTAGAAAAATCAAGCCATGGAAATAACACTTTTAATTCGTTTTTAGCAGCTTGTATTTGCTCTTCGGGGCTTAATTTCACGCCTTCTTCAGCAAGTTGCCCGCCCAGATACCAAATCGATTTTCCATCATGTGACTTGTGTGTCGTAATTGTTAAGCGGGGCGTGGTGCCTAAACCCAAACAATGCGCATAGAGTGGATAATCCAAATCGTGTTTGACGATTACCATATGTAAAGGCCGGCGTTGCGCAGCAAGCGTATGCTGTTTTAAATTTTTTAATATCAGTTCATTG
Organism: Legionellales bacterium; assembly: GCA_023265835.1. Taxonomy (GTDB): domain Bacteria; phylum Pseudomonadota; class Gammaproteobacteria; order DSM-16500; family DSM-16500; genus UBA4722. The sequence continues at coordinate 4,350 of JAHFSI010000027.1, forward strand.
CCCTTGCCTGCGGTGAAGATATATTTTTGTGCTTTGACTTGGATGGTTTTCATCGGCGCGGCACGAATTTCAAGTGAAGCTAAATGGTCGGCATGATCAAATATCAATTGGTCTTCACCCATAGGATCAATTTTAAAAATAATGTCTTGGTTCGGCATCATCAATTCGCGCAACAATGCATACACATCGATGACGGTTTCATCAAGAGAGTACACTTGTCCATGAAATTGAGGATGCTGAAATAGAGCGGGAAAATCTTTTTTTTCTAATGCCTGGGTTTGACTTTTTAAAGCCAATCCAGCAAAAAAACCGGCGATTTTTGCCGTGAGAGACCCGGTGGACCAAAGATATTGCTGACGAGATAAAACAGGCACATTGGATAAATCAATTTCGCCTTGTCCTTGCAAGCACTCCTTCCAAACGTCAGGCATGTCTGCAATGGCTTGTGCCGCTAAGGTGGTTTGACCCTGTAAAGCATATTTCATGCCGCCATGAATAATTCCTTGTGCTTGATGCGTTTGTCCGCCGCCCAAGCTGTCTGATTCTAATAAAATGACGGAAAAACCCGCTTGTCGTAAGCGATTTAATAACCATAAACCAGCAATTCCGCCACCGATAATAGCAATATCGGTTTGAACGATTTTTTCCATATACCCTCTTATGTAAATGCAGATAGGCCAGTTTGCGCATGGCCTAGAATTAAAGCGTGAATATCTTCGGTCCCTTCATAGGTTTTGACTGTTTCAAGATTTAACATATGTCGAATGACATGAAACTCTTCCATGATCCCATTGCCGCCGTGAATGTCTCGTGCTTCACGGGCAATGTCTAATGCAATTAATGTTGAATTACGTTTAATGAGCGAAATCATTTGCGATGCAGCAAGGCCTTCTTCTTTTAAACGCCCTACTCGCAAGCAGCCTTGTAATGCTAAACTAATTTGTGTTTGCATCGTCGCTAATTTAGCTTGTATTAATTGATTGGCTGCCAGTGCTCTGCCAAATTGTTTGCGATCTAACGCATATTGTCTTGCAGCATGCCAACAAAATTCTGCAGCACCTAGGGCGCCCCAAGCGATACCAAAACGAGCGTTGTCCAAACAACCTAAAGGGCCCGACAAGCCATCCGCTTGGGGAAGCTCTTGGTCTTTTGAGACGAAAACATTGTCCATGACAATTTCACCTGTTATCGACGCGCGCATGCTCATTTTGCCATGCATAATCGGCGCTGAAAGTCCGCACATGTCTTTTTCTAAAATAAAGCCGCGAATACGGCCTTTTTCATTTTTGGCCCAGACAACAAACACATCGGCGATAGGTGAATTGGTAATCCACATTTTATTGCCTGTTAAAATGTAACCGCCTTGCGTTGTTTTAGCGCGTGATTCCATGCTATTAGGATCAGAACCGTGATTTGGCTCGGTCAATCCAAAGCACCCTACCCATTCGCCAGCGGCCAGTTTAGGCAAATATTTTTGTCGTTGTTCTTCTGAGCCATAAACATGAATGGCGTGCATGACTAAACTGGATTGCACACTGAGCGCAGAGCGATAGGCCGAATCGACTCTCTCAATCTCTCGCGCTATTAATCCATAGGAAACTGCGTTAATGCCCGCGCATCCATAACCTTGAATGGTAGCGCCTAGAAAGCCGGCCTGCCCCATTTCTCGCAAAATATCACGGTCAAAGTGTTCATTATGAAACGCTTCTACTATCCGTGGTTGCAATTTATCTTGCGCATAAGCACGCGCTGCATCACGAATAAGGCGTTCTTCAGGGGCCAGTTGTTGCTCGAACAAAAAAGGATCGTCCCACTGAAAAGTCGATTTAGACATAATTTATGGCTCTTTAATGATTTCCAATAAATGAATTCGACGATTGTCACTGTGCAATACTTTAAAACGAAAGTTTTCGATTTTTAATACTTCACCGCGTTTGGGTAAATGGCCAAAGCCCTGTAATATCAAACCGCCAATGGTATCAAATTCTGCGTCACTGAGTTCTGAATCAAAATATTCGTTAAAATCATCAATGGGCGTTGCTGCTTTTACGATATAAGAGCCGTCCGCTTGTTTTTTGATTTCATCTTCTTCATCTGTGTCATGTTCATCTTCAATGTCACCGACAATTTGTTCTAACACATCCTCAATAGTGACTAATCCCGCTACATGACCATATTCATCAATGACAATGGCCATATGATGATGACCAACACGAAATTCTCGCAATAAAACATCCAGCCGTTTGCTTTGCGGAACAAATAGAGCAGAACGCATGATTTGGTGAATATCAAACTGGGTCGCTTCTTCAGTCGTTAAGCAATATTTAATTAAATCTTTAGCGAGCAATATACCGATAGTATCTTGGCTGCTGCTGTCCATCACAGGAAAACGTGAATGGCCTGATTCAATCACCAGCGGCAATATGGCATGTAAGGATTGATCGCTTTCAATCACAATCATCTGCGGCTTGGGAACCATGATGTCACGTACGTGCATTTCAGCCACTTGCAGTACGCTTTCAATCATGTGCAACATGTCTGCGCTTAAAATAGCGCGCTCACCTGCATCGCGTAAGATTTCTATTAATTGTTCTCTGTCTTTGGGTTCACGTACTAACATGTCACTCAGTCGTTCAAACCAGGTACGTTGTTTAGAGTGTGCTAACTTAGAATCATCGTCCATTATTTTTTACCTTATTGATACGGGTCAGAGAAACCTAACTTCTTTAAAATCATCTTTTCCAAGGATTCCATTATATCAGCATCGGCAGGTGTTTCATGATCATAACCTAACAAATGCAATGTACCATGTACAACCATATGTGCCCAATGTGCTATGACTGGTTTGCCTTGTGCGGCCGCTTCTTGCTGAACGATGTTAGCGCAAATAACAATATCGCCCAATAGCACAGGCCCATCATCCAGACCAACAGGCATGTCATAGGGAAATGACAAGACATTCGTTGCACCTGTTTTATGTCGATATTGTGTATTCAGTTCAGTCATCTCCGCTACTGTCACGATCCGAATTGTCATTTCAACATCGGGTGTTTTGCTTTTCAAAACTTCTTTGGCCCACTGTTTTAACTGCGTTGCGGCAGGCATCTCATTTTTTGCTACAGCGCGTTGGACCGTAATCAGATGCATACATTAGTTGCCTGAATCATTTTTATTGTGATGTATATAGATTTTGCGTGAATTTAGAATGGTATCCAAAAGAAATCAATGGCTCTTTAGGTAAGTATAGTGGGGGGATTATATCTGAAAAAAAATGCTTTGATAATAGCGAAGAAAAACCGGGCACGATTAAAGAAAAACGTTATCCACAGAAACTGTGGATAACATTGTGGTTAACTCTATGACAAGCAGGGGAGAAGTAAAGATAAGTTAAGGGTAAGGGTTATCCCTAACCGTATTAATATTAATAAAATCAATTAATTAACTGACTTTTTTGAGTGAACTGCTGACGGGTTACCTTATCAAGCCCTAACTATGCGCGAGAATTAACCTGTGTAAAATTGCTAGCGATCGACTCTAACTTTGGCTGAAGCCCCTGCTTGCGTGCGGACAAGTTTAGGCACGAGATAGCCCGGTAGCCGTTGGGCGACTTGCCAATGCAAAGCTTGAGCTGCTTTCTGTGCAAGATCAAAATGTGCGCAGCCCTCTACTTTATCTAGCATATGCAAATAATAAGGCAGGACGCCGATAGAAAATAAATTTTCACTGAGTGCAATCAATGTATCAGCATTGTCGTTAATGCCCTTTAGCAGTACGGATTGATTAAGTACCATGATAGTTGCTGACGTCAATTTTTTGATAGCGAGTGCCACTCCAGGCGTGATTTCTTGGGGATGATTACAGTGCACAATCATGACAGGATGTAATCGAGTATGGGTCAGTGAAGTGATTAGCTCAGCAGTCACACGCTCAGGTAATACAATAGGCATCCGGCTATGAACACGTAACCGTTTGAGATGCGGAATTTTGCTCAATGCGGCAATGAGCTCATGAAGCTGAGGGTCTCCCATCACTAATGGATCGCCGCCGCTCAAAATGACCTCACTAATCGTTGCGTCCCCGGCAATATAATCGAGCGCAAGCTGCCAGCCCAATGTGCCCGGATTATTTTTAGCATAAGGAAAATGCCGTCTAAAACAAAAACGACAATTAATACCGCAACTGCCAATCAGGGTGAACAAGACACGTCCATGATATCGATGCAACAGACCTGGGATGGGATTAATCATTTTTTCTTGCAATGGATCTTGTTCAAAACCTGCTACTTGTTTCAGTTCTTCTCCCAGCGGCAGTACTTGTCTCAACAATGGGTCATTCCTATTGCCTTTTTGCATGCGCGCCACAAATTCACGCGGTACTTTGAGCGGAAAAAGAGCGGCCGCGGCTTTTGCTTGGTCCAGCAAAGCAAGGTCAAGCTCAAGTAATTCAAGCAGTTCGCGCGGGTCGGTCACCGCATTAATTAATGCTGTTTGCCAAGGGGCCTTTATTGTTTGCGGCATCATTTTATCTTTTGCTTATTTATTTAGGGAGGCTATTATATGCCAATTCTTGAAAGGAGAAAGCAATGGCTGTTTATACAACAAATGAAATACGAGGCGGCATGAAGATCATCGTGGACAATGATCCATGCGTGATATTGGACAATGAATTTGTTAAACCTGGCAAGGGACAAGCTTTTAATCGTATAAAATACCGTAACTTAAAGACAGGCCGAGTGGTTGAGCGGACTTATAAATCGGGTGAAAGCTTGGAAGCAGCGGATGTTAGCGAAGTCGAAGCGCAATTTCTTTATAACGATGGCACCCATTCTCATTTTATGGTGCAAGATACTTTTGAACAATTTGTGATGAACGATGCTGAAATGGGTGAAGCTAAACAATGGATAAAAGAACAGGCCATTTGTATGCTGATGTTGTGGAATGGAATGCCGCTGGGGGTGACGCCGCCTAATTTTGTGGTCTTAAAAATCGTGGAAACAGACCCGGGGGTGCGTGGCGATACATCGGGCGGGGGTGGTAAGCCGGCAAAATTAGAAACGGGAGCAGTCGTGCGTGTTCCTTTATTTGTACAAGAAGGAGAATTGATTAAAGTGGACACACGGACGGGTGTCTATGTGGCCAGAGCAAAAGAAGAATGAATCAAGTAGATTGGCGGCCTACTGCTTCACTAGAATTATTACGACAACGTGCTGAGATACTGGGTCGTATACGTGATTTTTTTGCGGAGCGAGATGTGTTAGAAGTGGAGACTCCTCTTTTATCACATGCGACAGTTACTGATCCGCATATTCTGAGTATGACGGTTCCTTTTAAAAATTTGGGGACGGAAAAAGAAGAGATTTGTTATTTGCAAACGTCGCCTGAGTATGCAATGAAACGGTTATTAGCAGCAGGTTCAGGATCTATTTTTCAAATTACTAAAGCTTTTCGTCAAGGTGAAATAGGAAGATTACATAATCCAGAGTTTAGTTTATTGGAATGGTACCATTTGGGCTTTGACCATCATGCTTTGATGGATGAAATGGACCAATTGTTGCATGCGGTGTTGCAGCTTTCCCCTGCTATACGCAAAAGTACGGCTGAAGTGTATCAGCAATATTTGGGAATTGATCCGCATACTGCTACCAATCAGGAATTAAAAAAATGCGCGGAGCATTATATTGATTCAATGCCAGATATTCCGGATGATAAGAACAACTGGCTTGATTTGTTATTTTCACATTGTATCGAACCCCATCTTGTGGGAGACATTCCTTTTTTTATTTATGATTTTCCAGTGTCACAAGCCGCTCTTGCGAAAATCCGTCCTGGAGATCCGCCCGTTGCTTCTCGGTTTGAAATGTATTTTAAAGGCGTGGAGTTGGCAAATGGGTTTCATGAATTACAGGACCCCATTGAACAGCATCGGCGATTTGACAATGATGTAACTTATAGGGCTAAAAATACTATTCCAGCCGTGACATTAGATGAGCGTTTTTTAGCAGCCTTACACTATGGCTTGCCAGATTGTGCGGGTGTTGCATTGGGGCTGGATAGATTGATTATGCTAGCGCTGAATTGTAAAAAGATAGAAAACTCGATGAGCTTTGGGTTTGTTTCGGCTTAAAGATGAGGAAGCTTGTCAATAAAATGATTGCTTATCGAATAACTACAATCTTAGCATGTTCAAGATGCAGTTTAGCCCACGCTTTATCAGCAGTGAGCGCTGTTGTCTTATGTAATTGCGCGAGGCTTAAACAGGCTCGATCTCCAAGAGATAATCCCAAGTTTTTTGTCGCTGTTCTCAGAATGGCGGTTAAGTATGCTTGTTCTGTATCAAAAGGAATAATTTCTTTTATAAGATCAGTTATCAGTATTTTTGCTTCTTTTTCAGGTATGCCAGTGTGTATGAGCACCGCAATGACTTCGGAAAAATTTATACTAGACATCATTGCGTTCGATAAATGTTGAGTGACTTGGTCGCTGCCTTTTTCTCGCTGTAATAATGCAAGAAGAGCTGAAGCGTCTAAAACTATTTTAGTCATTACTAGCATCCTTGTGACGCATCAATTTTAATTCTTTTACAAGGGATTTACTTCCAGCGTGTTTCTGTATAAGCATTTGTGCTTTATGTAGAGAATGTTCCAAGCTAAAAATTCTCATTTCTTCATCGTAGATATGTATGATAAGTTCTTTTCCGGGTTTTAAATGTAACTGCTGTCTACAGGAGGCTGGAATAGTAATTCTGCCATTTTCACTCATTTTTGTCCTAAATTCTTTCATGGGTCTCACCAAAATAAAATGTCATTTTTTTATTATATGTCATTTTTCAATAACAGGAAAGTAAATATAACGACACAGATACAATAAATTTTTAGTTTTTATACCACTCATTCAGTTTTTTTTGTAATATATCCAAGCCCGTTTTTCTTAATGCAGAAAATGGCTGCACAGTGACGTTTGGGTAAGCGGCTAATGTTTTGTTAACGGCATGCACTGTATGAGACATAGCGCTGTGGATGAGTTTGTCTGTTTTGTTTAACAAAACATGCACCGGCAATTCACATTCGTTACACCATCTCAGCATGTCTTGATCAAACTCTTTGAGCGGATGACGGCTATCCATGACTAAAATGAGCCCTTGTAAACAGTGTCGATTTCGCAAATATGCATCAAGTAGTCCTTGCCATTTTCTTTTTATTTCTTCCGGCACCTTGGCATAGCCATACCCAGGTAGATCAACAATGCGTCGATTTTCATCTAAGGAAAAAAAATTAATAAGCTGGGTGCGGCCGGGTGTTTTACTGGTGCGTGCTAGACTTTTGTTTTGTGTTAACGCGTTGAGCACGCTGGATTTGCCGGCATTGGAGCAGCCAACAATGGCCACTTCTATGCCTTGGTCGTCTGGCAGTTGATTTAAATTTGCGACACTTAACATAAATTTCGCATTTTGATAATTAAGTTTGGTCATAGTCATTACTTTTCTATAAAATAGCCGGTCATGAAAACACACATCTTACTTGATTCTTTAAATGACGCCCAGCACGAAGCCGTGACGGCACCGTTGTGCCATCAGTTAATACTGGCTGGCGCGGGCAGCGGCAAGACGCGGGTGTTGGTGCATCGTATCGCTTGGTTGGTCCAAAATGAGGGATTGTCTCCTTATCATATGTTAGCGGTGACATTTACCAATAAAGCAGCGCAAGAAATGCGTTCACGCCTTGAAACGATGGTAGGGAGCTCTATCAAAACAATGTGGGTCGGCACTTTTCATAGTCTTGCCCATCGTTTTTTGCGGCTGCATTGGCAGGATGCACAATTACCTGAAGGATTCCAAATAGCGGATTCGGATGATCAGTTGCGTATGGTTCGCCGCTGCATTACCGCACTGAATTTAGACGAAGACCGGTGGCCGCCGAAAAAAGCGCAATGGTTTATTAATGCAAAAAAAGATGAAGGTCTAGGCCCGCATCAAATACCAGATTATGGTGACATACACGTTAAAACCATGGTTCGCATTTATCGTGCGTATGAAGAAGCTTGTCAACGATCAGGACTGATTGATTTTGCAGATTTATTATTGAAGACCCATCAATTATGGTCTGCACATCCCGAGATTTTAGCGCATTATCAACAGCGATTTCGTTGTATTTTAGTCGATGAATTTCAAGATACAAACACGATTCAATATGCTTGGGTTCGTTTATTAGCAGGGCAAACTAACAGCGTGATGGTTGTAGGTGATGATGACCAATCGATTTATGGATGGCGCGGCGCTAAGATTGAAAACATACAACGCTTTCATCACGATTTTCCTGGGGCACAAATTACTCGCTTAGAACAAAATTATCGTTCAACAGGTATTATCTTAAAAGCGGCGAATGCTCTAATTGGGCATAATTCGGGAAGAATGGGAAAAAATTTATGGACTGCCGGCGCAGAGGGTGAGCGTATCACGGTATATGCGGGTTTTAATGATTTAGATGAGGCACGGTATGTAGTCAGTCGTATTAAAGATTGGCATGGAAAAGGAATTTCTTTGCAAAATATGGCTGTTTTATATCGTTCTAATGCACAATCTCGCGTGATTGAAGAAGCTTTAATGCAATTTGGCATTGCGTATCAAGTCTATGGAGGGCTGCGATTTTTTGATCGCGCTGAAATTAGAGATGCGCTCGCTTATTTGCGCTTGATTGCCAGCCGAGATGATGATGCGGCTTTTGAACGCGTAGTGAATGTTCCAACACGCGGTATAGGAGAACGTACGATTGAGATATTGCGTGAGCAGGCAGCGCAAAAAAATATTTCATTATGGCGTGCAGCGGAATGGTTGTTGGAGCAAAAAATATTTCCTGCGCGCGCAGCCAATTCATTACAAGGATTTATGCAGCTGATTACAACATTATATGAGGATACGCAAACATTCACGTTGTTTGAACAAACGGAACATGTGATTCACAATAGCGGATTGATTGAACATTATCGCAAAGAAAAAGGCGAGAAAGGATTAACACGGATTGAAAACTTAGAAGAATTAGTCAATGCGGCACGTCAGCTTGATCTCGAACAGGAAGAAGACATGCCGAAACTTGCTGCTTTTTTAGCGTATTCTGCGTTGGAATCGGGAGACAATCAAACAGGTGCTTCTTCTGATAGTGTACAGTTAATGACATTGCATTCTGCCAAAGGACTCGAATTTCCTATCGTATTTTTAGGTGGTTGCGAGGAAGAACTTTTCCCCCACCGTATGTCTATGGATACGCCAGAAGGCTTGGAAGAAGAGCGCCGTTTATGTTATGTGGGCATGACACGGGCAATGCAAAAGCTGTATATGACCTATGCAACCGTCAGACGGCTGCATGGCAAGGAAGTTTATCATCGCGCATCGCGATTTTTGACTGAGATTCCGGAAGGATTAAAAGAAGAGTCACGCTTGAAAACATCTGTTTCTCGAACGCAATCTTATTCATCTACTTTCGAACCAACTAAAAAATTTCTAACAGAAAATGAAAGCGGCATGCAAATCGGACAGCGCGTGACACATCATCAATTTGGTGAGGGCATTGTGCTGCAATATGAAGGACGTGGAGAACATGCGCGTATTCAAGTGCGATTTGAAAAGGTGGGAACGAAATGGTTGATCGCTAGTTTTGTTACGGGATGTTAAAATGTGTTATACATTTATTAAAAAAATTTTGTTTTGTCTTCCTCCTGAACTGTCTCACGATTTTACTTTAAAAGCACTGCGTTTTGCCCATCAATTAAAATTAACTCGTTTGCTGCCTGCAGTGCCTTCTGTTCCTGTTAATGTGATGGGATTACCATTTCCCAATAGAGTCGGCCTTGCCGCCGGGTTAGATAAAAATGGTGACTATATTGATTCATTAGCAGCCTTAGGTTTCGGATTTATTGAAGTGGGCACCGTTACACCACGGCCCCAGCCAGGTAATCTCAAGCCCCGTTTATTTCGTCTGGTGAAACAGGAAGCCATTATTAATCGCATGGGATTTAATAATAAGGGTGTTGATTATTTAGTTGCACGATTAAAACAAATAAAATACCAAGGTATTTTAGGAATTAATATTGGAAAAAATAAAGAGACTCCTATAGAAAATGCGGCGGAAGATTATTTATATTCATTGCGGCAAGTCATTCCATTTGCGAGTTATGTCACTATTAATGTTTCTTCTCCTAATACAGAAAATTTACGTCAATTACAACATGGCGAATTATTACAAGATTTGTTGCATACGTTAAAAGCGGAGCAAGCGCTGTTTTTTAATCGTACCAATAAATACGTTCCATTGGTCGTGAAAATTTCGCCGGATTTAACAAGCGATGAACTAACGCAAATGAGCGCTATTTTTCTTGCCGAAAAGATAGATGGTGTTATTGCGACGAATACTACCTTGCGGCGTGATGGTGTAGAGTCTTCACATTTTGCCGCTGAAACGGGTGGTCTAAGCGGAAAACCGCTTAAGCTGTATTCTACAGAGACGATTAAGCAGTTACATAAACTTTTAGGTAATAAAATTCCTATTATAGGTTGCGGCGGCATTTCATCAGCGGATGATGCGCGGGAAAAAATACTGGCAGGAGCGAGTTTAGTTCAGGTGTATACCGGCTTAATTTATAAAGGGCCTAGATTAATAAAAGAAATTTTATCGTGAGCATGAATTGGCTCTAAAGTATTCGGTTTTCTTTCCAGTATTTGACAGCCCACTACGGTGTCATCCCGCACTTGTTGCGGGATCCGGGCTTTAAATATAAAAAAGTCATTTTAAAAGATTAAGTAGACTATTTTTATGTTTCAAGCCCAGACCCCGCAACAAGTGCGGGGTGACACCGTGGTGGGCTGTCGAGTACTGGGTGAATAAATAGGTTGCGAACAAGAGAACTGAATACTTACGCATTAAATATCCAAGTCTTTAAATAAATCTTTTGCATTTTTGAATTTTTTAACACCCTTACCAGCTTTTGCCTCTTTTATTGCTTTAGCTGTTGTTGCATTTGGCACCATAAGACTTAATGGCAGCCCGTGCTCTCGCTTAATTGATTTATAAAACATTAGTAATAATCTCATTCCACCGTCACCGACTTCGCCAAATTTCTTGGCTGGTCCACGTCCGTGCCTTTTAACACCGCCACATGATAAGCCAATAATTGCAAAGGAACGGTATACACAATCGGTGCCAGCATTTTATCGACGGTCGGCATTTCTATGATATGAGTGCCTTTGTCAGTAGATTTGACTATATCGGTAAAAACATAGAGTTCACCGCCGCGTGCGCGCACAGTGTGCAGATTAGATTTTAGTTTTTCCAGTAATTCATCGTTAGGCGCAACGGTAATGACCGGCATGTTTTTATCGACAAGCGCAAGCGGCCCATGTTTCAATTCACCTGCCGGATACCCTTCAGCATGAATATACGAAATTTCTTTTAGCTTAAGTGCACCTTCCAAGGCAATGGGATAAAGTGCCCCGCGTCCTAAAAACAACGCATGTTCTTTATCAGCAAAATCGGTGGCAAGTCGTGCAATGGTATCGTCTAATTTGAGCGCTGCTGCCAACGCATCAGGCAATTTACGTAATTCAGCTACTAAATGTTGTTCCATTTCTTGAGGCAATTGGTGATAACGTCCTAAAACAATCGTTAACATCAGCAGCGCAGTAAGCTGAGCTGTAAACGCTTTCGTGGATGCGACACCAATTTCCATGCCCGCGCGTGTCATAAAGTGTAACTCTGCTTCACGCACTAAAGAACTTTCGGGCACATTACAAATAGCCAATGAGCTGGCGTAACCAATTTTTTTTGCTAAACGCAATGCGGCCAATGTATCTGCTGTTTCTCCCGATTGCGATAACGTCACAAATAAACTGTTGGGTTGTACTTTCACTTTGCGATAACGAAATTCACTGGCCACTTCAACAGCACAAGGAATCCCAGCCAATGATTCCAGCCAATAACGTGCCACCATTGCAGCATGATAACTCGTGCCGCACGCAACCAGCTGCACATGCTGTACTTGCTTAAAAATGTCTTTCGCAGCCAATCCAAATGCGCTATCCAAAATAGTGTCTTTGCCTAAACGGCCTTCTAAATTCGTGGCGATTGCTTGCGGCTGCTCATAGATTTCTTTCATCATGTAATGTCGAAATTTTCCAAGATTAGCATTGTCCAGCTTACGGTCTGCTTGATGAACTGTGCGCTCAACAGGCTGATGCTGGTTGTCATAAATAGTAAGACTTGTTTTGGTGATGTCTGCAATATCACCTTCTTCCAGATAAATAAATTGATTAGAGACAGACAGCAAAGCCAATAAATCCGATGCGAAAAAATGTTCGTTGTGATTACTCTTGCCAATCACTAAGGGAGACCCATGACGCACAGCAATCAAACGCTCTGGGAAACGCGCCGATAAAATACCAAGCGCATAAGCGCCTTCTAGTTTGGCAACTGTTTGTTGTGTGGCAAGCAGTAAATCACCGGTTTTTTTCAAATGAAAATGCAGTAAATGGACTACCGTTTCAGTGTCTGTATCAGAATCAAATTGATAACCTTGCTGCAGGAGAAACTGTTTTAATTCTTCGTGATTTTCAATAATCCCATTATGCACTAGTGCAATTTCATTATGTGAGACCAGAGGATGCGCATTTTTTTCAGAAGGCGTTCCATGCGTTGCCCAGCGCGTATGTGCAATCCCAATACTGCCATCAAAAGTCGATTGGCCAATCGCATTTTCTAATTCACGCACTTTTCCTTGCGTGCGCAATCGCTCCAACTGATGGTCTTTCGTCAAAACAGCCACGCCCGCTGAATCATACCCGCGGTACTCCAGACGTTTTAGCCCTTCAATTAAAATGGATTTAACGCTTCGCCCCGCGATGGCGCCCACAATGCCGCACATGATCTAATCTCCTGGGTAATTTCTTTTGCGATCATATCGTAAGGGCTTGATATTGCAACTGGATTATGCAGTTTGACAAAATACGTATTGTGTACCATAATACACGTATGATATACGTATAATTTAAGAGGTGATTATGCACAAAAAACTTACCATTAGTATCGATGAGAAAGTTTATGAAGGTCTTTATGCCACCATTGGAGAGGGTAAAATTAGCCAGTTTATTGAAAGTTTAGTAAAACCTCATGTTTTACATCAAGATTTAACACTAGCTTATCAAGAAATGGCTTTGGATGAGGAAAGAGAACACAAAGCAGCCGCTTGGAGTGAAGGAGTCATAGGAGATTCGAACGATGCGGAGAGGTGAAGTATGGTGGGTGGATTTTAATCCTTCTGTTGGCGGAGAAACTCAAAAAGTGAGGCCAGCGGTCATTGTTAGTAATGATGCATCTAACAAAGTATTAAATCGTGTACAGGTAGTACCTATGACTAGCAATACTGGTAAGTGTTTCCCATGCGAAGCTTATGTTGAAGTGGATGGAAAAATGAGTAAAGCCATGGCTGATCAATTGGCAACCGTTAGTAAACTACGACTTAAAACACAAATAGGGAGAATATCCGATCAAAATGTGTTGGATGTGGAACGGGCTATCAAGATACAGCTGGATTTATAATCCTAAATAATAGGGTGTTTTAATTGAGAGCGAAGTATCGCCATTTGGATTTGAGGTAACTTCATAATTAATAAACGTTTTATCGTCATGCGAATTCCCTATAGGTATTTCTTAAAATTATTATAATCCATTTAAGGATAACTTAAATGGATTATCAATTAGCGATACCATTGTGAATATAGAAACCATTGGTAAGAGAAACGATGGTGATGTTTATAAGAAAATCAGGAAATAATGGATTAATAAATAAATTAAAGTCAGCGAGCTTGTGATATTTCCCGAGTTTAAGTCGCGCCTCAAATTATAAACAATATTTATTACTCTGGGCCTACAGGCTTATCAGGCTTATTTTCCTGACCTGGACCTACTACACGATCATCTTTGCCCCGTGCTCGTTCTTCTTCTAACTTTCTTTCAAGTAATGCTTTTGCTGATATATTTATTTTTTTTCATTTAGAGTAAGCATTCGGTGTGGATGTCAATGCAATCAATGAACTAGACTGAATGCCCGCAGGATAATTGTCGTCTGCTGTTTTTCTATTTACTAATTATAATTAGTAAAATATAATAGATATACTAATTGTAATTAGTAGGATAATCGGATGCTTGAAACTGTCTTGGCGTTGCAGAACCCTCATTGGGATAAAACCTATTATCAAGGGTTGTTTGATCGTGATCAATTGAAGTCGTTGTTGCAAAAATTACAGCTCAAAGAAATACAGGTGCTATTAGGTATTCGGAGAAGTGGTAAATCGACTTTATTCAAATTGATTATTAATCATCTTTTAGAGCAAGCTGATCCTCAATCTATTCTTTATGTTAACCTGGACGATCCTGTTTATGCAGATGTTTGGCACTCTGCTAAATTGATTTATAAAATTATTGAAACCAGTGAAAAATTAACAGGTGTTAAGCCACGTTATTTGTTTTTAGATGAAATCCAGAACGTTCAAGCTTGGGAGCGTTTTGTTAAAAGTGCTTATGATAGCGAGCTTTTCAAGAAAATATTTATCACCGGTTCGAATTCTTCATTATTAAAAAATCATTATGCCAGCTTACTTTCGGGCCGTTATTTAATCGAACGAATCATGCCATTCAGTTTTAAAGAGGTTTTGCATAACGAACATATCTTAACATCACTCGATTTAATTAAAGCAAAAGCTAGGGTGTTAAATATCGCTGAGAACCTCTTATTTAATGGCGGATTTCCTCAAGTATGGCAAACACAGGATCCTCTGCTTAAGCGAGAGCAATTAATGAGTTATTACGAAACAATCTTACTCAGAGATTGCATCGCCAATCATAAGATCCGTGAAACAAAAAAATTTCAAGAGTTGGCTCTCTATTTATTAAATAATAATGCAACCTTATTTTCTTATAATAGTTTGGCTGATATCATAGGAAGCAATGAGAATACGCTAAAAGAATTTATTCAAATAGTTGAGAATAGTTTTTTAATAAAGGAGATCAGGCAATTTTCTCACTCATTAAAAAAACAATCGAAGTCACGTAAAAAAACCTATTGTATTGATAATGGATTAATTCATACTGTTTCACAGCAATTATCTGAGAATCGCGGACGTTTATTAGAAAATTTAGTTTTTAATGAACTTCAAAAAATAGAATGCGATGATATCTATTATTTCAACGATGAAAAAGAATGTGATTTTATCATTAAAATTAAAAAAAACCTGGTTGCTGTTCAAGTTACTTATACTTTAACAAAAGAAAACTATGCTCGCGAAATAAATGGCCTCAAACACGCCATGCAACAACTATCTGCTGCCAAAGGTTTCATTATCACTTTTGATTCTGAAGAGGAGCAGATAGAAAAAAATAGGTTAATTGTTCCTTTTTGGAAAATCTTTTTTGAAGCAACGCGTTATTTTTATTAGTCCCGTTGGCTTTATTCCGCAAAAGTCATATTAAACAAAGAGATGCGTAAGTATAAAATATACCTGTCGCAACAACAGGTTGTCTTCTAATACTTGCTATTTTATATAAATTAGCTAAAATATATAATATAGATGATTAAGACATATAGGTGAATTATGAAGACTAATGCAACCCAATTCAAGAACCACTTTGGCGAGTACATGCAGAAGGTTTATCAAGAGCCTGTTATCGTTGAGAAGTCTGGCAAGCCATCGGCTGTTCTTATTTCCTATGATACCTTTGAGCGGTTATCTAACCTTGAGGATTTCTATTGGGGTATAAGAGCTGATCAAGCAGCAAAAGAAGGTTTCCTTGGTGCTGAAGAAAGCGAAAGAAGGCTTAAGGAGTATGCGAAGAAAGCTGGAATAAATATTGATGACAAAGCATAGGCTAATTAATACCTCGAAGTCTGCGGATGATTTTTTAAAGACGTTACCACCTAAGCAATTTAAACAGGTATTTACTAAAGTATGGGATTTGAGGAGCAACCCTCGCCCACACGATAGCATTAAATTAACTGGGTTTGATGACAAACACAGAACCGATATCGGTGAATACCGTATTATCTATACTTTTAGCGATACCATTGTGAATATAGAAACCATTGGTAAGAGAAACGATGGTGATGTTTATAAGAAAATCAAGAAATAATTTATTATTCAAGATAATGCAAACTGATAAAGCGTCAGACATAAAAAACATGTCCTATTCGAATTGTTATTTCATTTATGTTTTTATTTTTTCGAAACAAATGGATTATCTTTGATATAAAACCGTAACAATTTTTTTGCCCATTCTCCCGCATAATCAACGCCGATACGCGGGCGTTTAACGATGCTAAAGGGCTCTGCCGGTAAAGATTTTGCAAGATAAAAGTGGTCGGATAATAAATCTAAACCATTCCAACGTTTATCAATTCCTAATGCCTTGCATAATAAACCAGGACCTTGTGTTCGATGGCTAATGTTTTCAATAGGCTCAAGAGCCCGTATTAATATCGCACTTGCATGGCCTTGCTTTTCAGTGACCACATTTAAACAATGATACATACCATAAATCATGTAAACGTAGGCATATCCTGGTGGACCAAACATAATTTTAGTGCGTTCTGTGAGCCCTTTTGCAGAGTGGGCCGCTAAATCATGAGACCCTAAATACGCTTCAACTTCAACAATTCGACCAACACGCCTTTCTCCCGTGGTATGAATAACTAGATAATTACCCAGTAATTCTTGTGCAACAAGCTGGGTATCGCGATCATAAAATGCGCGTGATAATTTTTGTTTATACATATATCAAATAGTACAGTCCGGCGTTGTTGCGTAATTCACTGATATTTCGTGCCCGTGCCCATGCCCGTCTTTTCTTTGCTTTTATCAAGAATATTTGCCTTATTTAAAAGCTAAGAAAAGACGGGCACGGGCACGCACACGGGCGCGGGCACGTAAAAGCAGTGAATTACGCAACAATGCCGTACAGTCCTTTTTGGAAGATTTTTTTCGAACCAATGCGTTATTTTTATTAGTCTCAAAGTTCCTGCGTACTTTTCTTCTTCCTTTGCCAATTCGCGATGCTGCGCTGTTGGGCGCGGCAGAGGGTCAGTTGTTGGGCGGGGGCGTTGCGGGTGATGGTGGAGCCGGCGCCTATGGTGGCACCCTCGCCTATGGTGACGGGTGCGACGAGTTCGGTGTTGGAGCCTATGAAGGCATCATCGCCAATGATAGTTTTGTGTTTGTTGGCGCCATCAAAATTGCAGGTGATGGTGCCGGCGCCGATATTGACACGTTTGCCGAGTTCGCTGTCGCCGATGTAGCCTACATGATGGACTTTGGTGTGCGAATCAATGATGCTGTTTTTTATTTCAATAAAATTGCCAATTTGTACATCAGAGCCTACGGCAGTGGTTGGGCGAATACGAGCAAAAGGCCCTATGACACAGTGCTCTGCGATTTCAGCGCCGTCAATGACACAGTTTTCTTTAATTTCCACATGATCAGCGATAACAACATTGCGTAGCACCGTGTTGGAACGCACAATGCAATGATTGCCAATGATGACACGGCCTTCGATAATGACATTCACATCAATGATAACGTCTCGTCCTGTGGTGAGTTCTCCGCGGACATCAAAACGATTGGGATCATATAAAGTGACTCCTTGGCGCATGAGGTTTTCTGCATAGCGGCGTTGATAAAAACGTTCTGCAGTGGCGAGCTGGATGCAATCATTGATGCCCGCGACTTCTTCATGTTCTGCGGGCTGCTGGCTAACAATGGAAACACCGTTTTCTATCGCAAAATGGACAAGGTCTGTCAAATAAAATTCTTGCTGGGCGTTAGTGTTTTTTAACTGTGGCAGCCATTGGTTCAAATAGCGTGCAGGCACCAGGTAGATACCAGAATTGATTTCCTGTATGGCACGTTCAGTTGCGGTCGCTTCTTTTTCTTCAACAATGCGGACTATCTTGTTTTGTTTATCACGTACAATGCGTCCTAAACCATTAGGACGAGGAAAATGAGCGGTGATAAGCCCTAGTGCATCAGCCGGTGTATTTTGTATGAATTGTTCCAAGGTATTAGATGTCACGAGCGGCACATCACCATACAAAATCAGCACGCGGTTTGATTCAGGCAGATGCGGTAATGCTTGTGATACAGCATGTCCGGTGCCCAGTTGTTGAGGCTGTTCAATCCAGGTCACAGCCAAATGAGATAACGTTTTACGTACGATCTCTCCTTGGTGGCCATAAATAACTAAGGGCGGTGTAGCGGGGCCTAGCTGTAAGGCATTTTGCACCACATGTTCCAATAAGCTCTTTCCCGCTAGGCAATGTAACACCTTGGGCAACGAGGAATTCATGCGTTTGCCTTGGCCTGCGGCCAAGATGACAATGCTGAGAGACATGGAAAGTAAAGATCCTTGATTAAAGGTTGTGATTATACATGGGTAGAACGGAGTTGGCATTAAGGGGAGGTATATTTTATTTACATAGCAAATTGAACAAAAAGAATACGATCCATATAATTTATTGGTAACTACTCGCCCTTGTTATTACCCTATTATTGCGAGCGAGAGCGAAGCAACCCAGGCTTTTCAACGCTGCTTTGAAACATCAGTTGTCCTAATTAACCCTAAAAAATCTGGGTTGCTTCGCTCTCGCTCGCAATGACAGAGTGAGTAGTTACTCCTACTCTACTACTAATGGTTTATTGTAACTTTGCTTTCCCTATTGGATCGGTAGGAAGGCTAAGAGAATAATTATCATTTGTTTTCAGTGTAAAATCGTGCTTGCCTCCAGTGTCGTTCACTAACGTATATAGCGACCAATTGATTTTTTCGTTAACAACAGTACAAGGGGCAAGATTGAGATTGAAAAAATCATTATAGTCTCCATAAGTTTCTGCATATAACTTTAGAGTTTTTAATCCTAACTTATCCATTTGAGTTGGATAATATGGTTTACATACATTTTTATCTGCTTTCATAGCGACGGTGAATGTTACTGGTGCGGTCTTTTCTGTTGTTACCCAAACGAAGACCAAACTATCCACCATGGTAGGGTCTCGTGAAACTGTTAAAGTATCTGCATATGCACCCGTTACAAATGTTGTGCAAATTAGTAAAGTAAAAAGACTTTTTTTCATAACTACCTCCAGATATTCTTTAAAATTCAATTGTTGTAAAAGTTTTAGAGAGCACTTACTTATGCTCATAACATCCATATTATACGCTAAAATAAAGAAATTGATTGTTTTTTGAAATAAATATCTTTTAGGGGTTGTTGACGATTTATATTTAATATATTGAATTATATAAAAAAATCGCAGTTTGAATATTTTGTTGGTTAAGCAGCCGTTTTTCTAAACCTATCCAAACTTATCAATAGATAACTTTAGTGTTAGATTCTTGCTTCAACACACCATGACTAGCTATAGCGGATGCTATAGCCCCGTCAGCGGATGCTCCACAAG
>JAHFSI010000109.1 GCA_023265835.1 Legionellales bacterium
AGCGCGGAATACTAAACTGTCTCGCGGGGGAACCACTGGCCTGGGTCTTTAGTAAATTGGCGGGACGCTCTGATTAGGATTAGGTCGTTGATTTTATTGACGGCTATACCGAATGCTTACATGTAACGCTGAAAACTTCGTAGAAGACAATTTTGAATTTCTATAGTTGTGTCATTCCCGCGAAGGCGGGAACCCATTTTCAGTTTGCCTGAAAAATAGATATTTTCTCGGCTCATAATGATGGGTTCCCGCCTTCGCGGGAATGACACGGAATTTTTGTCCTGTACAAAGTGCTGAAAAAATGAATCGCGCCAGCGACTAATTACAACGTCTCCGTATACAAATAATCCGGCACCATGCACTCCCACTGAAACTTCTCTTCAATTTTCTTCTTTAACGACTGCGCCGCCTCCGGTTCCCCATGGGTAATAAAAACTTTTTTGGGATGATGGTTAAAATGGCTTAACCAATCCAAAATTTCTCCGTAATCAGCGTGTGCCGACATATTACTTAATATTTTCACTTCCGCATTCACTTCAATGGATTCGCCAAATATTTTCAGATGACGCTTTCCATGAATAATGTCCGCACCGCGTGTTCCCGCCGCTTGATAACCGGTGAATACAATAGTACTACGTTCATCAGTAGCAAATGTTTTGATATGATGCAGCACTCGTCCGCCTTCTAACATGCCGCTAGCTGAAATAATAATTTTTGAAAACACTTCCTGATCTAATAATTGCGATTCTTCTTTGGTATTCACATAGGTGGCAACTTCACATACTTTTTTAGATAGCTCCGCATCCAGACGATGCTGCGAGGAGTATTTCATAAAAATGTCCGTTGCATCTTTTGCCATGGGGCTGTCCAAATAAATCGGCACGCTGGGAATACGGTTGTCTCTTTTTAATAAATACATTAAATACAGCATATGCTGCGCACGGCCGACGGCAAAAGCGGGAATCACGATGGTACCGCCTCGCTCAACGGTGCGAGTAATGATATCTTCCAATTGAACTAAGGGATCCACTTTGTCATGCAAGCGATTGCCATATGTCGATTCCAAAACGAGATAATCTGCTTCTTGCATGATAGCGGGCGGATGCATGACAATATCATGCGGCCTGCCTAAATCGCCGGAAAACAATAAAGTTTCTTTATAATTTTTAATTTGCACAAAGGACGCGCCTAAAATATGTCCGGCAGGAACAAGCACCAGTGAAGCTTCATGGTCTAATTTATATTTTTTTCTAAATTCAAGCGGATGAAATAACTCTAAAGTACGCTCAGCATCCTCACGCGTGTAAAGAGGCACGGCAGGATGATGTTTAGAATAACCATATTTATTGGCATTTTTTGCTTCTTCTTCTTGTAAAAAACCGCTGTCCGGCAATAACACTGCGCATAAATCTTTGGTCGCAATAGAACAATACACTTTGCCTTTAAATCCGTTTTTCATCAATACAGGGAGATAACCGCTATGGTCAATATGCGCATGTGTTAAAATCACCACATCAATTAATTTAGGATTAATGGGAAATTTCACCCAATTTCTTAGCCGCAATTCTTTTAGTCCCTGAAATAATCCACAATCTATTAAAATGGTTTTATTGTCTAACTTTAATAAAAATTTAGAGCCGGTTACTGTGTTAGTTGCACCTAAAAAAGTTAATTGCATTCTTTGTCCTTAAAAATCTGTTCAATCTCAGTTAATACACTAAAAAGATCCGCGACTAATCCATAATCCGCCACGGAAAAAATAGGTGCATCGGGGTCATTATTAATGGCCACAATCACCTTACTATCTTTCATACCGGCTAAATGCTGGATCGCGCCGGAAATACCGATTGCTATATATAAATCAGGCGCAACGACTTTTCCGGTTTGTCCCACTTGATAATCATTCGGCGCAAAACCTGCATCGACCGCGGCACGCGATGCACCGATGGCGGCACCGAGCCTGTCGGCCAATTTTTCCAATAATTTAAAGTTCTCAGCATTTTTGAACCCGCGTCCTCCTGATACAATAATTTTTGCCGCCGATAATTCTGGACGAGTGCTTTTGGTTAATTCCTGCCGCACGAATTCCGCTAATTGATTAGAAACAATTTGACTGATTGTTTCAACTGGCGCCATCACATTACCCGCTTTGGCCGCGGCAAAAGCGATTGGGCGTATAGTTAGAACTTTAATAGGCTCCTTTATTGATACCGTTGTCAACGCGTTTCCTGCATAAATATAACGTTCAAATGTATCCGGTGAAAGTATTTTCACAATATCAGATACCAATGCCGCATCTAATAATGCCGCCACTCTCGGCACAGTATTTTTTCCCGTGGTACTGGATGCTGCCATGATATATTGATAATCTTTGGCAAGACTTGCTATCAATTCTGCGCTGTTTTCTGCTAATTGATGCGCGTAATCAAGCGCATCGGCCGCTAATACTTTTTGTATTGCAGGTAGTTTTTGTGCTTCTTGCACTACAACACCGCATTGGTGTCCTATGACGAATACATCGATTTCACCCTTTAATTGTTGCGCAGCAGTGAGCAGATGATACGTAGACATTTGTAATTTTTTATTATCATGCTCAGCTAACAATAAAATTCTCATTGCCAAACCTGCGCCTCATTTTTTAATTTTTCTAATAATTCTGTTGCAGATGACACTTTAATGCCTGCACGTTTTTTTTGTGGTGCAGTGACTTTTAAGGTCTTTATGCGTGGTTGTATATCAAGCTGCAAAGAGGAAGCTGACATGATCTGCAATGGTTTTTGTTTGGCTTGCATGATCATAGGCAAAGAAAGATAACGCGGTTTGTTTAAACGTAAATCGGTGGTGATAACAGCGGGCAATTGCAAACGCAATGTTTCTAAACCGCCTTCGATTTCCCGTGTGACTTGTACTGTGTTTTTTTCTACTATTACTTTTGAAGCAAAAGTCCCTTGCGGCCAATGCAACAAACCCGCCAACATTTGCCCGGTTTGGTTGTGGTCTGTATCAATGGCTTGTTTTCCTAAGATAATGAGCTGAGGAGATTCTTGTAATGCAATGGCTTTAAAAATTTTTGCCGCGGCCAAGGGTTGGATATCTAAATCTGTTTCAATCAAAATGGCGCGGTCAGCACCCATGGCCAATGCGGTGCGTAATGTTTCTTGGCAGACAGGTAGGCCAATGGAAACGGCAACGACTTCTGAGGCAATGCCTTGTTCTTTTAAACGTATCGCTTCTTCTACTGCAATTTCATCAAACGGATTCATCGACATTTTGACGTGGGCCGTATCAACACCACTTTGATCATCTTTTACTCGTATTGGAACAGCATAGTCTACGACTCGTTTGACGGTGACTAAAATTTTTATCATTCCTTTGTTCATCCAATCGTATCCGTGTGACAAAAGCACGATAGCATAATGATAGATGTATGAGAATTGAAAATTAAAGAGAAAGACGGGCACGGGCACGGGCACGCACACGGGCACGTAGATGAAAATGATATCCCCCCTTCCTGACCTTCCCCCTGAGGGGGGAAGGAATGTTCTAACAAATGCTGCTAGTACTTTCCTTCCCCCTCAGGGGGAAGGTCAGGAAGGGGGGAGTCAATATCCAACTCCACATGGATTTACCTTTGTATGAGGAGTATACTCCCCCTTCATCACTCGGCCAGTTTATCTAGCAAGCGAGCCAGATTAATAGAAATTTATGCCAACTATCAAAAACTTAAGACGTTACCTATTTGGGGACCCCCTTAATCCGTTCAGCCCTAATATTCTCCGACATGTGTCTTTAGTTGCTTTTTTGGCCTGGGTCGGATTGGGTGCTGACGGTCTTTCTTCTTCCTGTTACGGCCCCGAAGAAGCTTATGTGGCCTTGGGCGGCCATACTCATTTAGCACTCTATGTTGCCTTGGCCATGGCCATCACCGTTTTTGTTATTTCACTGGGCTATAACCAAGTCATTGAACTCTTCCCCAGCGGCGGCGGAGGTTACAAAGTTGCAACACAATTATTAGGCCCCTATATTGGGCTAATTTCAGGTGCAGCACTGATTGTGGATTATGTACTTACTATTACCGTCTCCACCGCCAGTGGCATGGATGCGATTTTTAGTTTTTTGCCCTACTCTGTTATTCACTATAAATTATTGGCCGAATTCCTGCTAATCATGTTCTTGCTTGGCCTGAACATGCGCGGCATGAAAGAATCCATCAAAATACTGTTACCTATTTTTCTTAGTTTTGTCATTGTTCACTTTTTCTTGATCATTTATGGCATCTCAGCACACAGTACCGGCTTACTCAATATCATTCCTGATACCATCACTGAAACTCAAAATTCAGCAAAAATATTAGGCTGGTTCCCATTGCTCGCTCTCACATTACATGCTTACTCATTAGGTAGTGGTACTTACACCGGTCTTGAAGCCGTCTCAAACAACGTTAATCGCTTAAGTGAACCGCGTGTGAGGACAGGCAAATGGACCATGTTTTACATGGCCATTTCGTTGAGCTTTATGGCTGCTGGTATTGTCTTATTGTATTTACTCTGGGACGCTCATCCTAGCCATGAACAAACTTTAAATGCCGTGGTTTTTAGTACCATTCTAGGGAATTCATGGTTAGGCAAAACTGTCTTATATATCACGCTCATCTTAGAGGCCGGTTTATTGTTTGTGGCTGCTAACACTGGATTTTTAGGCGGCCCCTCCGTCCTGGCCAACATGGCATTAGATAATTGGGTGCCTAATCGTTTTCGTCATCTTTCAACACGTTTAGTCATTCAAAATGGACTTATTTTATTTGGTATTTCAGCACTGTTAATTTTGTTATGGAGCCATGGCCGTGTTTCTTGGTTAGTGATCCTATATAGTATTAATGTGTTTGTTACTTTTTCTTTATCGTTATTGGGGTTATGCGTCTACTGGGCAAAACGCCGCGGCAGTGCATCGCCTTACTGGATATGGCGGTTCGGTTTTTCTTTATTTGCTTTTCTAATTACGTCCAGCATCTTACTCATTACCTTGATTACTAAATTTGAATCAGGCGGTTGGGTCACGGTACTTATTACGTGCGCAGTCGTTACACTTTGTTTATTGATTAACAAACATTACAAAATCGTTTATAAAAAATTAGCCGAGCTTGATGCACAGCTCAAACATCCTATCACAGAAAAATTACATCCCATTGTGCCCGATCGTTCCCAGCCTACTGCCGTGATTATGGTAGGCAAAAGCCAGGGGATAGGCATGCACACTTTGTTATGTGTTTTTCGCATGTTTCCTCGGCATTTTAAGAATTTCATTTTTTTAAGCGTGGGCATTGTGGACGTGGAAAGCTTTACCGCGGGCGAAACCTTAGAGCTCATGCGCCATCAAGTCACCGATACCTTGGATTATTTTGTGCAATATTGCCAGCAATACGGTTTCGCTGCGGAAAGTTATGCAGCATTTGGCACAGACACTGTGGAAAAATTAACTGGACTCGCAGAAGAGGTTGGCAGAAAATACCCGAATTGTATTTTCTTTGCTAGCAAGCTTATTTTTGAGCATGATAATTGGGTCACCCGTATTTTACACAACGAAACACCAACAACACTGCAAAGACAGCTGCATTTACAAGGAAAAGAACTAGTGATTTTGCCGATGAAAATATAATATAATTTCAAGTAACAAAGAGGAAAACAAAGTGAAACCAGATGCTTCAGATCGTAAAGTGACTATTGAACAACATAAACGTTTTTCCCAATCCGCCCTTTGGCGTTTGCAACGCGAATATTTCGACAAAGAAGGCATTAACGCTTGGGTCAACCAGGTGCCTTTTTATATTACGAGCAACCCTTATATCGCGGCTTGCTATGCAAAAATAACCTTGGCATTTATGTGTGATTGGGTCAAATTACACCCTGAAGCAAAAGCTCATCCTTTTTATATTATGGAACTGGGCACCGGTTCAGGCCGTTTTAGTTTTTATTTTATCAAGACACTACTGGAATTGATGCATGATTTAGACATTAAAGACATTCAATTCCGTTATATCATGAGCGACTTTACCAAACATAATATTAAATATTGGGAAGACCATCCTGCTTTAAAACCTTATATCGAGCAAGGCATAGTCGATTTCGCCTTGTATGACATGGAAGCAGAACGTCCGATACATTTAATTCGAAATAATACCAATCTTTCACCTGAATTGTTAGTCAATCCACTGACTGTGTTCGCCAATTATATTTTTGATACGATTTCACATGACGCATTTACGGTATTAGACAATAAATTATATGAGCTTTTATTTAGTTTACACACCGATGAAACTAACATGGACCGCAACCGTCCCATTCACATGGACAAGATTGGTGTGGATTACAATATTCATGAAATAAAAAGCGCTTACTATGGTGAACCTGAATTAGATGCGATTCTTGATTTATATAAAAAAGAATTACACGCCACCAGTTTTTTAATTCCTATGGGTTCAATACATGCCATCAAGTTCCTGAAAAAACTGTGTCATGATAAATTATTTATTATCTCAACAGACAAAGGTTATGGCGCGATTGAACATTTAGATAACTTAGGTCATCCTTCGATTTCCTTCCATGGTAGTTTTTCGATGATGGTCAACTTCCATG
>JAHFSI010000110.1 GCA_023265835.1 Legionellales bacterium
TGGCCTGGAAATGGTCCATCCAGAATACACTTTCGTCACGCAAAAAATGGACGTTCCTATCGAAGACCATCTCACTCCAATTTATCCTACAACAGAAGGGCTTAGCCAACGCGCTTGGCGCAAACTAATCCATCAAGCTTTGCAATTACTTCATCAAGGCGGAGCATTACGGGATATTTTGCCCATAGCCATTTTGCAAAAACTCGCATTTCCTACGTTATCAGAAGCGTTGTGTTTTGTGCATTCACCTCCTTCGGATGCGCCGCTGGATCTTTTAATTGAAAAAAAACATCGCTCACAAAAAAGATTGGTCTTTGAAGAGCTCGTAGCACATCGTTTAAGTTTGCTGAAGTTAAAAAATGTATTTCAAGTACAGCAAGCGGTTTCATTGCCTCAGCCAATTGATTTGATCACGCGGTTTTTACAGTCTCTTTCTTTTAAACTCACTGCCGCACAACAAAAAGTAAGTGCTGAAATTACCAACGACCTAAGTCGCTCACATCCTATGCTGCGCTTAGTGCAAGGCGATGTAGGTTCTGGAAAAACAGTTGTTGCAGCGTTAGCCGTATTGCATGCCATTGGGCACGCACACCAGGCAGCGATTTTGGCGCCCACCGAACTTTTGGTCGAGCAGCATTTCAATACGTTTCAACAATGGTTTGGATCTTTAGGAATTAAAGTCGTTAAACTATCCAGCCAGATCAAAACTGCATTACGGCGCGAAGCCATCCATGATATTGCTATCGGTCGCGCGCAAGTCATCATTGGCACGCAAGCGCTGTTTCAAAAAGGCATTTCATTTTCTAATTTGGCCTTGATTGTAGTCGATGAACAACATCGTTTTGGCGTGCAGCAACGTGCATTATTACGTGAAAAAGGCGTGCATGATAATTATTTTCCTCATCAACTGATCATGACAGCGACGCCCATTCCTAGAACGTTGGCGATGAGTGTCTATGCAGACTTAGATTGCTCCACGATTGATGAATTGCCACCAGGTAGAACGCCAGTTATAACTCGTGTTATTTCAAATGATCGTCGCGATGAAGTCTTAACGCGAATACGAGAAGCCTGCAAATCAGGCAGACAAGCCTATTGGGTTTGTACGTTGATTGAAGAATCAGAAATGCTGCAGTGCCAAGCGGCTGAAAATACCGCTGCGACGTTGAAAGCGACGTTGCCTGAATTAAATATTGCTTTACTGCACGGCAGAATGAAAGCCATAGAAAAAGAACAAATCATGTCTGCGTTTAAAACAGGAGAAATTCATTTATTGGTTGCAACCACAGTGATTGAAGTGGGAGTGGACGTACCTAAAGCCAGTTTAATGGTGATTGAAAATGCCGAGCGTTTAGGATTGGCACAACTGCATCAATTACGCGGACGAGTAGGGCGCGGTGCAGTCGAAAGCCATTGTTTATTGCTCTATCAAGCACCTATCGCTCAATTTGCTAAAGAACGTTTAGCCGTGATGCGTGAGACCACCGATGGTTTTAAGATCGCGCAACGCGATCTTGAATTGCGCGGCCCTGGCGAAGTGCTAGGTACACGACAAACCGGTGACATCGCATTACGTATCGCAGATTTAGTCCGCGACAGTGATTTATTTCCCGCAGTACACCAAGCTGCAAATCATCTACTGCAAGATTATCAGCAAAATGTTTTACCGCTGATAAACCGCTGGGTGAAAGAAGGAGAGCGATATGGGCGGGTTTAGAAGTAACACTTACAGCAATGACGGGAGGAGAGCGAGCTGTTACCTCATGGCAATCGCATTGAATTTAGTGGTTATTAATCAGAAATTGCTTAGTACAGCCTCTCCCCTTGTGGGAGAGGCTGTGCTAAGCAGCAATTTACTCTAATCCAGTGCGATTGCCATGGCTGTTACCTAGCAGCAGTTCAGGATCGTTGTGCCTTCCGTTTTTTCAGCCGTGCTTCCTGTTCTTTTTTTAGCTGTGCTTCCGTCTCCTGTAAAGTGCTCTTTATAGCATTTTTAATATTATTTTTATCAGAAGAACGATATTTTGCAAAGAATCCTGCAGCTGCAGCACCTCCTTCTACAACGCCTTTTATAGTTGTTTCAGTAGCACCGGGCGCGATGAAATGCCCCACTTTAACTGCAAATGCTCCAGGCCCTGCAAGTTTAAGAAGGCCTGCAGCAACACCGAAAGTAACAGCTGCAAAAGCGAGGGCTTCTAGGAGATTGAGCGTGCTGTCTTGAAATTTTGTCCAAAAGGTACGTCTTGCATAAATTTCCTCGGTAACGGCTATGACCCTCAAATACTTTTCTTTGTTGTCTTGATCTTTGAACCAACTTTGTGCTTGTTTTACGAAAAAAACGTCTTTCAGGGTTGTTGCAAGATCATCTGATGTTTTTTTAAGTTCCCATGCTAGATTCTGTAAGTTTTTTTCTTTTAAAGTTTTTTTATACTTTTCTAATTTTTTTTTAAGTATAGCCTCCTCATTCTGTTTCTGATGTGCACGATAATTAAATGGAACCGGTGTCGATGTTGGATAATTCGGTAATAATATATTCTCTTCCTCTTCCTCTTCCTCTTCCTCAGTATCCTCATCCTCATTATATGCGCTAGATAAAACCAAAACCGGTTCATTAGTATTAAAATCACCATGCAAACAGGCCTGATGTAATTTAGATTTTAAATTCGCTATTGCCTCTTCAATAGGTGATTGTTTTGGTTTTTGTGGCGATATGTCTTCACGTTCACCTGGTTCCGGATTTTCCCTTGCTTCAGTTTCGACAAATACACTCTCGCCCTCTATCTTCCCCCAAGTATCTCTCCAAATATTTTTCAAAACAGACATATTTTTTCTCCACTGTTTAGTAGCAATAAAATTTAAAAATGCATAATCAATATTTGAGCCGTTTATTATGCGAACCGGATCCTTTTTGCGCGTTATTAAGCTTGATACGCCCCCCCCAAAATCGCAGCCCGTGTTGCACCCGTCACGACAGGAAGATTGCCAGTCTGGCCCAATAGGGTTTGTTTAGCAAGCCACGCAAATGCAATCGCTTCAACGAGATTAGGATCAATACCATAATCATGACTAGAACGGACAGAAAACGAGGGAGCATTTGTTTTAATGTGGTCAATCATAAGATGATTATGAATGCCGCCTCCACAAATAATCATTTCACCCTGTGGAAAATAATGTTGAATAGCACTCACAATGCTTTGCGCTGTCAACGCCACCAACGTTCTTTGTACATCAACCGGTGAAAGAGAAGGAGGCAAATATTTTTCTAACCACGTTAAATTAAAATATTCACGGCCGCTGCTTTTCGGTGATTGTAAACGAAAATAAGAATCAGCCAATAGTTTTTCTAATAAGACAGGATTTATAGTTCCTTGGCTTGCCCATGCGCCCTCTTTATCATAGCGTTGTTGTAAATGCCGCTCAATCCAAGCATCCAGTAATGTATTTCCAGGCCCTGTATCGAAACCGAGTATTTTTGAACCGTCATCAAATAATAATGTAACATTTGCTATGCCGCCAATATTGACCACCGCACGATTGTATTGCTCTTTCGCAAAAACAGCTTGATGAAAAGCGGGCACTAAAGGCGCACCTTGTCCACCATGCGCCATGTCACGACGGCGAAAATCTGCAATAGTCATAATATGGGTTTTTGCAGCAATAATATTCGGGTCACCTATTTGTAGTGTAAAACCGCGGTCAGGGTAATGGCGTATGGTTTGGCCATGACAGCCTATGGCGCGAACTTGTTTGGCCGCAATTTGGCTTTCTTGCAATAATGTTTGGACGACATCTGCAAACGTATTCCCCAATACAATGTCCAGATCACCCATGCGCTTAATTTCATCCATCCCAGGTTCGCAAAGTCCTAAAATGGTTTGCCTGAGCGCAGCGGGAAAGGTGTAATAATAGGCATGTACTAATTTAGGCTGGGCATGACCAAAATCAACCAGCACCGCATCAATGCCATCTGCGCTGGTACCTGACATCAGACCGATATAAAGTTCACTCATCTGTTTTTCCTTTAAAAGCAATTATGCTATTGTGCCATCATTCTATATTTTTTCAGAGGACTAAACATGGGGGCGCTACAAGAATCTTTAGAATTGGTTCGCCGTGGCACGGACGAGATTTTATTAGAAACGGACTTGGTTGAGCGATTACAAAGCGGCAAGCCTTTGCGTATTAAAGCCGGATTTGATCCGACCGCGCCGGATTTGCACTTAGGGCATACCGTTTTATTGAACAAAATGCGTCAATTCCAAGACTTAGGCCATACTATATTATTTTTGATAGGCGACTTTACCGGCATGATCGGCGACCCCTCTGGCAAAAACGAAACCCGCCCGCCACTGACTCGAGAGCAAGTCGCAGAAAATGCAGCCACCTATCAAAAACAAGTCTTCAAAGTATTAGACCCACAAAAAACCCAAGTCTGTTTTAACTCAGCCTGGATGGACAAACTGACCTCAGTCGATTTGATTAAATTAGCGGCAACCCATACCGTAGCCAGAATGTTAGAGCGTGATGATTTTCACACACGCTACACCACAGGACACGCGATTGCGATCCACGAGTTTTTATATCCTTTATTACAAGGCTACGATTCAGTTGCCATGCAAGCCGATGTGGAGCTAGGCGGCACCGACCAGAAATTTAATTTATTAATGGGGCGAGAACTGCAAAAACATTTCGGCCAAAAACCACAGACCGTGATTACCTTGCCTTTGCTACCAGGATTAGATGGCGTGAAAAAAATGTCGAAGTCCTTAGGAAATTACATCGGCATTGATGAATCCCCGAATGAAATTTTCGGCAAAGTGATGTCGATATCCGATGAAACCATGTGGATCTATTTCGAATTAATCAGCTTCAAAACCATGGCTGACATTTCCCGCTTTAAACAAGAAGTTGCTGAAGGAAAAAATCCCCGAGATATTAAATTTTTATTAGCAGAAGAAATCGTAGAACGTTTTCACGACCGCGCTGCGGCCGTGCGGGCGCACGAACAATTTGTAGAACAATTTCAACGCGGCATGGTGCCAGAAGATATAGAAACCAAACAGCTAAAGCCCGGCATGAAAATTGCAAATATTATTAAAGAAGCGGGATTGACTGATAGTACATCCGAAGCCATTCGCATGATTCGGCAAGGCGCCGTTAAAGTAGATGGCAATCCGTTGACAGATTTGCAGTATGTTTTACAAGAAGGCCTGACGATTACCTTACAAGTGGGCAAAAGGCGTTTTATTAAAGTGTCAGGACAAGCCAGGTCTTAGGAATATTGTATTTATGCTGCTTTATCTACCGGTTTAATATTCTTACGCCCTTTCATAGCATGCCATAGGTCCCAATTCTGTTGTAAATTGAGCCAAAACTGCGGTTCCATCTTAAATGCGTCAGCAAACGCAAGCGCTGATTCCGCGCTGACTCCGCGATGGCCATTGATAATTTCATTTAAGCGCGCATAAGTCCAACCTAAATGGTCAGCAAATTCTCTTTGTGTTATTCCTAAGGGTTCTAAGAACTCCTTTAAAAGCATTTGCCCAGGATGAGTGGGCGGACGTTTTTTGGGTAACATAAAATTGTCTCCTAATGATAATCTACCATATCAACATCATAAGCCTCGTTATCTCTCCATATAAAAATAACTCGCCATTGTTTGTTTACTCTTATGCTCCAATAATCTTTTAAGTTGCCTTTCAGTTTTTCTAAGTTATTTCCGGGAGGAACGCGTAATGTTTCAATCTTTGTTGCTGCATTCAATTGATCAAATAATCTTTTTGCTTTGTCGCGTAAAGATAATGGAATTTTTCTTGTTGATGTGGACAATATCCCATCAAAAATATCTTGAGCCATTTTTCTTTTAAAATTTCTTATCATAGAGATAGAGAATATATCGAAATTCGATATATAGCAATGGTTGCTTGACATTTGCTGAAACGAAAGACATGATATGCAGACTTTGTTATAAATTTTTTTATTTGTAACAAGGAGAAAGCCAGGCGAACATCTGTTATGAAAATCAGGCGTTGTTCATCTGGCTTAGTTTAGCGCACCTATAATGACCCCCGCAAAATGTAACCGACTGAAATGCCTATGAAACAATCAGCAAAAATAATAATTACGTTATTAGAAGGGGTGGGTTCAATCCTATCTTTGTTCCCCCAAAAAAATAAGCGCAAGATAACGTTACCAAGCTCTTCTACAAATGATTGGGAAAAAATCGGTTCCGATATGGGGCAAGTTTTTAACACAATTGAATCACAGATGCCGGAGGAAAAAAATTCTTAAAACATTTTAAAAAACAATGTTGACAAAGGGCCTGATGGGGGTAGAATGGCGCCTCTCGAGACGAAAGGTCTAGGGTGTTGTTTGGGTGCTAAGGCATTGAGACGACAAGTTCTTTAAAAAGACAAAGCCAAATAATAAGTGTGGGCACTTGATGTTGTTTTTATTGTTAGAAGATAAAGACGATATAAGATTGCCTTTGAGTAATTTTGTATTGAGTAGGGTTAGATTGAAGAGATTTGAAGTAAAAATTGAAGAGTTTGATCCTGGCTCAGATTGAACGCTGGCGGCATGCTTAACACA
>JAHFSI010000111.1:0-474 GCA_023265835.1 Legionellales bacterium
CAGGATCGACAGAATCATCGGCAATAACAGGAATCGTGCGGCCAGTCAAAGGCAGTTGCACCTGTTTACCAATTACATGTTGATAGCGCTTATCATCGGGATGTACTGCAACAGCAACGTCTCCTAATAACGTTTCTGGGCGTGTGGTGGCAACGGTAATCGATTCATTGCTATCAATGAGAGGATAACGTATATGCCACATTTTGCCTTCTTCTTCACGATAAACCACCTCTAAATCAGAAATGGCCGTAAACAATTTGGGGTCCCAGTTGACCAAGCGAGTGCCGCGATAAATCAGCCCTTCATCATGCAAGCGAATAAAGACTTCGTTGACTGCTTTCGATAGATGATCGTCCATGGTAAAGCATTCGCGTGTCCAGTCGATCGATGCGCCTAGACGCCGTAATTGCCGAGTAATGTTTCCGCCCGATTCTTGTTTCCAATGCCAGACTTTTTCAACAAAAGCGTGACGTC
>JAHFSI010000111.1:484-5264 GCA_023265835.1 Legionellales bacterium
CGTGACGTCCTAAATCATGCCGTGATTTTCCTTCTAACATGAGTTGGCGTTCGACAACCATTTGAGTTGCAATACCCGCATGGTCTGTTCCGCCTTGCCAAAGTGTGCGCCGCCCTTGCATGCGATGATAACGGACTAATATATCAATGACAGTAAAACAAAAACCATGTCCCATGTGCAGGCTGCCTGTTACATTAGGTGGCGGCA
This sequence comes from Legionellales bacterium, assembly GCA_023265835.1. Classification (GTDB taxonomy): domain Bacteria; phylum Pseudomonadota; class Gammaproteobacteria; order DSM-16500; family DSM-16500; genus UBA4722. The sequence continues at coordinate 692 of JAHFSI010000111.1, forward strand.
GCATAATGCAGTAAGGTTCGCCATTGCCTTGTGGTGCAAAATAATTATTTTTTTCCCAAGTTTGATACCAGGATTGCTCGATAGTATGTGGGTTATAAATTTTTTCCATAGTTTTATACTTCTGTAGCGGTTTCTAATTTGTGGGTGGTAATGTCATGGCCTTGAGCGCGGTAGAGTTTATAGCGTTCACGACCGGCCGTGGTAACGGCAGGCTCATGAGATATCAATTCTAAAATACGTGTAAATTGCGGATAAAATGCCGGCACCAGAGGGCACAAATTAATTAACACATCGCGATGTTTGTCCGGAACGACACTGTATCCAATTTGAATCGGAGGTGCTGGATCAGGGCCTTCACCATATAAATGATGGGGCAGAAAACTGTCTGCTGAATAAGTCCATAATAACTCGTCAAGCTGATGGGCGGCCGTTTCATTTTCTGTGTGAATATAAATCCGGCGTTGTTGTTTATATATTTTTTCAACCAAGCGACAAGCAAATGCCAAACGTTCTTTTTCGCTGGAAGTAGGGATGAGATAGAAATCAATTTTTGGCATGATATTATCTAGCTTGGTTAATTAAATAGTGCATCAATAAAGGCACGGGCCTGCCCGTGGCAAAGCGGTCACTGCCTCCCATCATCACGGCTGCTGTTCCAGCAACATCAAGATGCGCCCAATGGAATTTTTTCGCAAAACGGGACAAAAAGCAACCTGCGGTGATAGTGCCGGCTTGTTTGCCGCCTACATTAGAGAAATCGGCAAAAGGACTTTTTAATTGTTCTTGATAGTCATCCCATAAAGGCAATTGCCAAGCTCTATCATGGCTTTCGATGCCCGCTTCAAGTAATGCCTTGGCTAATGGTTCATGATTGCTTAATAGACCCGTGGCATGCTGGCCTAATGCAACGACGACTGCTCCCGTTAGAGTTGCAATATCAATCACAGCAGCGGGTTTATAACGCTCACTGTAAGTCAACGCATCGCACAGTATCAGGCGTCCTTCTGCATCTGTATTTAAAATTTCAACGGTTTGGCCGGACAGGGTAGTCACAATGTCCTCTGGTTTACTTGCAGTTCCGCTAGGCATATTTTCTACGGCGGCAATAATGCCGACCACATGCAGCGGCAGTTTCAGTTCGGCTGCGGCCTTTAGGGTGCCTAATACAGTTGCTGCGCCGCACATATCGTATTTCATGCCTACCATCGCATCGGCCGATTTCAATGAAATACCACCGCTATCAAATGTGACACCTTTGCCCACCAGCACAATCGGTGCTTGTTTTTTTGCAGTGCCTCGGTATTCCAAGCAAATTAATTTAGCAGGTTCCGCACTGCCTTTTGCAACAGCAAGCAGCGCGCCCATGCCCAAGGCGGCCATGGCTTTTTCTTCTAAGACTTTAACAGTGAGATGTTTATACTGTTTTCCCAATTTTTTGGCTTGGGCCGCGAGATAGGCAGGCGTACAAATATTGCTCGGCACATTAGCCAAGTTTTTAGTAAACTCCACTCCATCATTGATGCAGACAGCTTGCTTCAATGCCAGGTTACAATCGGGACCAGATTGATCCTTTGGCACGAATAAATTGAGTTCCCGCAAGGTAGGCTGGGGCGCTTTGCTGCTCTTATATTGATCGAAACAGTACAAGGCTTCCGCTGAGACAAAGACTGATTGTTTGATTTTCCAAGGTAAATTATGTTGTTTAACATCAAGTTCTGTCAAAAAAGAGGTGACCTGTTTCACTTTGATCGTGCTCAATGCTTTGATACTAGACAGCACAATTTTGCGAAATTCTCGTGCATTTAAAGTGCTTTCATTACCACAACCCACCAGTAATACTCGGGGTGACTTGATATGAGGCACACGATGCAAAAGCAACGTTTGCCCGCTTTTTCCTTGAAAATCGCCTTGTTTTAATAAAGCGGTCAAATAATTTTTGCTGATCTTATCGACTTGTTTTGCCGCGGGCGTTAACTTCATTTGTTCAAACAGACCGACAATAATGCAATCCGTGTTTTGATGGGCCGCATCCATTGAATCAAGGTTGAATTTCATATTAGCTCCTAAGCGCCGAATTTTGTATAATATCGACGATTTTACATAGTTTATGTTTATGGCAGAAGTGCTAAATGATTATTTCGCGTTATTTAATTAAAGAGGTCTGTTACGCACTGTTTGCAATAACATTGGTCTTATTGTTAGTTTTTCTATGCAATCAATTAGTCCGTTTTTTAAGTTATGCAGCCTCTGGTAAGATCGCAGCAAATGTTTTATTGCAAGTCATGGGATTTGAAATTTCTTTTTTATTGGCTTTGCTGCTGCCTCTGGGTCTTTATCTGGCAATTATTGCTACTTATAGTAGGTTATATGCCGATAATGAACTGGGCGTGATGCACTCATCGGGCTTAAGCACACAAAAATTAGTCTATTTTACCGCTATGCTTGCTCTGGTTGTCATGGCCATTGTGATGATACTGACATTATGGATTAATCCTTACATAGCGAGACAGAAAGACAGATTAATTTCTCAAGGCGTTGCCTCAGGCAATGTCATCAATAATTTGATGCCGGGGCGTTTTCAGCTAAGTGGCGATGAAAATCGCGTGTTCTACGTTGAAAGCATCGCGCGCAATCATCAGCAAGCACATAATTTATTTATTGCGGAGCAGAAAAAAATAACACCGGAAGGTGTAAATCCTTGGACTGTGCTATCAGCAGAGGAAGGACAGCAAATGGTGGATCCTGTTTCCAAAGATAAATTTGTCGTGGCTGTGAATGGTTATCGCTATGAAGGCACTCCAGGAGGGAATGCGTATAAAATCATTCAATTTTCTAAATACGCAGTCAGGCTGCCGGATCAAGATATTGAAGTGGCCCATCAAGCGCAAGCAGTCATTCCCACGGCTGTTTTATGGCAGCATTATTTCGACAATCCACGCAATGCATCAGAGCTGCAATGGCGCTTTTCTATGCCTTTGTCGGCTTTGTTATTGGCATTATTGGCTGTTTCATTGAGTTATGTGCGGCCGCGTCAAAGTCGTTACGCGCATTTTTTTCCGGCTATTTTAATTTATATTATTTATGTAGAACTATTGTTTACCGCACGAGATTGGATAGAACAAAAAACTTTGCCGATTAGTTTAGGTTTATGGTGGGTGCATGGTTTATTGGTCTTATGTATTGTCATGGCATTTTTGTGGCAGGCAGGGCAGTTGTCTTTTATGAGGAAATCGCAGTGAAAACGATTCAACGTTATATTGCGGAAAGTGTGTTGGTTTCTACTCTGCTCGTTTTTTTAGTGGTCTTGGCATTGAGTTTTGTGGTGGGACTATTGAAAGAGCTGCATGATATCGGCATAGGTGAATATGGCTTTGGGCATGCAGCCTATTATGTTGTTTTGCAGTTGCCGCATACACTTTATCAATTTTCTCCCTTATTAGTTTTGTCAGGCGGCGTGTTGGGGCTGGGTCTTTTGTCTGCGAGCCATGAATTGATGGCGATGCGTGTTGCAGGTGCGTCGGTTTGGAGGATCATTGGCGGTGTAGTTAGCGCAGCATTAGTGATGATTGTTGCCATGGCGCTGATTGGCGAATTGCTTGGGCCGCAAGCGGAGCATTTAGCGGAAAAAAACAAATCGAGCGCGATGAGTAATGGACAAGCGGTTGCAACTCGGTCTGGTATTTGGATACATGCAGGCAATAATTTTTTGCATATTAAACGTATTGTAGGCCATCATCATTTAGAAGGAGTAACCCGTTATGAATTTGACGATCAACATCATTTGCTAGCCTCTTATTATGCCAACACGCTGAATTTGGTTAACGACCAATGGCAATCAGCGAATGTGGTTAAAACTACGTTTAAAAATGATAGGACGCAAAGCGAACAATTTGCCAACGCAATCTGGAACTTGGCTTTATCGCCCACTTTATTAAATGTGGGGGTGCAAGAGCCTGAGTCTATGTCATTGCCTAAATTACATGACTACTCACGTTCATTAGAAAAAAACCATACCCAAGCCGGCAGTTTTCAGCTTGAATTTTGGCAGCGTATCTTTCAACCCTTAGCGATTCTCACCATGATATTATTAGCGGTGCCCTTTGTGTTGGCGGCGCCCCGCTCTATGAATGTAGGCAAAAGAATGTTGTTGGCCATTGTGGTAGGATTTATTTTTTATATTTTGGCCTCACTTATAGGACAGTTTAGCATCGTATTTCAATTTCCACCCTTAGTTGCGGCTTTATTGCCTATTTTGCTGTTTGCGGGGGGAGGGTATCTTGTGATGGTGAAGATGAGTATTGTGTGAATGACGTTATCACCACTGTCATCCCGCAAAATTTTCGTCAACGATATTTGACAAAAACACTGTCCTAACACGAAAATTTGTGCGGGATCCGGTTACGGCCTTAATTGATGTGCAACGGTTATTTTAGCTGCTTCGCTTTTTTTAGCAGTGGCCTCCTCTTTTGAGGAAACCACATTCAAAGGAGCCTTTATTTTCTCTTGTATTTCATTAGACATTAGGGGCTTCATTTTTTCTATTTCCCCTCTAAGTATTTTTTTATTAACAGGA
>JAHFSI010000111.1:5274-5811 GCA_023265835.1 Legionellales bacterium
ATAAGCCAAACCCTGCGTTTCACAAACTAACATAAGCGCACACATTCTGGCCTCGTTGTTTGATTCTAATAACTCAATAGACGCCGCCTTACCGCATCGATTAACTAAAAGCCGAATGATGGAATCTGCAATGGTTAAATCTGTAGCTACTTGTTTGTCGCGCGACATCTGTGAATAATCGTCTGGTTCACGGGTCACATGAACTTGTAGAAATCCCCCTTTTTGTGATTCACAAATCCAAGTTTTAGTTTCTGCATGTTCGTATGCTCTAGACATTTTGCTCGGAAAGTTCGAATCTTTTGCAATAGGCGCTTTCGCTTCAGCAGAAGCACTGAAACTAGGACTTGTTCCTCTGGTTTCTATCGTTGTCCATCCACTTAATAGAGTAAATAATTCATCCGTTGTACTAATACTCGGTTTTTCTGCCACATGGTACGTCAGTGCCTCATCTTTTTTCTCTTCCTTGCTGGTGGGGGATTTTTCTTCAAGCTCCATTGATTTGGGTGTAGCAACTTCGAGTTTGTCTGGTTCTAAGAG
>JAHFSI010000111.1:5821-6479 GCA_023265835.1 Legionellales bacterium
CATCTTTTGTTTTTTCCAAGACTGGTTGAGTTGGTTCAGCTGATAGTGTTGTGACAGGTGGTTCTGGCGGTAAAACGACATAATTTTTATTTAAGTAGTCTAAACATTTCAAAAATTGCCCTAAAAATTCATAATGTTCAGGGGCCGGCTGTTCTTTTCGATCAAGGCTGTCTTTAATTGCTTTCGCATGCGAGGTAAATGCCATGGGATCAGGAACAAAATCATAGTCCCTGCTTTTAATGGAGCTATGTATATTATTTAAGAAATCCGTTCCTTTCGTATGAAGCTTGATCAGCTTTAAATAAGTTTTTCGTGATTTAATAAAAAAGGATTTTTTGTTTTGCGTTCTTAACGCCTCGCTAATAATGTTGAATGTAAATTGATCTTGGTTGTTATAAGCTTCTTGCATGACTCTGACCCAATAGCTATTTATTTTTTTGCGTGATCTGGCGTCTGTGCAGGAATTTATTTCAGCTTGTATTTTTGAAATCTGTTCTTGACGATAAACTTGATAAGGAGATTTTTCTTCGCTAGTTAAATGTTGTATATCTGAATTGATGAGCGCATTACGACTCAGTATTTTTAGCTGTCTGGCTTTTTCTTTAGCCAGCTCTATTTCAATATGTTTGACCCTTGGTATTAATTTTTCAGCAGATTC
>JAHFSI010000112.1 GCA_023265835.1 Legionellales bacterium
CAGGCAGATTGCCGCTGGCTTCAACAAGTACGGGAAGCGCATCAAATCCTTGCCCAAACCCAGCTCCGAACCCGGCTCCTTGTGCTGCGGGTAGTGCGTCCTGTACTATTACTTCCTCAGTGAATATACCCGGTCAAAATTTAAATAATGCGCGGTCGGTTAATTTTGCTGGGATTTACCATAATGGAGCATGTGTTCCCGCTCCTGCTTGCCCAAGCACTACAATGCTGCCTACCATTATGGCTGTACCTGTTTCTGTGAGCGGGATCAATGATTCAAGTTCTCCAAATACTATTTATCCTCTTTCAAGCTTTACAGCCTATGTTATAGGAACAAGCGGAACAGATGATACCCCGACAGGCCGGCCGGGTGATTGCGTTAATGGCGCACCAACAGATTGTTATTTTGATCAAACAGGGGGAACAAAATTATCTTCTACGGGGCAGTATTGGCGAGTTTGTTTACGTATCATTACGCAGAAAGGCACGGTTATTTATGATAGCAATAATAACAATGCTGGCGTTATTTTGGCGTTAACGCGCTGCGTGCCACAAACTGAATACAGTACGCCCAGTGTTCATGGTTCTCAATTTACAGTTTTTAGTCCGTAATAAATTGGCATCTATTTTTAATTTCGCCTATACCTTTAAAAAAATAAGCAAAGTATAACGAGAGATAGTTACACATTTCTAATAAATCGCTTATACTTGAGACGGCGACATTTGCAAATTGAATTTACTGTGGTTAATGGAGTATTACAATGAAGTGGTTCGTCATTAGGATAAGTGTCTTACTTTTCACTATTCCGACGTTAGCTTTTGCAGGTTGGCAAGTCGCAAGACCTGCTGCGTCGATGCCAAACGAGCCTTTTTTTCAAGCGGGATATCAACAAAGCAATGCCTTTGTTCCTACCTATGGAAGCACCGCATTTCCTAATCAATTTGCCAACTTGGGCAGGCCGGCGGCAGTTTATGCTATTAGCGTGAGTGGTTCATTGAAAGAGAACATTGAGCGTATTATGGATCGCTATCATTGGAAGGTGATATGGAAAGCACCATACGATTATAATTTTGATGGACGCGTAAGTGGGACTAGTTTGCCAAATGTGATGGAAAAGCTATTAAGGCCATTCCCACTGCAGGCAGTGCTGCATATGCCTAATCGTACGATGATAGTTTCACCGAGGAAAGTCTGATGATATACAATCGCATTGTCCTATTATTATTTGTTGTTCTTTTGGCAATATCTGGTTGTAATTCACCAGTTTATTATCAGGCTGAAGGAAATGTGGCAGATGTAAAGCAGCATATTGATGCTGCCATGCAAAAATCTAATGACTCAGGAAGACTTCCGCCGCCGCTTTTAGTTAGCGATGCTCCTTATGTAGATAAGACACCTATTAGTTTAGAAAAACAGCCGGTTTGGCTAAAAAATCGTATTGTTTTAAGAGGCGACCAATTACCTTTTTCATTCTATAGCAGAAGCATTGCAGGAGGAGCAGGCCACAATGTATTGACTCGCTATCAAGTGGGTCTGGATGAAACAGTAAAAGTGTCAATGAATTATTCTGGCACAGTGAAAGGCGCTTTAGATTTATTGGCTGCTAAAGCAGGTTATGTCTATTCCATTCATGGTAATTCAATTTATTGGCAAGCGTTTGTTACTAAGACGTTTGATATTGCATTTATGCCAGGTTCTTCTGATTATATGATGGGCAAAGCATCGGGCGGTAGCAGCAGTATTAGTAACGTTGCCAGCGGGGGAGCGGGCGGAAGTTCTCCTGCTGCGGTGACCGCTATCATAGATGATAGCGCATCCTCTCAGTACAGTAGTTTAAAAGGGACTTTATCCATTTGGAAAGATTTGGAAAGAACTATTAAGCAGCTGTTATCTCCCAGTGGAACCGTCATGGTATCTGAATCAACAACTTCTGTTACAGTACGTGATAGGCCAACCAATGTAGACCTTATTAGTAGATACATTGCAAACTTAAATAATAATTTAGCTAAACAAGTTTTGGTTAAAGTGCAGGTCTTGGATGTTAATTTAAGTAATGCGTTTAATTATGGAATCAATTGGCAGGCAGTCAAAGTCTCTTTGGGAGAGCAATTCCAATTAAATGCGAATTATGGAACACCTATTAGCCTTAGTACGCTCAATCCTTTTGCTACAACAACGCCAATAGGCGGGGGCACTCCTGGATTGCCTACGGCGGGTGTTGTTAATTTTCGCAATACAAGCACGGGTGTTACTGCTTTGATTAATGCGCTGACTCAACAAGGGAAAGTGTCCCTTGTTACAGAACCACGGGTTGTTTGCCTTAACAATCAAGTTTCGGTTATTCGTATTGTGACTCAAGCGGGTTACCTTGCGAGCGTGCAGACTACCTCTTTGTCTGGGTCTCAAGCGGGAGGTGCTTCTATTACAACTCAAATAACGCCAGGCACGGTTGTTACTGGGTTAACGCTTTATATTCTGCCTAAAATTATGGGAGAAAAAGTGTTCTTGCAAGTGAATGCAGACTTATCGGTGAATAATGGCATTCAAACACTTTCATCTACATCAGGAACGGCGCCTACTTCAGGGAATACAGCACCGGTGATTCAGGTGCCTAACATCACGCAAAAACAATTTAATCAACGTAGTGTGATTGCTTCAGGCGATACGTTAATACTTTCGGGATTCAAGCAGGTGAACAATCAAGCGAATGCGATGCAATTATTTCAGGCCCAAGAGCTAGGAGGCAAGGCAGCTATTGAGCAGACAATTGAAACGATCGTTCTGATTACGCCAATCATACTGCATGGGATTGCCTAATGTCTTACATTACACGCGAAGATGGTGTACGTTTTATTATTCCATCGTATCGTGATGTGCTGAGTGTAAAAAAAACCAGTTTGTTAAAAAGAGAAATTTTGCTGCTAGCCGGTAATTATGGCGAATATATTGCGCTGCAAAAGAAAAATGTGAATCAGTATGAGATTGCTTTTTCACCTGATCCAGGTGCGTTGTTAGGTGAAACAGTTTGGCAATATTTTAAGCGTCCAAGGGACTTGATTTATTGTGAAGTGATTCCTAATACGACAGATGCTGTGTTGGTTATTGTAAAGTCAGGCAGTGTTTATCTTGATGGTAGTTTTCCTGTAGATAGTATTCCAGAAGAGCTGGTTGTTTTTCAAACTCAACAAAACCAATTTGATATTTATCTTTATGGTGATGTGCCTATTAGCCAGGTGCCTGCCGAAGGAAAATTTTCGTTTGATCCAAGTTCGGTGAAATCATTTTCTATTTTAGAAAAACCGGTCTTTCCAACTTTACCTATTGTCAAAGCTTTTCAGTTGCAATTAGTGGATGTGATATTAAAAGAGCAGGGCATTGGTACTTTTCCTATTAAAAAAGTAACTTTATCATTACTTGTTTTGGGTCTGGTATGGATGGCTTGGGTCTATTTAAAAGGACATCGAAAAGAAATCACAATTCCGCAGGCTTTTGTAAGCGTGGTAAATCCTTATCAAGTGTATATGAGTAAATTGAGTTCCCCAAATCCTGCTGCTCAAATTCATGAAATTGTGAATGATATTTCTTTATTGTTTACAATACCGGGCTGGTATCCACACGCATTTGCTTATTCTGCAGCGGATAACAAAGGGCTCAGCGCGTTAGTAACCTCATCGGGGGCCAGGACTAATGTGCTATATGATTGGGCGAACAAGAATAAAGTACAAGTAGAGCTAAGATCTGATGGTTTCTATTTAGTGATGGCTTTAGCGTCAGGAAATAGACCTGTCCCCACTACGATCTATAAGTTAGACCATGTTATTGCGAATTTAATAGATAGGTTATCTTATATTGTTCCAGGGAACCCTATTGGCATAACTACCTATCTTAATCAAGGAAGATACCTTGAAACGCAAGTAACAATCAGTTTTGATAATCTTTCTCCTACCACGTTGAATGTTGTAGGCCAACAATTAAAAATGTTACCGCTCGTATTGTCTAAAGTAGCCCTTACTGCTACAAATGGGAGTTTGTCCGGTTCAATAGTTCTAACAGCATTAGGAAATTAACTTATGGCTCCAGAGAAACAAGTGAAAGAAGGTGCGCTTTCAGGAATGCCCACAAAACGAAAAATTATGATAGTGGCCATGGTTATCATAATACTTGTGATAATATGGCAAGTTGTTGGACTGATGGGCAATGGAGGCAGTATGCCGCCAGTGACCAAGCCAGCAGCCGCCAATCAAGCAGCGAAATCTTCCGGGGCAGCACTTTCCCCTGCAGAAATACATGCTGCGTCTCCCGCCAATACTCAAGCTATGCAACAAGCTGAGCTAAAACAAGCGCAAGTAGCAAGTGATACACATTTTGCAGAGCTGCAACAAGCTAGCGAACAAAAATACCTGAGCAAAATAAATGACTTAGAAGATTTAAAAATACAACGCGCTATCGCAGAAACTAACCAAGCTATTGCAACAGCAAAATTAGCAACAGTGACGGCAGAGAAAAGTATTAGCGATCTATTGACTAAACCTGTTGCACCCGAAGTTCCGGCAGGTGTTTATGCAAATAAATTAACAAATCCAACCTCTCCAGTTATGCCAGAAAACATTCCTGCAGGACAGTTGCCCCCTGGCGTTTCTAGTCCTCTCATTTCTTCCCCATCGCAGACTGAATATACTGTTATTTCTGTTTCTATGCAGTTGGGCAGATGGAATGCGGTGATTGGATATCAGGGCAAGCTGTATAATGTGGTCATTGGCGATGTGCTTCCGGCTGATAATTCTGTTGTAACAAGCATTAGTAAAAATGGTGTTATTTTAAGGAAAGAAGGAAGATCTAGAAAAATTAGTATCATGTCGGCAATCTAGGTAACTTAGATTAAATATGAATGCTCACCGTCACTATTCGTTATGTGATCAAGTATGCTTAGGTGTAGACCAGGCATTACGCGCCGTTTTTAACAATCCAAAAGCTATGACAAGGCCATATCCGGCGGCAGATGAAATGGGGCCGGAGATAAGCGATAAGCAACGTCAGCATTCAGCAGCACTGATGCGTATTAATCACTCTGGTGAGGTGTGTGCTCAAGCGCTTTATCATGGTCAGGGAATGGTTTCACGCAGCAGTGCTGTTAAAGAAACAATGAATCAAGCTGCAGTTGAAGAGGGCGATCATTTAGCGTGGTGCATGTTACGCATTAATGAATTAGGCAGCCATGCTAGTTATCTTAATTTGTTATGGTATCTAGGTTCTTTTACTATAGGTTTGACCGCAGGGCTAATCGGAGATCGTTGGAGCTTAGGTTTTCTAGCTGAAACGGAAAAGCAGGTGGTGCGACATTTAGAGAAACAGTTAGAACTTTTGCCTAGCAAGGACCAAAAGAGCCGCAAAATTCTACAACAAATGCAAGCAGATGAAGCTATACATAGAGACAAAGCGATAAAAGCAGGGGCTTCTATATTGCCTGTACCCATTAAAAGCCTAATGTCTATTGCATCGAAAGTGATGGTAAAAATATCTTATTGGGTATAAGCATCCACAACTGCGACAATTAGACATTGGTTATATGATCGTGTGATATTGATTATAGGCTTTACATCACTTTATTAATACTATTTTAAATGCCGGTACTATTAATCGATAAACATCATTTGATTTTTCAATATAATCTTTTTCTATCAATGTAGACGCTGCTCTTGATATAGAGCTGACTGGCATATCCATTTTTTTTGCTGCTTCATCTGAATATAAATTAACTCCGCCATAATTTGAAAGGTAGACCATAATTTTTTTTTGATTCTCCGATAAAGATGAGAAATCTTTTAGTAAATCACTTCGTTCCTCTTCAACGACTGCTTTCCATGAAGTATCTACACTAGCAACAGAAGGAGTATTTTTATTTTCAGACCAAAGTTCATCGCATAAATAATTTATATAATAAGGATGTCGCTCTGTCACTAACATGATCTGATCGAAAACCTGATTATGAAGTTCGTTTCCCCACATAATTTTTGCAGCTTTATTAAGATGCTGCCGATAATGTTCTTCACTAATTCTATCTAAAATTAATTTTCGACAAAGTTTATACAATGGTCTTCTTTCATCTTCAAACATATTACGTAATAAATGTGGGTTACTACCCGAAAAAATAAGTGATAAATTCTTCATTTCTTGCGCTGCATGTCTAATAGCACCCTCAATTCTTTTACCTTCTTTCATGCTACCGATTTCTTGAAATTCATCCAAAATGAGTACGGCTTGTTTATTACGATCCTCTAGTAATTTTTCTAATATAAGCATAGCTTCAGCAATATTTTCACCTGGATTACTGTCATCACTTAGCTCTAATTCAAGGCTGAAAATTTTTGTACTTATATTTAATTTTGGTTTTAATTTTT
>JAHFSI010000028.1 GCA_023265835.1 Legionellales bacterium
GTTCCCAGTAGTTGTAATAGCAGATGCAAATGTGCAATTGCGCAGGCATGACCACGTTTTTGACCTAAATTATATAAAATATTGAGGCGGCAATCTTGACATCATGTAGTCTGTCGATATAATTTGCTCACCTATTTCTAAAATTGATTTATATCTATCGAACTCATTTACTATATGAATATGTCTCGCATTAACCTAAATCTCTTGGTGGCCTTAGAGGCTTTATTAGAGGAAAAGAGTGTCACGAAAGCGGGTAAAAAATTATTTATTACTCAAGCTGCGACGAGCAATGTATTAAAGCAATTGCGTGTGCTATTTCAAGATCCATTGCTTGAGCAAAAAGGTAGAGAGATGGTATTAACGGTGCGTGCAAAGATATTGCATCCAATAATCAAAGTCTGGCTATCACAAACGAATAACATTTTTAGCCACGATCTATTTGATCCAGCAACTAGTCAGCGGCGATTTACTGTTGCTATTGATGAATGTACTGATTTTTTATTAGTACCGAAACTCTATAAATATATTGAAACACATGCTCCTCATATTGAGTTATGTCTTAAGCATATTTTAACAGTGAATGAAAAAATGATTTTAGAATCAAATGATGTTGATTTGGCTATTTGTGCGTTACCACAATATAATGAATTAAAAGATGTTTCCTACGAGTTGCTATTTCGGGAAAAGATGGTTTGTCTTGGAAGATCTAATCATCCCTTATTTAAAAATTCACTGACATTAAAAAAATATCTGTCAGCAAAACATATTACATTGGTACCAAAAAATCATAATATGCCGCATCTTGTTGATTATGTACTGCAAAATTTGGGTTATCAACGTAAAATTGCATTACGAACAACGAATCTCGTTCCAGCATTATATACTATTATAAATAGTAACCTCATCGCTACCTTACCCGAAAGTTTGGCAAAGGAAGCCGCGCATTTATTTCATGCAGAAATTAAACCCTGTCCATTTGAAATCCCTGATGCCTCTTTTGTGCAGGTATGGCATTCATGGACTGAATTGGATAGTGGTTGTCAATGGCTTAGAAAAACAGTGAAAAATCTGATGTAAGAAATTAGTGGGCAACAATTTGCCCACTCATTATCAGCGTTACTTAACCTAATAAATACCTACATGTGACATCAACAGCAGTAGAATTTGGATTGGTAATCATTATTTTTCCACTTGTATCAGCTTGATTCTTTCCGTTCTGACCAATAGTGATAGGTAAAGTAGCGTTAGTATATGATCCGTCTTTATCTCCCCACATCTGCGCATCCAGTTTGGCTCCTGCTGTCTCACTTTTGCATTCAATGCCTTGATGTTCAGAGTCTAAATGATATTCTACTCCAATACTGCTAAATGCTGGAAGGCTAACATATTGCATTTCTTCTACCGTGGAAAATTGATAGCCTGACGCAAAAGAAAGCGATGTAAAAATTAAGGGTAACATAGCAATATATTTTATTTGTTTCATAATATCCTCTATTTTAAAGTGAAAAAACTCAAGCAACAGAATAGATCCATTCGAAATATTTGTGAAATTGATTTTTTGAATACGATGTATTGATACCATGAATGGCTTAAAAATAGTAGGTTAAACCCACAGAAAGCAATGTTGAACTCTTGCCATCAATACATAGACTATCTTGTACTTGGGTATTTAAATCTAGCTTAGGAGTAACTTGATATGCCGCACCAACACCTACGAGGGGGCGCAGTCCTGTATCAGGTAAATAAGCAGACCCAATTTTAGCAAATATATTCAAATCATAATTGACTACATTAAATGGATAAATAAATTTAACAGCGAGATCTACGCCATTAGGGGCATTACCACCTAAATTATATTTAGTGTACCCTATTTCGGTAGCAAAATAACGGTTAAATAAATAACCCAGATTAACATTGCTCCCTATGCTAGTAGGTTCAGAATAATTAAATTCAGGAGTATATTTAACGCGTGCATATGAAGCAGCCCCGATATTCCATTCAACATAAGCACTTTTTTCATGTGGCGCAGCACAAGCAAATGATGTAACAATAAGCGATATAAAAATTAAAGGTAATACAGTAATACATTTTATAAGGTTCATAATATATCCGGTTCTTAAAGTGAAATCTTGAATAGCAGGATAGATTCATCCGATATATTTTTGAAATTTATTTTTTGAATACGATCTATTGATATTATGAATGGATCTTTTATACAAAAGTTGTAGAAGATAAAAAATTTAAAATAGCTTTCCTTGCTTTAGGGTGATTCATAATAAATGTATGGGCAGCGTTAATCACGATAAAATCCTTTTCTCCATTAATATGGGTCACGCGCGGTGGTGTTTTTGCATCGAATTTACCAGCGATAACACCTATTTTTAATCCATCAGGGATACCCACCTGATGAACATATGCTTCTTGGCTAGAACTAAGCTCGGAAAGCGGTTTAATAAATGAAGAAGCAAACGGTACCCACTTAATGAATAAACGAGCTAGAAAGGAACCTTGAGTAGGTGGCGCAAGCATTATTAAATGTTCACATCTTTTCAAATTATCCGCTGCAAGATTACTTAGTGCTTCTCTTGTAATAATTCCTCCCAAACTGTGCGTAACAAAACTCAACTTTTTAGTTGGGTATTCCAATAATAATTCTTCGATTTTATCTTTTAATTGAAGCCCGTGTTGATTAATATGATGCTGATGTGATGGATAATCATATATTACCGTTTCATAACCATGATGATTCAGATAATGGCTCAGTCTGCGCATACTTTTATGCGAACGAATCAACCCATGAATAAGCAAAACAATTGGGTCATCCTGGCATTGAGATTCAATAGACATAATTATTTATCTCTTGAGTTAAATTTTTAGATAAATATACAATTTAACCTGGGTTTTAGGCATTTAGTTGGTTCTGTCGCATGAGGTTACATGCCCATCATTAAATGCTGGGCCACTTGTTTTTGGCGAAGGTTGCCATGTTGGACAACATGGTCCAGAATTTTTTTAGCCAATTTCTTTTTACCTATTTCGATATAAGCACGCGCTAAATCAAGTTGCGTAGTCAATACATCATCACCGGCAATGGCTCTGATATCTTGACTGGTGATAATGATAGCTGATTTTTTCGCATCGGGCCGAGGTCGTTGTGGTACAGGGGAAGCTATTTCAATAAGTGGCTGTCTTTTAAAAAAGAACAAACAAATTATCACGATAATTGCTAAACTCACTTCGATAAAAAACAATGTATGCGCAGTGATAGTTAACCAGAGCAATTGTAAATAATGTTCCATCATAAATAGTCCCGTATGACTAATTCAGCAATTTGTACGCCATTCAATGCGGCACCCTTACGTAAATTATCACCGACGACCCAGAGGTTCAGTCCATTTTCACAAGAAATGTCTTCTCTAATTCGTCCGACATACACATCATCTTTTCCAGCTGCATCCATGACCGGTGTAGGATAAGGTTGTTTACCCTGATGAAATTTAACGCCCGGCGCATCATGAAGCAAAGCCGTGGCATCTGCGGCAGTTATTTTATTTTTGGTTTCAATGTGCAGGGCCGCTGAATGTCCGTAAAAAACGGGCACTCTGACCGCAGTTGGGTTGACTGCAAGCGTATTATCATTAAAAATTTTCTGTAGTTCCCAGACTATTTTCATCTCTTCTTTGGTATAGCCATTTTCCATAAAATCATCGATATGGGGCAATACATTAAAAGCAATTTGCTGAGGATAAACTTTTACTTTAATGGGCAGTCCATTTAGCAAATAGCCTGTTTGTTCTGCAAGTTCGGTCACCGCGTCCTTTCCTGTACCTGAAACTGCTTGATAAGTCGCTACATTCACCCGTTTAATGCCGACGGCATCGTAAATAGGTTTCAGCACCATCGCAATAGGAATGGTATTGCAATTGGGGTTAGCAATAATATGGGTTAAACGATAATTCGCTAATGCATCTGCATTGACTTCAGGAACGATGAGCGGTACATCAGCGTGATAACGAAAATGGGAGCTCTTATCAATAACAATATTTCCTGCTGCAGCGGCTTTGGGCACATATTCTGCGGCAACCTCATTGCTCGCACAGAAAAAACAAAGCTGCGTTTTAGAAAAATCAAAATGTTCTATATTTTCTACCCAATGCGGTTTGTTGTTAAAATCAAGTGTCTCGCCGACGGAACGCGCACTGGCCAATAAGTATAATTGGTCAACAGGGAATTGTCGTTCTTCTAAAATAGACAGCAGGGTGGATCCTACCACGCCTGTCGCTCCGACGATTGCCACATTCAAGGGTTTTATTTTTTTAGCTGCCATTTTTTACCTATTACACACTAGCAAAATCAAATAACTCACGCAAAACAACAGAATACGTGATAAAAGCAACATTAGGACTAGCTTTTATATCATCAAGTAAGTTTTGCAATCGATTAATTAAATAAGGATTATGCTCTACCCAACTCTCGACCCGTTCATGAGCGGTCTGTTCCTGTTGTTTTTTCAATTTGACTTTAAGCACGCTCACGGCCAATTTCTTTTGTGCACGGTCTAAATCATCACGGAACCCGGAACGGGCTAATTCATCCCATTGATTCTCAATAGCATAGGCATTCATTTGTTTTCTTAACCAGCTCAATTCTAAGCGGGTATCAAGCACATAATATGTTTTAGCAAGTTCAGAAATATCTAGGTTATGTTTTATAGACGCATCTACGATATCTAACGAAGGAAATAACGCTTCACAATTTACAATTTTTCGTGCTAATAAATCGGGCACACCTTGTTCTTTATATCCTGCAAGGTTCACTTTCAATTGTTCTTGTTCACTCTCGCTTAAGAGAGAAAATAATTTTTTTGTTAATTCAGCCAATGGCTCCATGAAATTAGCGATTGTTTTTTCAATGGAAATATCTGGTTTACAGTTACGCAAAAACCAACGCGTTAAACGGCGAGTCAGATAATAAATTTGCAGCATCATTTTTTGTTGAACAGTAAAATCGACTTTCCAGTCCAGTTCTTCAATTTGGCGCCAGGTTTTGGTTGAGCCAAACAATTCATCTACGATCACAAATGCACGTACAATAAATTCTATCGTTGCGCCCGTTTCTCGCTGTAAACGTTCGATAAAATTAATACCCATGTGATCCGCTATATTTTTAGCCATCTGAGTCGCAATAATTTCACGACTTAATCGATGTTGTTGCATTTGAGCCAGATATTTTTTATGCAGCAATGGCGGAAAAGCCATCATCAGGTATTTGATAAAGTAAGGGTCTTCCGGTACTTTTGAAATTAAAATATCTTGTTTTAGATACATTTTGCTGTATGCAAGCAAAACAGCAAGTTCAGGACGAGTCAGTCCTTGGCCATTGGCTTTACGTTCATTCAATGCTTTTTCACTGGGTAAAAATTCCAGGCGCCGATTAAGACGTCCTTGTTTTTCCAACTCACTCATAAAGCGTCTGAGTAAATCTGTTGTTTGCAAAGCCACCGATGCTTCGATACTTAAAATTTGTGTTTGTTCGTAATTATCACGCAAGACGAGCTCAGCCACTTCATCGGTCATCTTCTCAAGCAAACTATTACGTTGTTTGAGAGCCATCTCGCCATCAAACATCAACTTATTTAATAAAATTTTAATATTGACTTCATGGTCTGAACAATCGACACCGGCTGAATTATCGATAAAATCCGTATTGATAATACCGCCGTTTAAAGAATATTCGATGCGTGCGTTTTGGGTAAATCCTAAGTTACCGCCTTCACACGCAACGCGTGCTTTGAGCTCATTGCCATCCACACGAATACCATCCGTTGCTCTATCGCCCACATCCAGGTGTGTTTCAAAACTAGCCTTCACAAAAGTACCTATGCCGCCGTTCCATAGTAAATCAACCGGTGCTTTTAACATGGCACGAATCAAATCATTAGGCACAAGCTGATTGTCTTGAATATTCAAAACCTGTTGTAATTCAGGAGAAATTTTAATTGATTTTGCAGAACGATTAAAAACCCCTCCACCTGTCGAAATCAATGCGGGGTTATAATCTGCCCACGAAGAGCGGGGCAATTTAAATAAACGGGCACGTTCCTCAAAACTGACTTTTGGATCAGGATTGGGATCAACAAAAATATGCCGATGATCAAATGCACCCACTAATTTGATGCAGTTTGACAATAACATTCCATTTCCAAAAACATCACCGCTCATATCACCGATGCCAATGACTGTAAAATCTGTGACAGCAGGATTAATACCAATCTCACGAAAATGACGTTTGACAGATTCCCATGCACCGCGTGCGGTAATGCCAATTTTTTTGTGGTCGTAACCGGCTGAACCGCCTGAAGCAAAGGCATCGTCTAACCAAAAATCGTATTCTTTAGCGATGCTATTGGCAATATCTGAAAAAGTGGCCGTGCCTTTATCTGCTGCAACGACAAGATAAAAATCATCGTCATCATAACGCACGACATCATGCGGAGGAACGATTTTGTGGTCTTTGATGTTATCGGTGATGTCCAATAGACCACGAATGAACGTTGTATAAGAGTATACAACTTCTGCCATCACGGCATCACGGTCACCATCAACTGGTAATTTTTTAGGATAAAATCCGCCTTTAGCGCCCACCGGCACAATGACAGCATTTTTCACTTGCTGTGCCTTCATCAACCCTAACACTTCAGTACGAAAATCTTCGCGGCGATCTGACCAACGTATTCCACCGCGTGCCACTTTTCCGCCGCGCAAATGTACGCCTTCCACATGAGGAGAATACACAAAAATCTCATACATCGGTTTTGGCAGCGGTAGATCTGAAATGACTGATGGATCAAATTTAAATGAAATATAGGACTTAAACTCTCCATCTGCCGTTTTCTGAAAATAATTAGTCCGTATCGTAGCGAGTATTACTTCTAATAAACGACGCAGGATTCTGTCTTCATCTAAACTGATGACTGCTTCAAAAGATTGTTCAATTTTAGCGATGAGATCGGCTGTCTCTGCACGATGTCCGGGTGAGAAACGCAAGATAAATAAATTCATTAAATTTTTAGCAATTTCAGAATTATTAATTAACGCTGACTCAACATAATTTTGACTGAGCGTAAATCCAATCTGACGTAAATGTTTGGTATAAGCACGCAATACGGTCGTTTCACGCCAACTGAGTTGTGCTTCCAATACCAGGCGATTAAACCCGTCATCTTCTGCATTTCCAAACCAGATATTGGCAAAAGCATCTTGAAAATTTTCCTTAAGTGTCAAGACATCGATTTCTTTAGCGCTCGCGTATTCCATATCAAAATCACTGATCCAAACGACGCTGCCATCACGGAAAATAAGCTCATTCGGACGTTCACCATTCACTCTCAAGCCCATATTTTCTAAGGTAGGCAATACGTCAGACAATGCAATGGAATGTTCGCTATGAAATATTTTCAATCGCAGCCCCGATTTACCGATTTTATAAAAAATCATCCCCAAAGGATTTTCTGGTGTGAGCAATTCAATTTTTTTAATATCATCAATGGCCGTCGACGGTAAATAATATTCTGTATAGCTGGAAGGAAATGCTTTACGGTATTTACTAAAATATTTTAACCCTTCGGATTCACCAAACTCTAAAATCAATTGTGACTTTAATTCATCGGACCACGAACGGGCAATTGCCACTAGTTTTTGCTCTAGCTTAGCAAGGTCATACTCCACGACCACTTTAGGGTCTACGCGAACAAGATAATGAATGCGCGCCAACACAGAATCCGAAAAATAAGAAGTATAATCACACTCAATGCCTTGAAAAGCATGCATTAACACTTCTTGCATCATGATACAAAGATCGGTGGTAAAAACATCGCGCGGCACGTAAACCAAACAGGAATAATACCGGCCATAAGCATCTTTACGCACAAACAAACGCACCCGTTTACGTTCTTGTAATTGTAAAATGCCCATGGTTAACTCAAGCAACTCCTCATGCGTCGCTTGGAACAAATCATCACGAGGCAATGTTTCCAAAATATGCACGACTTCCTTACCATTGTGGCTGTCCGGAGGAAATTTTAAGTCCTGCATGATTTTTTCGACTTTATGACGCAAAAAAGGAATATATCTTGGGCTGGAATGATAAGCCGTCGAGGTATAGAGTCCGACAAAACGGCGCTCTCCAATTAATTCGCCTTTTTCATTGAAACGCTTAACACCGATATAATCCGTATAAGCATCACGGTGTACCGTTGCCTTAGTGTTTGTTTTCGCAATAATTAAAATATTTTTTGATAACGCCAATTTACGCGCTTGCGGAGGCAAATCGGCATAATGCCGCGAAGCAACCGATGCACTTTCATCTCGCAATACCCCTAAACCTGAGCCGGGAACAATTTGTAAGGCACGGCTTGTTTCATTGCCAATTAATTTATAATCACGGCAGCCTAAAAAAGTAAAATGATTGTTAATCAGCCAGCGTAAAAAATCTTTTGACTCTGCCACTTCAGCTGGATCCAAAGGCGGTGGGTTGCGTTCTAATTCATCTAATGATTCTTCCGCCTGCGCCACGATTTTTCGCCAATCATGGACGGACAGACGCACATCTGCCAATATTTGCTGAAGCGCTACCGCTAGCTCTTCCATGACAGCCAGATCATTTTGTCTATCAATCTCAAAGTAAATAGGTGCCTCTGTCGTCGCTTTAGGGTCAACTCCATCAATGGGCACTATCTCTGTAATACGGTCTGCGGTATCGCGTATGACTTTGAGTCCACCAAAATGGATGGCAAGATGAATTTGTATGCCTTTACGATCTAACTCCAGGCGCATGGAGTCGACCAAAAATGGGATATCATCGTGAGAAACCTCAATGATGGTATGGCTTGATTGCCAGCCGTCTTTTTTTAATTCGGGATTGAAGACCCTTACTTTCGATTCGCCTGGTTTGCGTTGATAAATAAGGTTCCAGTGAGAAACTAAGGCTCCAAACAAATCTTCGGTGCGATGTGCTTTAATATCATCCAACGAAACAGAAGCATAATATCGTTTTGCAAAGGTTTCTAACAATTTAACTTGGTTTTTAGGGACATTGGCCTTTAAATAAGCAGGTAATTGGGTAATGATCTCCTGCCGGGAATTGTCTTGGTCTGCCATAAAAAATTTGAGCCTCCGGGGCGTTTTTTTGAGGCATTGTTGCGTAAATCAAATATTGGACTATTGTCATCCTGAGCGAAGCGAAGGATCCGCTAAAATTCGAGTGATCCTTCGCTTTGCTCAGGATGACAGCCTGTGCAAAATGTGATTACGCAACAACGCCTATTTTTGAGTATAATGTCCTGAATTTTAGCTTGGTTGGGATAGGGATTACAATGTATTTAGGATTAAGTTGCAAATAAACAGAGTGGGTTGTAAGTCATAGAAGTTGTGTGTAGAATGCGCTTTTTTTAAAGTTAGGGCGTGCTCAACGTTTAATATTAATAATTATTTAATTCAGGGAGTGCATAACAATGTCGTTCGCTCATAGTAACCCATTTAGTAACCCATTCGGTGATCAAGATGATAATGGAGCTTCTCCTCCCCTCGCGTCGGACAATTCCCCTCCATTAGCAAAGTTTAGGTATCCGTTCCAAAAAGATGACGCCGACTCAGATTGTTCTGATCAAGAAATATCATATAAGCAGGGTGCAACTGACCCTAACTTAACAACAACCCAGCACCGTGTGATCCCCCTATCAGAAAACAAGACTAGAGCATCTTATGTCTGCCCTCCTTCTACTGTCAAGAAGACATATTCATCAAGAACTCTGGGCCTTCAATTTTTTGCATCGGATGTCCATAAAGGAGCAGCTTTGCTTGTAGTTCCTGCTGCCGCAGGGGTGGCAGTAACGGGCGGCTTGGAGATGGTATCAGGGGTGATGACTACAACTACGCTGGGATCGTTCGTTGCGACTGTTTCTCATCCTCTCATGCCGATCCTGCTCCTTACCATGGGAGCTTGTCGAGTCTTATCAGGTCTGGCAGATTTTACTGCTAGCGTTGTATGCACTGAGGAAGAGCTAAAAATCAATGCGTTCTGGGGATACAAATTCCCTGTGACTGATCGAAATCGTTTACGCCTGCATGCTCTATACACTGAATTGACAGCAATGCCCTTAATCTATCATGGTGCCTTGGCATTGCAAGCTCACTCTCTTTCAGGCATGTTTGCAACAGGATGTATAGGAATAGGAACCACAGCTGCGATGGATTGCGTCGCTGAAATATATCGTGCCTGGGATGCAAACAACCCCAGGGAACGAACAAAAGCTATGAAATTAGCTTTATGTAAATTTGTAGAAGCCGCAGGCTGGTTCATGCTAATGAGTAACCCTGTCCTAGGCGCAACTTTAATAACGGCTAGCTGGTTGTACAAGGCGGCTCATGTTCCTCAGTTCGTAGAAGGAGAGCTATTGCCTGACGTGAATCGGTTCTTTCATCGGAAACAATCAACGCTAGCTGATTCTCCTCTTCTTATTAGTTCTCCGTCGTATTCTGATCAAACGCGAATACTAGGACGACCCTAATTCATCTCTTAATCTTCGATTCTTCTGTTAAATCCGATCTCCCTCTCCCGCCAACGGTCTATATAAAAACAAAGGTCTTGATTGCGGGAGAGGGTTGGGGAGAGGGAAAATCGCTTATTTTTTAGTAAGTTCATCCCATATATTATCTAATACTTTTCTTTTTTCTATTAATATTTCCTGGTTCCAAAATCGAATAACTTTATGTCCTTTTTCTTGCAAAAAAATAGTACGCTTTTCATCATATTTTTGTTGTTCAGCATGGTGTCCACCATCAATTTCAATAATTAATTTTTTCCATAAACAAATAAAATCTACAATATAATTTCCTATGGGGTGCTGTCTTCTAAACTTATATTTTCCAAATCGTCTAGCTCGAAGATATCGCCATAAATAATGTTCTGCACGAGTATTTTGTTTTCGCAGAGTACGTGCGCGTTTTTGTAAAATTTCTTGTGTAGCCATTTGATTTCCCTCTCCCCAACCCTCTCCCGCAATTAAGACCTTTGTTTTAATATAGACCGTTGGCGGGAGAGGGAGATCGGATTTGACAGAAGAATCGAAGAGTAAAAACTGAAGAATAAGATAGAGCTTAAGATAGCTATTTTATAATAAGTTAAGTGTGTTTGCTATGACGAGTATATCTTATTCAGCTCCCAGCCTTATCAATTTTTTTCGCCACCGAATCCCGCAAATAAACCGGCAACGCTTCTTGCGCTGAAACCCATTCTTTTCGATCATATTTGACTTTAGCCAACTCTAAAATAGCTTGTGCAGTCGGCAAGCAAGTTGCATCAACTTTAAGTGGGATATAATTGATTACATTCGCATAAACTTGCCACGCATTTCCGACACCATACCACGCTTTGTCGTTTGGGAAAGGTATTTGTTGAGGAGTGCAGATTACTTCCTGGCCAAAAAGCTGCGCTAGCCCTTTTTCATCCACTTCATAAGCCCCCCAATACACTTCTTGTATCCGCGCATCCACGCCTACTAATAATTTTTCCCAGCCTAACTCCATATAGGCTGCTTGCGCGAGTGCTGCAAGTGATGAAATGGGAATGACGGGTAGTTGTAACGCATAGGCCAAACCTTGAGTCACACTGGCTGCAATGCGTACACCCGTAAAACTTCCAGGGCCGCGTCCAAAAGCAATCGCATCCAGTTGATTGAGTGTGATTTTATGACTAGACAGCAACTCTTGTATCATAGGCAAAACAGATTGCGCTTGCTGCAAAGGCAAAATACGGTGTAAAAAACTTATTTTTTCATCCAGTAACAGTGCGACAGAGCATGCAATGGATGAAGTATCAAGCGCTACTATTTTCATGATTAAAAAACTCAATGACTTTATTTAAATCGCGGGTACGTGTCATGTCAGGCAAGCTTTGTAAAAAGGCTTCGCCGTAATGAGAGCCCACCAAACGCGGATCGCCTATCATTAGCACACCTCGGTCTTGGCTGTCACGAATCAAGCGCCCTGCCCCTTGTTTTAACATCAATACCGCATTTGGCAATTGATACGCATGAAAAGGGTCTATTCCTTTTTTACGTAACAAATCCATCTTCGCCTTCAAAATGGGATCACTGGGCGATGCAAAAGGGAGCTTATCAATAATAACGCAAGACAACGCATCACCCCGCACGTCCACCCCATACCAAAAACTATTGGTACCTAACAGGACCGCATTTCCAATGCGCTTAAAATCATCAATCAATTGACGTTTGGGCATTGTGCCCTGCAGCAATAGAGGATAAGGGATACGATCTTTTAATTGCTCTGCGGCATATTCTAATGCTTTGTGGCTGGTAAATAAAATAAAAGCCTTGCCTTTCGTTGCATCCAAGACTGGAATAATCGCTTCAATCAAGGCATCTGTATACTCGCTGGCTCGTGGGTCAGGCAGATGGCGCGGTACATACAGCAATGCCTGGCGCGGATAATCGAACGGGCTTTTTAATTGTAATTGCATGACATTGTCTAGCCCCAGCGCATCAACAAATAAACGAAAACTATTTTTCACAGTTAACGTGGCAGAGGTATAAATCCAGGTACGTTTAAGATTTTTAATATAGTTTTGAAATGGGGCTGCCACGACAATGGGTGTCATTTGCAAACTAAAACTTTGGGTATACGTTTCAAACCAATGCACGGTATTTTCTGCTGGCTGTCCGGTCAGCAAATTAAAATGTTCTAAAATTTGCACAGACCTGCGCCAACAATTTTCCAGTCCTTTGCTACGCATGGCCATATCTTTTAAAGTAGATTCTAATGATTGCAGAGATAGTTTTATATTTTGTATCGCTTTATCAAGTCCTGGTTCAAGGACCACCGGCCAGGGTGCACGGCGTTGCTCTACGCCAAATGCTTGACGCATGTCCTGCACTGCTCTTTGCAAATGAGTTGTTTGCTCATTGAGTTGCTTCATGTCTTTTGCATCATGCTGTGCTTCCGCATCGGTATCGCGGGCCAGCTCAAGCAATTGTCGCCCAGACAAAGAAGTGCTAAAAAACTGGGAAGCAATATCGGGAATATGATGGGCTTCATCAAATATCACGACCGAAGCGCCAGGCAATAGTTCGCCAAATCCGCTGTCTTGTAATGCCATATCGGCAAAAAATAAATGGTGATTGACCACTAAAATATCTGCTTCTATCGCTTGCTGTCTGGCTTTGACCACAAAACATTCTTTATAAAAAGCACACTCTTGATTGAGGCAATTATCAACGGTGCTAGTGACTTGCGGCCAAATACTAGAATCTTCGGGAACTGTGGTGATCTCAGCAATATCGCCCACATCGGTAATATGCGCCCATTCATCAATGCGGTGTAATTCTGTGACCTGCTGACGTGAAATAAACTGTCCTTCCTGCAAACTGCGTTCTAGACGATATTTACAAAGATAATTCGCGCGGCCTTTTAATAAAACGACTTTTCCAGACAAAGGAAATAGCTTTTTGATGATGGGGATATCTTTAAAGAACAATTGGTCTTGTAGGTTTTTAGTGCCAGTTGAAATAATTGTTTTCTTTTGTGCGAGAAAAACAGGAACGAGATAACCAAATGTTTTGCCTATGCCTGTGCCCGCTTCGATAATGAGTGAAGATTCTAATGCAAGGGCCTGCTCAATGGTTTCTGCCATTTTTTGTTGTGGCCCTCGGAAGGTAAAACCCGGAACCAATTGACTGAGCGCGCCTTTTTCTCCGAGAACAGTAAGCGATGATTCATTCAGACTCAGGGACCTCCAAATATTGTAACTTATTAGGAACATCGACCCATTGGTCTGCGTCTGCGGGTGCTTCTTTGATTCGAGTGATGTTGGGCCACTTTGCGGCTAGTTCTTTATTTAATGGTAAAAAAGATTGGTACTGTTCAGGCAGATCATCCTCAGAATAGATAGCGTTCACAGGACATTCTGGAATACAGAGCGCGCAGTCAATACATTCATCAGGATTAATAACTAGAAAATTAGGGCCTTCATAAAAACAGTCAACGGGGCAGACTTCTACACAGTCGGTGTATTTACAACGAATACATTGTTCTGTTACCACGAAGGTCATAGATTGATTTCCGACTGAATCTTGGTGCCCGAGGCCGGAATCGAACCGGCACGAGAGTTTCCCCTCGAGGGATTTTAAGTCCCTTGCGTCTACCTGTTCCGCCACCCGGGCAAATATCATCCTCTACACAAAGTAAAGGCTAGGGTCGGAATCGAACCGGCGTCCACGGCTTTGCAGGCCGCTGCATAACCACTCTGCCACCCAGCCATAAGCGTTTTTTTATTCATATGGAGCGGGAAACGAGACTCGAACTCGCGACCCCAACCTTGGCAAGGTTGTGCTCTACCAACTGAGCTATTCCCGCACATCAGCTCTCTACGTAACAGATCAAGCCACCCAACACTGTCATCCCCGCGCAAGCGGGAACCTATTCATCCAAAGCACCTTTCCTGCCATAAGCAGAATAGGTCCCCGCCTACGCGGGGATGACAGTGTTGGGTACCTGAACTAATACCTCTCTATTCAGGAGCCTTTTCAGAAGCGGTAATTCTATCGTAGGACTTTGATCTGTCAAGTAAAGAATGAGGTATCACTTCATATAACAATCGTGATATAAAAGGATTTGAAAATGAATTAACTTGAGTGCTAAAAAATGCATCTCAGATGTGTTATCTGAGATGCATGTTACATTTTTATACCGATATGTCGCCTATGTGCTTGCTGGTTGGAGTTTTTTTAATGCATTTCCTTTATCAACTAATTCCTGTCTTTCTGCAGAAATACTTTCACGGGTCAGAGGAAGTCTAAACCCGAAAAGCCCCATACCACCTGCAAAAAACAAAGTGGGTTTAATAACAGGCACAAAGGATAACAGTGAAAGAGTAGCCCCACTGGCTAAGGCTGATATCAAGATCAGTGCTACACTAACTGCCGCGATACAAACCGCTGTTACTGCTGCAAAGACGAGCGCATTTTTTAAAGCAACAAAAAATAAGTTTCCTTCTAAATCATATGAATAAGTTGCTTTGTTAAATTTCTTCGAAGCTGCTTCTATTGACCCTTGTTTGTTATCAACAGCATTAGAAACATCTGTATTGTATTCTTTCGCCGCCTTACAAAATTGTTGTAACTGTCCTTGACCTATTTTGCCATCTCTGAATAATTTAACAACGTGTTCTATAAAAGCATTATATTTATTTTTATAGTTTCGCATTTCTTCGGTGTCTTGATCTGATATTAAGAGGAGTTTCAGATATGGCTGACCTACTGTTCTGCGAGCCGCTTCTGCATATTTAGAAAAAGTTGCACAACAGGAAAGTACTCCGACAAGAACACCTACCTCTCCTGCCCCAAATAATGATGATGACTTCATAACATTCTCCTCCTAGGCAATTAAAGTTACGCTATATTAGATCAATAAAAGAACAATGTCAAGGATTTTAATTTTTTAATGTACATGCTCGATAGGATACTTTACACAGAGATAACAAATTGTTTTTATTGATTTTTTAAGACAAACCAGGCGGTTCTAAGGTAACGTACCATAGACCATATGGTCAGTACAACGGCAGCATACAATAATAAGTAGCCTATGATCACGATAAATCCATCTGTTTCAGGGGTGCAATACAGCAAAATGACCAATGCAAACATTTGGACGGTGGTTTTCACTTTCGCTAATTGCGTGCCAGGCATGCTGGTCAATTTACCAATTTCGGCCATCCATTCACGCAAGGCAGACAATATAATTTCGCGGCTGACGATGATGGCGGCAGGAATGGTGATCACTGCAACCGGTATCGTGTATAGGCTGGAAGACAGGAGTAAAAATTGAAACTGCGGCTCGGCCACGATTAATATGAGTGCAATAGAGACCATCAGTTTGTCTGCGACAGGATCAAGAAAAGCGCCTAATCGGGTTGACTGTTTCAAACTTCGTGCTAAATAACCATCTAACCAATCGGTAAACGAACCCAAAGCAAAAATCAGCGCGGCAACAGGATGTGCCCAGGAAAAAGGTAAATAAAAAACAAGTACCAAAAATGGGATAGTGGCAATGCGAATAAAAGTCAGGAGATTAGGTAAATTTATCATTTATTCTTTCATAAGCCTCAATGCTTCATAAATCCGTTTGGCAAGTGCATGACTAATGCCAGGTACTTTTTTTAACTCATCAAGATTAGCATGCTTTATAGCTTGAATTCCAGAGAAGTGGCGTAATAATTCGCATCGTCGATTGACACCAATGCCAGGTATGGTTTCTAAAGAAGAAGTGAGCCGCTTTTTGTCGCGTTGATTTCTATGGCCAGTGATGGCAAAGCGGTGGGCTTCATCACGTATTTGTTGGATTAAATGCAGCGCAGGTGAGTCTGTTGATAGATGGATGGGCGGATGCTCTGCGATATGCAGCGTTTCCAGTCCTGGTTTACGGCCAGCACCTTTTGCTACGCCTATTAGCGTTATTTGATCTAAATGAAGTTCTAACAGGATGTGGCGTGCGACTGCAAGCTGGGCAGGCCCACCATCAATTAAAATCACATCTGGCAAAGACATCGATTTTGATAAAGAGCCTTGATAACGTCGAAATACCGCTTGACGCATAGCAGCCACATCATCGCCTGGTGTAATATCTTTGATATTAAAATGACGATAGTCTTTTTTCACCGCGCCGTTTTCATCAAATACCACACAAGAAGCCACGGTTGCCTCACCCATCGTATGACTGATATCGAAACATTCTATTCGAGCTAAATTTTGTATTTTTTCTTTGTCTAGCAAGGTCTGTAATGCAATGAAACGCTCTTGTGTATTCATATGATGACGAAGACGGCTGGCGGCAGATTGTTCTGCACTTGCATTTGCCATTTCTAGCCATTTCTTTCGCTCGCCTCGAACGTTTCCTGAAATATGGACCTTATGTTTGGCTTGTTCACTTAATGCATTGATCAACCAATTGCGTTCTGGCAAATGACTATCGAGAATAATTTCTTTAGGAATAAGATGGACTTCTTCTTGCTGGTTTAAATAATGCTGCGTGATAAAAGAAGTTAAAATTTCTTCTCGGGTTGCATTTAACGGTACGGTGGGGTAATAGGAGTGGCTCCCTAAAATTCGACCGCCTCGTACCATGAGTAATTGAATACACACTATCCCTTGTGCTGAAAATCCGATAACGTCCGCATCGCCCTGTTCAGCGCTCACACATTGATGTTCTTGTAATTCATGAAACTTTGCGAGTTGGTCACGTATTTTGGCCGCTTTTTCATATTGCAATGCACGAGAAGCGTCGTCCATCTGCTGCTTCAGTTGTTTGACGACCAGTTGATTTTTGCCTTGTAAAAACAAAATCGCATGTTGGACGCTTTCTTGATAGTCTTTCTCTGAAATCAAGCCGGCACAGGCACCCGAACAGAGTCCAATCTGGTATTTTAAACAGGGGCGAGAACGCTTGGGATAATATTTGTCACTGCTGATGCGTAAACCAAATATTTTTTGAATAAGATGGATTGTTTCGCGTACAGCAAGTGAGCTGGGATAAGGGCCAAAATAATACCCATTAGTCTTTTTGTTCCCGCGATAGAAATCGATGCTGGGATACGGCTTTTCATGGGTGATCAGTATATAAGGGAAACTTTTATCATCACGAAATAATACATTGTAATGAGGCTTATATTTTTTTATTAAATTGCATTCTAGTAAAAGCGCTTCGTTTTCCGTATGAGTAATGATGATATGAATATCTTGCACATGCTTAAGCAAAGCGAGGGTCTTGATGTCTTTCATAGCGGCAGAGAAATAGCTGGTCACGCGTTTTTTGATATTACGTGCTTTGCCTATGTAGAGGATTTTGCCGTTTTCGCCTAGCATTTGATAAATGCCGGGTTGAGTGGTGAGTGTTTTGAGGAAATCTTTGATGTGTGAGAGCATGTTGTGGCTATTCCAGCGGGGTAATGATGGGGGTATTTTTTATCCCCCCTTCCTGACCTTCCCCCTGAGGGGGAAGGAATGTTCTAATAGGTGCTGCTAGATATCTTCCTTCCCCCTCAGGGGGAAGGTCAGGAAGGGGGGGATAAATATCATTCAACGTTATATGAACAATTATTCCAACAAAGCTAGATGTCCCTCAAGCAACCCCAAGCGAATCGCTAAAAGAGTTAACTCAACATCATTATGGATACCTAACTTTTCAAAAATACGATAACGATAGCTATTCACCGTTTTGGGGCTTAATGAAAGTTTTACGGAGATTTCTTGTACTTTCTGGCCGCTGGTAATCATTAGCATGATTTGTAATTCACGCTCAGACAAAACATCAAGCGATGTTTCCTCTCCCTTGGTATAACGCTTAAGTGCCAATTGTTGTGCTATATCAGTGCTGATATAACGTTGCCCTGAATGCACCATACGGATGGCACGGACCATCTCGTCTGCGGCACAACCCTTCGTGATATAACCCGCTGCACCGGCTTGTAATAAACGAGATGGGTAAGGTTCATGACTATGCACGGTTAATGCTAAAATTTTAACGTCTGGATTATGGCGTACCATTTTACGCGTGGCTTCCAGACCACCTATTCCAGGCATTTGTACATCCATTAATACCACTTCAGGAATCAAATCTTTTGCTAAACGTACTGCTTCTTCACCCGTACAAGCTTCGCCAACGACCTTAAGCCCTGTTACATCTTGCAATAAACGTTTTATGCCGATACGTATAAGCTCATGGTCCTCGACAACCAAAATTTTGATCAATTTCCATTCCCCTTCATGCTTGAAATGATCCACTTGGCGGAGAGAGAGGGATTCGAACCCCCGGAGCCCGTAAAGACTCAACGGTTTTCAAGACCGCCGCTTTCAACCACTCAGCCATCTCTCCAAAATTCAATTAGTTATAGAATTTTTCCTGGCTACATAGTAACGCAACTTAGCTTATCTATTCAACTATAAATGTGCCAAAGGAAATTGTTTCATGTTATCATGCACATTATTCGTTTTTTAGGTAGGGGTGAATTATGCAATTTAATGAAACGACAGCAAGCCAGCGTCAAGAATCTCTATTGAGCACACATTCCGTTTTACGAAATACCTATTTGCTTTTAAGCTTGACCCTGCTTTTTAGTTCGGGTGCAGCAGCTGTTGCTACGATGGCACAAGCGGGATTTGGTTCCGCGATCGTAGCATTCATCCTTTCTTTTGTGTTTTTGTTTGTGACCACTGCTCTGCGAAATAGTGTTTGGGGAATTTTATCTGTTTTTGCTTTCACCGGCTGTATGGGATATTCATTGGGGCCTATGCTGAATCAATTTATTCATGGTTACAGCAATGGCGGTCAACTTATTCTAACTGCATTAGGTGGTACTGGCGTTACATTTTTTATTGCTTCTGCCTATATTTTAACGACCAAAAAAGACTTGAGCCATTGGGGCAAGTTTTTGACTATTGGTATTGTGGTTTGTTTGGTTGCCATATTGGCGAACATTTTCTTAAAAATGCCTGCAATGCAGCTGGCTATTTCAACGATACTCACTTTAATTTCCACTATGTTAATTTTATATGATACCAGCCGTATTATTAATAATGGCGAACGAAATTACATTATGGCAACGATGAGTTTGTATATTGATATTCAGATGTTGTTTCAGAATTTGTTGATGTTGCTAGGAGCGTTTAGCGGTAGAGAATAAAGGAGTGTTACTAATAAACGATCGCTCAAATAGCACGAATTTGTTCTATCGATAATCCTGTTATTTGAGAAATTTTTGCTATATCCATTCCTTCAGCTAATAAATTTTTTGCTATTTGCAAAGAAGCTGCTGCATGTCCTTCCGCGTACCTTCCACTAAGCAATGTTTTTTCTATACTAACGGAGTCCCAATATTTGTCATAAGCTTCCAGTTCTGTTT
This sequence comes from Legionellales bacterium, assembly GCA_023265835.1. Taxonomy (GTDB): domain Bacteria; phylum Pseudomonadota; class Gammaproteobacteria; order DSM-16500; family DSM-16500; genus UBA4722. The sequence goes on from JAHFSI010000028.1 coordinate 19,969, forward strand.
TGCTGTAGCCTGATTCTTCTGTTAGATGCAGCGCTTCATTAATTTCAGGAACAGCCAATAACACTGGATCAATCTGTTTTGTTTTTTCATTGATTTCTGCTAAAAATCGTAACCATAGAATACGCAGCTTTTTATCATCTTTGGTGCTAGGCTTGAATTTGGGTAATTCTAAAAAAACAATCTGTAATCCTTTGATTTCCCGATGAGTTTTTTCGACATTCACTAATTTGTAATGATGATACCAATCTTCTGATTCTTTATCAAAAACCGCGCCGATAATGCCAAGACCATAAACAGGGTTTAATAATTCATATTTTTCACCTTTATCTAATTGCTTCACATACGCCTGACTTGCACCGAACAACATACGCTGCATAAAAGAGTCTGTCCATTCAAGCTGCATTTCAACGATGAAGATACGACCTTGGGAATCTGTGCATTTTACGTCCACAATCGTGTGCTTTAAAGGCGGAATGGCAGGGGTTTGTTCTGGCAGTAAATATTCCAAATGATCAATCAGACCATCATCTGGCAACGGCAAAACAGCATTTAAAAAACTGCGTAATAAATGCGGATGCTCTCCAAATATTTTTTTAAACACAATATCCGTTTTAGGATCTAAATAACGAGACACAGCCAGATTTCCTCACACTTACACAAAGGGTTCTTCATCATCTTATTAGTCTGATTTAATGTCAAGATCAAGCAACACTGTATTTATTAAGATAATAACTCCTCCAGCTTCTGCTCATGAGCCGCTAGCTCTTCAGTAGTTGCTTTTAAAACTACCAACTTTCTTGATTTCTTAGTTGAAGCCAACGTGGTGTTTTGTGTAGTTCTTTCTTGAATTCCCGCTGTATTATTTAATTCATTGAACAAACTCCCCTGCCCGCCTGTCATGGCCAAATAAACCTGGGCCAATAAATGAGCATCTAATAGAGCACCATGCAGTTCACGCGTAGAATTATCTATTTTATAACGTTTGCATAAAGCATCCAGATTATTACGCTGGCCTACATGTAGTTGTCTTGCGAGTGCTAAGGTATCAATGATACGACAATGATCTTCTATCATTCGCCATTTCTTCTTGATCAAAGAGAATTCGTAATTCATAAAACCAACGTCGAAAGGAGCATTATGAATAATTAAATCAGCACCATCGATGAAATCCATAAATTCTTGGACAACAGCATTAAAAACGGGTTTATCTGCTAAAAACTGATTTGAGAGACCATGTACTGCTAACGCACCGTCATCCACTGAACGTTCAGGATTGATATATTGATGATAGCGGTTGCCCGTCAATTTGCGATTAACCAGTTCAATACAACCTATTTCAATAATACGATGATTGTCTGTGGTTGATAGACCCGTAGTTTCGGTATCTAGTATGATTTGTCTCATCATTATCTCTCTAGTAATTTATCAATGGCTTTATTGGCCAACGCATCCGCTAATTCATTTTCAACATGCCCATTATGGCCTCTGACCCAATGCCAAGAAATGTTATGACGTTGTGTTTGTTCGTCCAGTGCTTGCCATAAATCTGCATTTTTAACTGGTTTGTTATCGGCTTTTTTCCAATTCCGTTTTTTCCAATCGGCCATCCATTCCGTTATTCCTTTTTGAACATATTGTGAGTCGGTGTACAGTTCAATGATACAGGTCTCTTTCATAGCGACCAATGCTTGAATGGCTGCCATGAGTTCCATACGATTGTTTGTCGTATCAAGCTCTGCGCCCGAAAGCTTTTTTTCATGACCGCTATATCGCAACAAGGCCCCCCACCCTCCCGGGCCTGGATTACCACGGCATGCGCCGTCTGTAAAAATAGACACTCGTTTCATTGCCGATCTCGCATGGTGGGGCCTGAAAATGTAGCTGATAAAGGAGAAGGTTTTTGCTTCCAAAGTAATTTAATCGGTGTCAAAGGAATCACTTTTGCTTTAGCAGTTAATGTATAAATTCCGCCAAAAGGTGTAAAACATTTACGGCCTAACCATTCAAGAAATTTCAATTTGTGAAAAAATTTCTCTCTTGAAAAAGGCGGCCTAAAAATCAGTCGATTTTCTTCGATGATTTGAAAATCGGCCAATTTCAGCCACTCTATTATCTTGCTCACTGCGATAAAATTACCGTTCCATGGGCAGTTTTTATTTTTGGAGAAATATTTTTTCAATCCCCAAAGACTAAATGGGTTGAAACCTAAAATAACAATATCGCCTTCGGGTTTCACCATTTTACAGGCTTCCAATAATAAACGATGTGGATTATCAACAAAATCCAGCGTATGCGGCAATATCACTAAATCAATACTGCCTGGCAGGATGGGCAAATCATAAAAATCGCTTTCAATGGTTTGGACTAATTTTTGTGTATTAATAAGGGGGCTAATTATCACATGATGAGAAATCATGCTGGATTTTAACAAAACATGTTGTTGTGGAACGCCAATTAAAATGGCATGCTTTCCATATTGTTCTGAATAAATTCGAGACAACAAGCGATGTTCGGCTTCCAAAACATAGGTTCCTGGAAAACGAGCCAGCCAATGGTCCCAGTGCTGTAATGTTCTATAAGTTTTGAC
>JAHFSI010000002.1 GCA_023265835.1 Legionellales bacterium
TGCGCGAGAAACCCGCGAGGATCACGCTCTGCAAAACTTCGATGATCCAAGTCTTCTAAGCTGCAATAAGGTTTTTGAGGAAATAGCGTTTTAGCCAAGGTCGTTTTACCCGATTGTCTGGGGCCGGTAATGGCAACCACGGGATAATGCCTTGATTTTTCAAGTAAAATTTTAGAGGCTTGGCGCTTAACCATCAGGTGTTTCATAAGGTCAGGATAGCAGAATATTTGCAAATTGTCAAAACGATTGACAATTTGCAATATTGTTAGGTGGGTAGGGCTTTCGCCCTACCCGCATCCCAACACAAACCTGTCATAGTTTTTGTTAAACTTGGCTCATAATACAAACGTCGCAAAAACTTCCCATATCATGTACAAAATGTTTTTTTGATATTGGAATTTTGGGGATTACTCCATTTATGAAATGGTCATCCATTAGTAAAAATAATTGGTGTACAATTCTTTTTAAATTTGAAGATATCTAAACACTGAATTTTTTTTAGTACAACTGCTCCAATAAATTACTTACAACCTGAGCCGCAGCGTTTGAAGCAATCACCGCGGTTTCCTCTGTGAACGGTGTACGCAACCATACATTATTACTAATGCCACGGATTGAAATCATGGGAACTCCATACATCCAGCAAACATGCGCAACACCCACATCCTCCATGGCAATGGCTAATACGCCATTTTTTACCAATAATTTTTTGACGGTCACACTAGGATCTATCATTGTATTGGCCGTAACAATAGGCGCATAAAATACGCGTTGTTTATTTTGATGAGATTTTTTTAATAGATGAATATAATACTGACTGGAAGGATATTCCAAAGGTTCCTGTTTATGGGTAACTTGATTATCAGGAAATAGCACAGGCTCTCCTGTAGAAAATTGTGTTTTACCCAGTACATAAAAAATATTATCTAATGAAAATTGCGATGTGCTTACAATAACATCTCCTGCGTTAAGGTCGGATCGCAAGCCGCCAGCACTTCCTGCATATATCACGCCTTTTGGATGAAAACGATGAATGAATAATCCTGTTACCAGCGCTGCATTAAGGTTACCAACCCCCGTGTAAGCAGCAATGACAGGTGCATGATGTAAATTGCCTTCAAGATAATGTATGTGAGCGACAACTCCTTCTTTTGTATCTGTCATTTGCTTTGCAATGGGCAAATATTCAAGTTTTACGGCTGATAATATCAAATAAGGCTGAGAATTAGCATGGCTTGTAGTGACTAAGCACGAAGCACTTAAGATGCATGACGCTAATAATTGCAGTAATTTCATATGACCTCTGTCTCAACCTATTTTTTTGTTACATTCATGGCGTAACGTAGGTTTTTTGTAATTTCTCAATAAGTCCGGGCAATTACCCTCTCTATGCTTGTCATCCCCGCGAACGCGGGGATGACAAACGCCCGGGGTTATTGAGAAACTACGGTTTTTTTAATCTAAATACTCTGGAAATTTTGGCAATTTATTAAAATCATCTGCATCATGTTGAACAACAAGACGCCCCTTGGTATTTATTAACAATCGTTTAATTCGATCTGCCGAAGCTATAGTATCTGCGCGGCTAACATTAAACACAGGGATTTGTAAAGGCTCAACACTTGTTTTTTGATGAAACTGATCTCCCGATAAAATGATTACCCCCGCTTGAGGCAATTTTAACTCCAAGGATTGATGCCCCGGCGTATGGCCTGGTGTATTTAATATTTTCACTGTGCCATCGCCAAATACATCATAGTCACCGCTAATTATCATTTTATGAGCGGTCTTCCAGTTGGGTAACTTGGTCATATCGATAACAAAAGAGTTGGGGTGTGTCTGCGCGTATTTTATTTCAGCTTTTTGCAGAATCCATGTTGATGCTGTAAATTGATTGAGACCACCCATATGGTCAAAATGAGAATGAGAAACAGATACGTAGGTAATGTCACTTGGCTTTACATTAATTTTTTTCAAATTACCTTGAAGGGAAGTTATTTTAGTAGAGCGATAGACACTTGTTGTTTCTGGTTTATCAATTAAAGAATC
>JAHFSI010000113.1 GCA_023265835.1 Legionellales bacterium
CATTCTTTACCAATAAAAGGTGCCCATTCATTCGTATATTCGTAATCGCCGCCATTCGGGGCAAAATCAACCATGCTTTTACCTTCATCCATTTTTTTTCTATACGCATCGATGAGTTGCTGTTCTTCTTTATCATTAATAATGCCTTCTGCTACTAATTTTGCTGCATACAGCGCTGAAGGAGCCGGCATTTCTTTAATGATTTTATACATGATAGGTTGCGTAGCAGACGGTTCATCAGCTTCGTTATGTCCATGCCGTCTATAGCAAACCATATCAATCACAACGTCTTTTTTAAACCGAATACGATAGTCAGCAGCCAATTGCGCGGCAAAGAAAATAGCTTCAGGATCATTACCATTCACATGTAAAATAGGTGCTTGCACCATTTTTGCAATATCGGTGCAATATAAACCTGAGCGGGCATCACGAGGATCGCTGGTGGTGAAACCCACTTGGTTGTTAATAACAATGTGAATAGAGCCGCCTACCCAAAACCAGCGTGCTTGTGAAGTAGCAAATGTTTCCATGACCACACCCTGGGCTGCAAAAGCGGCATCACCGTGAATTTGAATCGGCATGACCCATTTACGATCAATGTCTTTGCGGCGGCGTTGTCTAGCGCGCACAGAACCTTGTACGACTGGTGCAATAATTTCTAAATGAGAAGGATTAAATGCCAATGCCAGATGGACATGGCCATAAGCAGTTTGCACATTAGATGAAAAACCCAAATGATATTTCACATCACCTGAACTGGATTCATCAATACCTTTGCCTTCAAAGCCAGCATAAATTTTTTCAGGTTCTTTGCCCAAAACATTGACCAACACATTCATGCGCCCGCGATGTGCCATGCCAATGACTATTTCTTTAATGCCTGTTTCTGTGCCGCGATTGATGATGGCATCTAACATGGGCACCAAACTATCGCCGCCTTCCAGCGAAAAACGTTTTTGCCCAACGTATTTAAAGCCCAGATATTTTTCTAGTCCATCGGCCACAATAAGCCGATCTAAGATACGCAGTTTTTGTTCTTTGGTTAAAGTGAAATGATACCAGTCTTTTTCCATGCGTTTTTGGATCCAGTCCACTTCTTCAAGCTGCAGAATGTGCATATACTCGATGCCAATACTGCCGCAATATACTTTACGTAATGTTTCATCAATTTCTTTTAAGGTGGCAGAAGATTTGGGGGAAATATTAAATGAACCCACATCGAAGGTGGTATTCAGGTCCGCTTCGGTAAAACCATAATAAGCTAATTTTAACGTGGGATTATCAATGCCGCGATAGAGCCCTAGCGGATCAATATTGGCTTGCAAATGGCCTAAACTGCGATAAGCAGAAATGAGTTCAATGACTTTTTCTTGTTGCATTTGGCGGACAGGACTAGCACCTTGTAATGTTTGTGCTGTGCGGGGCTGCTTGGCCAGTTGGGCAAAGTAATCGCGGATTTCAGAGTGAGAGACATCGTTTGTTTGCCCGAGTTGCTTAAAATAAGCTTGCCATTCGGGTGAAACGCCTTCGGGCGTTTTCAGATAGGTTTCATATAACTCTTCTAAATAAGCGTCATTCTCGCCAGAGAGATAGGAATCGTCCCAAAGTTGTTGCATCGATTTTTGCATTTACACAGCCTCTTCAAGCATGAGTTCTTTTAATTGATTAATGGCTTTAGTGGGGTTTAATCCTTTGGGACAGACATCAACACAATTCATAATGCCGCGGCAACGAAATAAGCTAAAGGGATCAGTTAAATTAGCCAATCGTTCATTGGTTTGTGTATCGCGTGAATCAGCCACAAAACGATAAGCTTGTAATAAACCTGCAGGGCCAACAAATTTTTCTGGGTTCCACCAATAAGATGGACAAGAAGAGGTACAGCAAGCACATAAAATACATTCATACAGTCCGTCTAGTTTTGTCCGTTCTTCCGGCGATTGTAAACGTTCTTTAGCGGGCGCTGGATCTGAGTTTTGTAGATAGGGTTTTACGCTTTCATACTGCTTATAAAACTGAGTCATATCGACCACTAAATCACGTATCACGGGCAGACCAGGCAAAGGCCGAATGACAATAGGTTCTTTCAGTGTAGACAGGTGTGTTGTACATGCCAAGCCATTTTTACCATTGATGTTCATGCCGTCAGAACCACACACGCCTTCACGACAAGAGCGGCGTAATGTTAACGTATCATCCATGACATTTTTAATTGCGAGCAATGCATCTAATACCATATAGCAATTATTGGCTTCTGTATCTAACTGATACTCTTGCATATAAGGTTCTTTATCTGTTTCTGGATTGTAACGGTAGATAGAAAATTGCATCACAGTACCCCTATTCTCTTTCTCTCAGTTCAATGGGCTTGACCTCATGCGGTTTCATATTAACAGGACGAAAATCAATTTTATTACCCTCGATAAAATACATAGAATGTTTTAACCAATTCGCATCATCACGTTCTGGAAAATCATAGCGTGCATGGGCGCCGCGGCTTTCGGTACGTTCGTTGGCAAGATAGGCAGTGGCTAATGCAGTAGCCATTAAATTATCCAGTTCTAATGCTTCAATACGGCTGGTATTGAAACATTGGCTTTTGTCTTTAATGGATGCGGTTTTTAACCGGTCTTGTAATTTTTCTAGTTTTTTAAACCCTTCCATCATATGTTCTGCAGTACGGAACACACCGAAATCATTTTGCATAATTTTCTGTAGTTCGGTACGGATCGTATCGACACTTTCACCATTTTGATTGCGTTCCCAGCGAGCAAGGCCGGCCAATGCGGCTTCAATGTCAGAAGGGGCCGCTATACGATAACCCAAACCTTCACGCACGCTTTGCTGTACATGCAGCCCTGCAGCGCGGCCAAACACGACAATATCTAGTAATGAGTTGGCGCCTAATCGGTTTGCGCCATGCACCGAGACGCATGCACATTCACCGGCTGCATAAAGACCTTCAACGACATGGTCTTGGCCTTCTTTTACTGTCAATACTTGCGCATGAATATTAGTAGGAATGCCGCCCATCAAATAATGGCAAGTAGGAACAACCGGAATCGGATTTTTTAACGGATCAACACCTGCAAACGTAATAGAGAGTTCACGTATGCCGGGTAAGCGTTTATTAATGACGTCTGCACCCAGATGGTCTAATTTCAATAAAACATAATCCCCTTTAGGGCCGCAACCACGGCCTTCACGGATTTCAATCATGGATGAACGTGCGACAACGTCACGGCATGAAAGGTCTTTTAAATGCGGTGCGTAACGTTCCATATAACGCTCGCCATTTTTATTGATGAGATAACCGCCTTCACCGCGGCTGCCTTCAGTAATTAATACGCCGGCGCCTGCAATGCCTGTTGGATGAAATTGCCAAAATTCCATGTCTTGTAACGGCAGCCCTGCGCGTAATACCATGCCAAAACCATCACCGGTATTAATATGAGCATTGGTAGTGGATTGAAAAATACGCCCTGCCCCGCCTGTTGCTAAGATAGTTGCACGCGCTTGTAAAAAAACCACTTCGCCTGTTTCAATGTTTAACGCAATGATGCCGGCAATGCCTCGCTCTGCTTTCACTAAATCGACGGCAAACCATTCGTTAAAAAATTTTGCCTTTGCTGCAATGTTTCTTTGATAAAGGGTATGTAACATGGCATGGCCGGTACGGTCTGCTGCGCAACAAGTACGATGCACAAGCTCTTTACCGTAATCCCGAGTTTGGCCGCCAAAAGCACGTTGATAAATTTTGCCATCATCGAGACGAGAAAAAGGCAAGCCCATATGTTCTAATTCATAAATAGTTTGCGGTGCGTTTTTGCACATATACTCAATGGCGTCTTGGTCGCCCAAAAAATCAGAACCCATGACCGTATCGTACATATGCCAGCGCCAATCATCGCTGCCATCGGTATTGCCCAATGCAGCATTAATTCCGCCTTGCGCTGAAACAGTATGAGAACGAGTGGGAAAGACTTTAGAAATAACAGCCACGTTTAAGCCAGATTGGGCCAGCTCTAAAGAAGCGCGCAATCCCGCCCCGCCGCCGCCTACAATGACAGCGTCAAATTGTTGTGTTGCTAAATTCATGACTTAAACACCCCACAAAATCAGTAGTGAAGCAAAAAAGAAGCTCACTAGGCTTAAGAATACAATGAGTTGTAAAATAAAGCGTAATAAGAATGGTTTAATGTAATCGGTGAAGACTGTCCACATGCCAACCCAAGCATGAAATAGTAGACATAAAATAAATAAGAGAGTCGCAAGCTTCATCCATCCATGCGAAAACAGGGCATGCCAAGCGGTATAATCCATTTCAGATTGAACCACTAGGTAGGCTAGAAGTCCTAGACTATAAATAGTCATTACGATTGCACTAACACGTTGTATCAACCAATCCGTTAATCCTTGGTGGTTGACGCTTAAAACAGACTTTACCATAACCAAACACCTGCTAAGATCATCACTACAATACTGATGATCATCGTTAATTTTGCGGATAACCGGCCACTTTTTAATTCATCCCCTACATGAATATCCATTAATAAGTGACGGATACCAGCAAAGAAATGGTAAATAAAGGCTGACAACAAGCCCCAGATAATCCATTTCATGAGAGGTGATGATAGAAATTGACGCAAGCTATCAAAGTCCGCGGGGGAAGAGAGCGAGAGCTCAAGTGCCCATAGCATGAAAGGAAGCATTAAAAATAAAATCACACCAGAAATACGGTGTAAGATGGATACAATAGCGGGCAAAGGAAAGTGAATAGTTAGTAAATTCAGGTTTTTTGGTCTTTGTTTAGTCACGACGACAAGGTTCCCTTTAAAAATCTCAAAGACTCGATTATATCGAGGCAAAGTAGGCAAAGCAAACATTGCAACCCGAATTTGACTTCATTATAGTTGGAGACCTACACAATGGAGATTTTACATGGCAGATAAAAAAGCAGAACTACATATTGGAAATGTGACAGCGGAGTTTGATGTGCTTTCAGGTACGCTAGGCCCTCAGGTCATTGACATCAACCCCTTGGCAAAAACAGGTTATTTTACTTACGATCCTGGATTTCTTTCTACTGCTTCTTGTGAATCTAAAATTACCTTCATTGATGGTGATGCAGGTATTTTATTGTATCGCGGCTATCCGATTGACCAATTGGCTTCAAAATCGAATTTTCTGGAAGTGTGTTACTTATTATTAAATGGCGAACTACCTACCATCGCCAATTATAAGGAATTTTGTAAAACCATTATTCGACACACGATGGTGCATGAACAAATTCGTAATTTCTTTAATGGTTTTCGCCGTGATGCACATCCGATGGCCATTATGGTCGGCGTAGTGGGCGCTTTATCTGCTTTTTATCATGATTCACTAGATATTAAAAATCCAGAGCATCGTGCCAGCTCTGCTTTACGCTTGATTGCTAAAATGCCGACTATTGCAGCAATGTGTTATAAATACTCCATTGGCCAACCGTTTATGCCGCCACAAAATCGTATGTCTTACGCAGAAAATTTTTTACATATGATGTTTGGTACGCCTTGTGAAGACATAACACCTGACCCTGTGCTAGTGAAAGCACTCGATAAAATTTTTATATTGCATGCGGACCATGAACAAAATGCTTCAACTTCGACTGTACGATTGGCCGGTTCCACTGGTGCCAATCCTTTTGTTTGTATTTCTGCAGGCATTGCAGCACTCTGGGGGCCTGCGCATGGCGGGGCCAATGAGGCTGCCTTGAATATGTTGCATGAAATTGGCGATATTTCGCAGATTGGAAAGTATATTGCCCGGGCTAAAGACCCTAATGATACTTTTCGTCTGATGGGATTTGGTCATCGAGTTTATAAAAATTATGATCCTCGCGCTAAAGTGATGCGTCAAACTTGTTATGAAGTATTGGAAGCAGTGGGATTACGCAATGATCCTTTCTTTAAACTTGCGATGGAATTAGAGCGCATTGCCTTGGAAGATGATTATTTTGTTCAACGTAAACTCTATCCCAATGTGGATTTTTATTCAGGTATTACTTTAAGCGCGATTGGTATCCCTACTAATATGTTTACCGTTATTTTTGCGTTGGCCAGGACCATCGGATGGATAGCCCACTGGAATGAAATGATCAGCAGCCCCTATCGCTTAGGCCGGCCCCGCCAGCTTTATACAGGCCCTACGGAAAGGAACT
>JAHFSI010000114.1 GCA_023265835.1 Legionellales bacterium
CGTGTTTAGATGCGGGCCTGATGTTATATGGTACGAATGCAGAAGTCATGCCAGGCCAGTGGGAATTCCAGATTGGTTATCGCGGCATTGATACAGAAAGTGCTGATCCAGTAACAGTGTGTGATCATTTATGGTTAGCACGTTGGTTGTTGTATCGCATTGGTGAAGAATACGATATCACGGCGAAGCTGCATCCCAAACCAGTCAAAGGAGATTGGAACGGCGCTGGTAAGCATACTAATTTTTCAACGCAAGCGATGCGTGATCCGAAAACAGGGATGGAGGCCATCAATAAAGCAATTTATGCATTGGAGAAAGTCCATAGCAAACATATTGCCGTTTATGGACATGATTTAGAATTACGTTTAACCGGCAAACATGAAACTGCCCATATGTCGCAATTCATTGCCGGTGTTGGCAATCGCGGTGCCTCGGTGCGCATTCCACGTCCGGTGGCTACGAAAGGGTGTGGTTACATCGAAGACCGCAGGCCCGGTGCGAATGCGAACCCGTATGAAGTGGCAGCAGCGTTGGTTGAGACGATCTGTGGGATCAAGCTTGCAGAGGATGTGTCGGACAAGGTGGTTGGTTAGGGTTGAGGGCATGGCAATCGCATTGAATTTAGCGTTTATTAATCAGAAATTGCTTAGAAATCCCCCCCTACCATAGTGTCATTCCCGCGAAGGCGGGAACCTATTAATAAAATGCAGCCAAAAGCTAAATTTTGCAGTAGTAATTTGAATTATTAGGCGTTATTGGCGGTATATTTGGCGGAGTACCATCCTTGTGTGCATAAAACTCATTCAGAGTCATTTTATTGTACTGCGGTGTCTTCTGTTCTTCAGAAACAATTCCTTTAAGTTCTATCGCATTGTATTCTTCTTTCCGTCTGTCAGGCGCATTTTGTCTAAGAACATAGACGGCCGCTGCAAAAAGCGAAACTGCAGCTGCTGTAATAAATAGATATAACCATCCTAGATTGGAATGACTATTCTGAATGGGGCTCATTTCTGAAGCACTGTGATTGAGTGCCCGTGTTAAATTAGTCTCAGTACTATTCATGGCTGTCAGGTTATTAAGAAAGTCTATTTTTTTGCTTATGGCGCTTATGATATGGGATGTGTTCATTCAATAATCTCCTCGTTGATAGAATTTTATTTGATCGAATTTAACACATTTGTTTTTTGTATGCAAACAAAATGTTCTGCTTGGGAGTCTACAATTAATTTTGAATCATTCGTTGACCCATGGATTGATTATTGCAAGATCTGCATAATCAAAATCATCTACATTTCGAGTAACTATAGTCATTCCATGGACTAATGCTGTTGCGGCGATAATGGCATCTCTGTCTGATCGTGGATCGGGAACATGAAGTTTCGCACAGCGTTGCGCGACAGCAACATCCACATACAAAATACGTTCTGAAAACACGGGAAAAACATGAGAATTAAGCCAGGTACGAAGAGCTGCGCCTTGTACAGGATCGCGCCGCTCAATTGAAAGCACACCGATCTCAAGTTCCAAGATAGTTATGACAGATAAAAACAAACTGGAAGGAGAAATATCTTTGGCCCATGCAATGACATTGGGATTGGATTTTCCTGATTTTGCTTTTCTTAATTCAGAGATAACATTGGTATCAAGTAAGTACATTAATCAAAGTCCTCGGGTCGATATATTTTTTTGTTTAATTTAGTCGGTTCAAAATCAATTTCAGGCGCATCTGCAGGCATAGAAAGTAAGTCAATAATGTTTTCTTTGACCTTTGTTAGGTTTTGATAATCTTCTATCGTTAATAATACATGCGCTGGATGTCCTCTGTCGGTAATAAAAACAGGGCCGTTTAACGAGGCCCGTTTTATTCTGCTAACATCTTGATTGAACTCTCGACTGGTCACAGTGGTAATAGGCATATTGACCTCTTTAAAAATGTAGAAACTTATCTACATTGAAGTATAGCAGGGATGTAGCAATATATCTACTTTATCTGCGTCAATGAGACAATCAATGAATAATTATATGATTTTAAACCAAAAATACTGGAGAACGCTAGGGTTTGGTACGGTCCAATTACTTAAAGCGGAATATTCTTTTGATACTTTCCATGATACCCGCTTGCGGTTTTTTGGGAGCGACAGCTTCCTCGTAGGAAGGTGGATTTGGTGAATAAGGAGGTGGTTCTTCCATTACTGGCTTTTTTGAAGTAGCTTTTTGTTTATTTTGGAAAAACGAATATAACCAACCTGTCACTTTACTGCTAGTGCTTTTAGGATACGCATAAGGAGGCGGTGGTGCTTCAGGCTCCTCTGAAGAAGATTTTTTTTCTCGAAACAGTGTAGACATAGTAGGTGCCGAGGGAATAATTCTTATTAATTTATCAGGAATAGATAGTGAATTATTTCCTTTAAAACAGATCCTTATTTGTTCGATAAGGTCCCGCTGGTTTATTAAAAATTTAAATTCTGGATCGCGTTGATAAGTATTAAAAATAGTATTAATCACATCAGCACGATCATGCTCCGCTGCGTAAATGATTAACGCACTGATCATCTGAGTGGAAGCATTTTTTAAGCGATCCGGCAAGGCATTGAGAGAATGACCGTTTTCTAACATCATGCGAATTTGCATGAGTGGCGATTGAATAATCGAGTCTGCCAGTGAGGTAAAATTATTCTTATGAAGATGTTGCCAAGGGGCTGCTGATTTGAAATGGGGGAGCAATAACCTTGGATCAGCGCCATTCATCAGTAGTAGATTGATCCATTCTATTTCTGCATCTGACCCAAAAAAAACATCGTAATATCCTACGTCAAAAAGCAGGTTCTCACCATAACCATTACCATTAGCATCCCAGAGGTTAGGATCAGCACCCTGTTCAAGTAACGCTTTCATGATTTCAAAAAACTGGGTGTTCTCAGACCTCTTATTAAAATCCATCTTATTAATAAGCAGCAATGTCCAATTCAAACGAAGAAGACTCACTTTTTCTTCTCTTCCCTCAATCCTATCCACTTTACTATTTGGATTTGCACCTTGTTTAAGTAAAGCCTTTACTTTTTCAACATCACATTGTCTCACAGCGGACTCTAAGGCTTTATCTAAATCGGGTTTTCCTAAGTTACGTTGAGTCATATAAAGGTACCTACTGTAATGATTTGTTTGGTAGGTTAAGTATAGTCTATCTTATAAAAAAGCTTGGTTTCTTCTCTATCTCTATGATTAATAGATATATATCACACAGGCTTTGCAGCTAAGGTCAAGGCAGTCGTTAAATGTTCAATGGATACCACGGCGCGGCTTTTGATCGCAAGAGAAAGGATTACAATACTAAACAAGGCAATTACTAAGAAATCCCAGCCAAATGGAATGATTTGTTTTCCACCGAATGCGCCTAAATAAGAAATTAAAATAAGTCCGCCTAAATAGGGCCCTATCCATAGTATGGATTTGAGACCTAATGAGGCGCCGGGCATTTTTTTTCTAACACAGGCTAAAATAAAAAAGACCAGGCCGATTAAAATGGCAATGGCTAATTTATATAAGGTTTGCCAACCGGTCCAATAACACATTAAATTACAAAAATAAAAAGCCAATAAACAGAGTACGCGTGCGGCGGGTACTTGGAAAAAGCGTTTTTCGTTCGGCAATTCAAGACGTAAACAGAGTAAAGCAATTGGGCCCATGGCGTAGGAAATGACCATGCCGGACACTAAAAAACTGACCATGGCTTGCCAACCGGGCAAGGGCAAAAATAAAAACATACCAATGACGAAATTAACAAAAATGGCGGCGATGGGGAGTTTCTGTTGATTGAGAGAAGCGAAAAAAGCAGGCATATAACCCAGTTGGCTCATGGCATATAAGATACGGGCTGTTGAGGTCATATAAATTAATCCCGCACCTGAAGGAGAAACGGCGGCATCAATGTAGAGTAATTTCAACAGCCATATGAGGCCTAAACCGGCAGCAAGGCCCGCAAAGGGGCCGGCATCACCGATAAAACTTAAATTTTGCCAGCCATGGCTTAAGGCGCTGGGATGTAATGCGCCAATAAATGCAACTTGTAAACCCATATACAATGCTAAACAACACAATACTGATCCGACGATGGCTAAGGGCACACCGAAAGCGAGTTGTTTTGCTTCGCCCGCTAATTCCACGCCATGTTTAAATCCCGTAAATGCAAAGGCAACGCCGCCTGTTGCGACAGCAGTTAGAATGGCTTGCCAACCGGTTAAGGTCATATTATTAGAAGAACTGAAAAAATTGCTTGTGTGGAAACTGGTTTTGATTAACACGATGATGGTTAGAACAATGATAGATACTTTAAATACAAACAGAATGAAATTGAACCGTACTAAGCCTTTAAAACTTGCGATATTAATGATGCAAAAGGCAAGCATTAAAATCGTTGCCCAGAGCAATCCTATATGGGTCAAGATGTGGGTGCCATTGACAGAGTGGGTTAGCGAGGAAAAATAAGTGGATGCGTATTGTAAGACGGCTTGCACTTCAATGGGCGCCATGGTCAAAGCGGACAACCACGCGATCCAGCTTAAGATAAAACTGGTGAAGGCGCCATGACTGAGCTGTGGTATACGAGCGGAACCGCCAGCTACAGGCATTAATACTGAAACTTCTGCAAAGGTCAATGCAATCAGAGCAGTGGCCAAGCCGCCAATCAGCCAAGCGATGAGTGCGCCAGAGCCTGCGATTTGGGCGGCATATAAAGGTGCGAACAACCAGGCAGAGCCTACCATGCCGTTGATGCTGACGAACAGCAAAGTCAACGGTGAAAAACGACGATTGAGTCTTGAGTCATTTGTTTCTATCATGTTAACTGTCCTGGCTCACCTAGATAAAACAATTGAATGTTGTTTTAAGGGGTTCGTCAAGTATTAAATGCGAAGGAGGTAACATGTTTGAATCAAAGGAGCAACCGTTAGCAACGACATCTCAATTTGTTTTTAGGGTGACGCGTTGTTTTTTATATGGCTTGTTGTTTTTGGTGATTGCAGTTGCGATCGGCATGTTGGGTTATAGAACATTTGAAGGGATGGGTTGGGTCGATGCCTTTGTCAATGCGGCATTGACTTTAGCTGATATGGGGTTGATTGCACCCATTACGACAACAGCAGGGAAACTGTTTGTCGGGGTTTATGCGTTGGTTAGCGGGTTGGTCTTTTTTTCTTTTTTAGGAATTATTTTTGCACCGATTATTCATCGGTTGTTTCATAAGTTTCATTTGGATGAGGGGGCTTGAGGGGGGATGGGGAATGGTTTAATATCATTCTTCCTGCTTCTCTATTGTCATTCCAGCCTCCTCATTGTCATTCCTGCTTCCCCCCATTGTCATTCCCGCTTTCCCCACTGTCATTCCTGCTTCCCTCATTGTCATTCCCGCTTTCCTCATTGTCATTCCCGCGAAAGCGGGAACCCATTCCGCAAAAATCACCAAAGATAAACAATACCATGACAATTGAATTATCAAGCAATGTTTACGATGGAGACAAGTGAAAATAGGTTCCCGCTTTCGCGGGAATGACAATGAGGAAAGCGGGAATGACAGTGGGGAAAGTGGGAATGACAATGAGGGAAGCAGGAATGACATTGTAAGAAGCGGGAATGACAGTATTTATCTATTTAACTAAAATACCATAGGAAACTAAACCATGTCATATAAAAACTATTATGTTTATATAATATCAAGTAAAAAATATGGCACTTTATATACAGGCATGACTAATAATTTACTAAGACGTATTTATGAACATAAAGAAAGTATAGTAGAAGGGTTTACTAAACAATATAAAGTTCATCATCTTGTGTATTATGAAATTCATGGTGATGTTCACGAGGCAATTTTGCGAGAAAAACAGATTAAGAAATGGAGTCGTGATTGGAAAATTAGTTTGATTGAGAAAGATAATCCGCAATGGCTCGATCTTTATTATGAAATAATTGGTGAATGAGTTCTGCTTTTATTGTCATTCCCGCTTCCTCCCATTGTCATTCCCGTTCCCCCCTTGTCATTCCCGCGAAAGCGGGAACCTATTTTCACTTGTCTCCATCGTAAACATTGCTTGATAATTCAATTGTCATGGTATTGTTTATCTTTGGTGATTTTTGCGGAAT
>JAHFSI010000029.1 GCA_023265835.1 Legionellales bacterium
CTAAGATGTTTGCTTCCACAAATGCTTTTCCTGCATCTGTTATAGTGATATCTCCTTTTGACACTTTGGCAAAATGCAAAATTTCCAATAATTCAGTCAAAGGAAATAATTCATCGATGTCTAACATCAGAATATCAGCTACATCCGGTAAATCCATTTTGCCATTATTTTCGGGAGCATTCAGTGTTTCTAATAAACCCGTAATTTCAGCGACATTAGCCTCGGGCAAACGATAACCTAAATCAATGAACTGATGGCCTTCTGTTTCGCCTTCTGCTAAAGGCTGTGTGGTCATTAAGGTATAAACACGGTCAATTTGGTTGCGAAATCGTGTATCGACTTCATTACGGGGATGCGGCAATGTCACTTTTAACTCGCCGCGAATAGCGCCGGGATTGCTGCTGAACACAATAATACGGTCTGCTAATAACGCGGCTTCTTCAATATTATGTGTCACAAACAAAATACCGTGTAATCCGGTTTTTTTAGTTTGCCATAAATTCAATAAGTCACTTTTTAAGTTATCGGCAGTCAATACGTCCAACGCAGAAAAAGGTTCGTCCATTAATAAAATATCAGGATTAACCACTAGAGCACGCGCAAAACCTACACGTTGCCGCATACCGCCGGATAATTCTTTGGGATAAGCGGTTTCGAAACCGTCTAAGCCTATCGTATCAATCGCCTTAAGCGCACGTTCACGACGTTCATTACGTTCCATGCCTAATGCTTCTAACCCTAATTCTACATTTTGCAAAACGGTTAGCCAGGGCAGTAAAGCAAACGTTTGAAATACCATAGAAATACCGCGGACTGGGCCAAAAACTGGTTGGCCGCGATAAAAAATCGTGCCTGCGCTGGGTTGTACTAAGCCGGCAATAATACGCAATAAAGTAGATTTACCTGAACCGGACTTACCTAAAATTGCGACAATTTCGCCTTCATACATGCGAAAATTAATATTTTCTAATACGAGCAGATCTTGGCGATCGCCTTTTCTAAAACTTTTATGCACATTCACGACTTCAATCAGTGGTGGGCTGGGTGGAGCTGAATGATCTAAATCTTGCATACGCTATCCTCAATCCTCAATCCAGTGTGAACCGCTCTCGAGAGAGCACATATAATGGCCGCCATACTATGCGGTTAAAAATCAATACCAGTAAACACATCATAGCAATGCCTAATGAAATATGAAGAAAATCGCCTTTGGTTGTTTGTTCAGTAATATACGCGCCCAAACCGTCTGCAACCAACTGATGATTTCCCCAACTGACGACTTCAGCCAAAATACTGGCATTCCATGCACCGCCGACTGCGGTTATCGCACCGGTAATGTAGTAAGGAAAAATACTCGGTAATATTAAACGACGCCAGCGTAGCCATACATTTAAATCTAAATTGTCGGCGACTTGTAACAGGTCTTTTGGAATCACAGACGCACCGGCCACTACATTAAATACAATATACCACTGTGCGCCCAACATCATTAATGGAGTGACCCAAATATTGACATTGAGATGGTATGTCACAATTACAATGAATACTAAGGGATACAGTAAATTAGCCGGAAATGCCGCAAGAAATTGCGCGATAGGCTGCACAATATGTGCGACGTTAGAGCGTAATCCTATCCATACTCCGATCGGCACCCAAATCAACGTGCAAATAACAACTAATATGAAAACACGCAATGCAGTAATTAACCCCAAAATAAAAACATGTCCAACAGTCGCAAGAGGCGCACTACGAAAAATAACGTGATAAAGAAAAACAACAGCTCCTGCTATCATACAAATGAACAAGCTGTTCCATAGCCAAGCCATATAACGTGCATAACGTGAGGCGCGTAAACGATGCGAATGCACGGGTTTTGATTTCAAAAAAGAAAGATTAACAAACCTATCAAATAGGTAAGTGAGTTGCATGCCTACGTAACGCAAAAATTGAGTGCGATGCAAGAGATTAATGACCCAAGAATGCGCTTCTTTGTCTTCTTCGGCCACTTGTTCCGTTTTAAATTTTTCTGCCCAGGCCACTAAAGGACGAAATAACAACTGATCATAGACCAAGATGACGATAAACATGGTTAAAATAGCATAACCGATGGCTTGCATATTGGATGTGGCAATCGCCAGCGTGATATAAGAACCAATGCCTGGCAATAAAATTTGTTGGTTTGAAACGGAAATCGCTTCGGATGCCACCACAAAAAACCATCCTGCTGAGACTGACATCATCATGTTCCAAAGCAACCCTGGCAAAGAAAAAGGAACATCGATTCGCCAAAATCGCTGCCAAGCGGACAAATGAAACATATTGGCCGCTTCATTTAATTCAGCAGGGACCGAGCGGATGGTTTGATAAAATCCAAGCGCCATGTTCCAGGCTTGAGAGGTAAAAATCACGAAAATAGCGGCGCATTCAGGCCCCAATAAACTGCCTGGGAACAAACTAATAAAACCGACCACGGTGATGGACAGAAACCCTAAAATAGGCACTGATTGAAGAATATCAATGAAAGGAATGATAATTCGTTCTGCCCGTTTACTTTTTGCAGCCCAGGTTGCAAAGGTAAACGTAAACAATAAAGAAAAAAACAGTGCAATTAACATACGTAAAACCGTACGTAACGCATAACCCGGTAAATGATGTGGGTCTAATGAAATGGGGATGGCTTGACCTAGCTCATAAGGCACAGCCATTTGCTTGGCGACCCAAGCCAATAAAACAATCACGCCTAGCACTAAAAGCAAAGCAACCATGTCCCAATAGTTGGGATAGGGCTTGGCCTTGGCGCCACTCATGAATGTCGTACGTAAAAAATTCATTATTGACCTATTTTTGCTTTTTGCTCGTTGCGTCCTCCAAAAATACTCTTTTTATTGCTAAAAATACAGTAAAAATGCCTACCCAAACAATAATCGCCCCCCGTCGACAACTAAATCATGACCTGTGATATAGGTAGCATCTAATATTAAAAATGATACTGCTTTTGCAAGTTCTGCAGGACTGCCCTGTCTTTGTAAGGGTATACGGTCCAGTATTTTTTGTTTGACGGCGGCGGACAAGGTATTTTCTCCCTCGGGCCATAAGACTTGGCCTGGCGATACGGCATTGACGCGCACAGCCGGTGCCAGTTCGCGTGCCAATGTTTTAGTCAACATAAGCAGGCCGGCTTTGGAAATACTATAAACAGGGTGCTCGCACATGGGGCGTGTTGCGTGAATATCAATAATATTGACGATACAGCCTTTTTGCTTGGCCAAATGCGGGAAAGCAGCTTGGGCAAGAAAAAAGGGGGCTTTTAAATTAATATTAAGTAATTCGTCCCATGTGTGACTGGATACATTTCCTATTTCTGTTTTATAAAAAACAGAAGCATTATTGACTAGCGCATCTAATTGCCCCCAAGTATCCACTGCTTGCTGAATAAGCGGATTTATACTATCAAAAATTGATAAATCAGCAGTCAATATTGTCGCTGACCCCTGGCGTTGTTTATTCAATTCATCACATAATTTTTTTGCTTCGCTTTCAGAAGCATTGCAATGCAATACGACCTTCATGTCTTTCGCATGCAACTCACGCGCAATCGCTGCTCCTACTCGCCGCCCTCCACCTGTAATCAAAGCGACTTTTGAGGGGTTGATGTTCTTTTTTGTCATGTTATTTCCTGTGTCATTTTTTATATTGAGAGTATCTTATGGGTAATTAATGTCTTTGACAATTCGTACTTATCTATTACACTGGAGTCCGCTTGAAATTTTTAAATTTCGAAAAAGCCTTAATATTCAGCCTATTGATCAAAAAACAGAGGACATAACATGAAAAAATTTTTAATTTGCTTAGGCTGTATGTTGGCTTTCAATGCTTTTGCAGTCACAGAACAAAAAGAAATTCTATTGTTACATAATCAACTTCGCGCACAGCACCAAGCGCCGCCATTGATATGGGACAATCAATTAGCTAATTTCGCCGAGAATTATGCACAAAAATGCGAGTTTCAACATTCGCATTCATCGTATGGCGAGAATCTTGCTGCAGGCTATCCTACTGTTTCTGAGGCTATTCATGCCTGGTATGCAGAACATAAATCTTATTCTTATGCCTGGCCAGGATTTTCCATGCGTACCGGACATTTTACCCAGTTAGTGTGGAAATCGACAGATAAGCTGGGATGCGGTTATGCAACATGCAATGGGAAAAATGGAACACCGGGGAAGTATTTAGTATGCGAATATAGTCCGGCGGGGAACATTAGTTCACGGAAGTATTTTCGGGATAATGTTTTGCAAGAAAAAGTTAAGGTTGGGTAGTTTTCTTAAAAACAAAGGCCTCCGAAGAGACCTTAAACCACTGAATGTTCTTTGGCTGAGCTTAACGCATTAAAGTCAAATAAAGATGTTAGTGAACCTCATCTGGCGGCGTCTACTTAAAATCGATTAAAGCCAGTTAGTTTCAGTCAATCATGAAGTTATACCGTCATCGCATTAAGGCTTTCTACAAAATTTTGTATGTGCTTGTCTGCATAAGCCATTTTATCTACGTAGATAAAAGCCGTATGTTCTAGCTTATCGCCGATAGCATCAATCATGAGGGATATTTCATTTAATGGCCGTACTATGTCATGTTCATTGATAATTAACACAGGATCGTCGCTGACGGTGTAAGAGCGATGCGGGGTTTGAATCAGGTCGATTTGCCAATCTTGGATGGTGTCACGATGGGTCGTTTTGAATTCGGAGAGTAATTGTTTAACACGGCCGATATCGGCATTATCAATCCGGATAATTTTAGGCATTTGCCGGTCATGCAAGCGTTTGGCGATTTGTGCAGCGGGATGGGATGAATCTACCTGAGCTAATAATTTCACGACTGCGAAGACATCGTAATCGCACAATTCTTTATAATCGGCATAATTTTGCGTGAAAAAATGATAGATATGCTGTTCTATGTCAGTGACGGAATTTATTTTTTGATTAAATTCATTGGCGCAAGACAAGAACACACCCAGCCGAGTTTTTTTGATATCGGCATAAGGCGCATAATCTAAATTTTCGGCCAGGCTTCTTAATAATTTAATGAGAAAAAACTCTAGCACTAATTTTTTTTGATGAAGATAAATATTCCGAATCATTAAACGTCGTGCCATCAGATAATGTTCAATGACGCCTATGCCTTTGTGGGTAAGACCCAAGCGTTCGCCGTGCTCTGAATTGACAATGACCATGGAATTCAACATCCAGCGTAGATCAAATTCACCATATTTCACTCCGCAAAAATGACTATCGCGTAACAGATAATCTAGGCGGTCCGCATCGAGCTGTGAGGAAACAATATCAGCCAGCAAACGGTTGGCAGGCGTTTTGTGCATGATCATGGCTTCAATTTGTTTGAATTTTTCTTCAGTGAGATGGTGCCGCGGGTTTTGACGGTTATATTCTGCAAAAAAGGCCTTGGTGCGGTATTCAGCCAGAAAAAATGGTGTCCACGCTTCATGGCGGATGAGCTTTTTATGGAACAGATCTTCGAAGGTATGGGAAAAAGGGCCGTGGCCGATGTCGTGTAACAGGCAGGCGATCATAACAAGCTGTCTTTCTTCTTCAGCCAAGCCAATTTTGTATGCAATTTGGCCTGCTACATAGGCGCATCCTAAAGAATGATCAAAGCGAGTATGAACAGCACCTGGGAAAATAAAATCGCCCATACCCAATTGTTTGATGTGGCGTAAGCGCTGAAAAAGCGGGCTGTCGATGAAAGGTTTGAGCCAGCTATTTTCAGACGTGGAAAATTGCATGGTGCCATGCACGGGGTCTTTAATAACGTGATAGATATTTTCGGTCTTCATAAGGCAAAGAACTTCAAAGTGAGTGTTCTGGCGATTTTATACATTATGGGGCGATCCAGCTAGTAAAAAAATGCTCTAGCGCTTGAGACGCTGATTGATTAAGATGATCATCAGCACGGGTAGGAGTGAGTTTATGGTAAAAAAGCGCGGTTTAGGGAAATCATTAGATGCATTATTAGTGGGGTCATCTTCGTTGACTGAAGGGCCGCCGGGTAATTATGAAGAAAAATTATACCAATTAGATGTCAATTTAATTCAAAGCGGCAAATATCAACCTCGGCGAGAGATAGATTCGGAAAGCCTGGAAGATTTGGCTAACTCGATTCGCGCACAAGGTGTGATTCAGCCTATTCTGGTGAGGCATTTGTTAGGCGGTCGTTATGAAATCGTAGCGGGCGAAAGACGGTGGCGAGCTGCGCAATTGGCGGGCCTTACTGAAATTCCAGCGATTGTGCGGGAAATTCCAGATGAAGCGGCTGTGGCCATTGCTTTGATTGAGAACATTCAGCGTGAGAACTTAAATCCGGTTGAAGAAGCCATGGCCTTGCAGCGATTATTAGAAGAATTTTCCATGACGCATCATCAAGCAGCAGAAGCAGTGGGGAAATCGCGGGCCAGTGTAACCAATTTATTGCGATTGTTAACGTTAGGTAGCGATGTGAAAAAAATGCTTGAACATGGGGACATCGAAATGGGTCATGCGCGTGCTTTATTGACGTTACCGGTTGATATGCAAATTGAGGCAGCACGTATGACTGTAGACAAAGGGTTGTCGGTACGTGAGACGGAAGAGCTGGTGCGGCGCATGCAAACACCGAAGCTGCCTGGTCTTCCTAAGGCAATTGATCCTGATGTGATACGATTAGAAGCATCCTTGTCTCAACGGCTTAATTTACCGGTCACTATTCAACATAGTATTAAAGGGAAAGGCAAAATAGTGATTCGCTACGATAGTATCGCTGATTTGGATGGGTTGTTGGAATATTTACAATAGAACTAGCGGTTCCCGAGGATTGGTTTGAATAAAAAACAAATACTAGCTATTAGCCTAGGCAATACGCTTGAATGGTTGGATTTTGGGCTGATTATCTATATGGCGCCGCTGATTGGGGGTGCTTTTTTCCCGCATCATCACGACATGACGGCCACGTTCGAAACATTGACTGTTTTTGCAGTGGGGTTTATTTGCCGGCCTTTGGGCGGTATTTTGTTCGGCCATTTTGGAGATACGCATGGGCGGGCCAATCCATTGCGGCTCTCTGTTTTGTTAATTGCTTTATCTACCATACTCATCAGCATCTTGCCTTCTTATAAAACGATAGGATGGTTGTCGCCGGTTTTGTTTGTCCTCATTCGTCTGGCTCAGGGTATTTCAATTGGGGGTGAATATACTGGGGTGATGATTATGTTGGTTGAATCAGCTCCTAAAGATAAACGGGGTTTTATTACGAGTTTTGCTGCGACTGGCGCTAATTTGGGGTTTTTGCTGGCCACGTTATTGTTGGTATTACTAAAAATGTTTCTCAATCCACAAGCGATTGCTGATTGGGGGTGGCGATTGCCTTTTCTCATCGCAGGCCTGCCAGGCATCCTCATTCTTTATTATCGGTTTAGGTTATCTGAAACACGGGTTTATTCACGACTGCAAGCGGCCCATCGTCTGACAGCCATGCCTTTTGTTGCTGTGCTGACGCTTGCACCCAAACAATTGTTAATCATTTTGGGGCTCACTTGTATGAGCTCCAGTTTTTATTATATTTTTTTCGGATTTATGCCTACTTATTTAAACCTATTTGTCGGCATACCATTGCAAAGCTCGCTGTTTATGCAATCTTTATTGCTTGTTGCAATGCTTCTTTTAGTGCCTTTTGCTGGTTTTTTGGGAGACCGATTGAGTCGAAAAAAAATGTTACTTTTGACGGCAAGCTGTATTGTTCTTTTTGCCATTCCTTGTTTTATGTTGTTAGTAACTGCAAATCAGGGCCCTATTTTATTGGCGATGATGATTGCGACTTGTATTAGTTCATTAGACCAAGGAAATAGCTTGGCTGCAGTCGTGGAAAATTGTCCTGAGAACGTGCGCTATAGCGGCATTGCATTTTCCTATAACTTGGGCATGGCATTATTCGGCGGCACGGCCCCGCTGGTGGTCTCTTTATTGCAAGCAAAAGGGGGCGTGTTAATGCCTGCTTATTATTTGATAGTAATGGCTTGTATCAGTTTGCTTGCTGCAAGCCGGCTGTTGTCTCATAACCAGGTCTTGAAGTCTATTTAATAATGTAACAGATCAAGCCACCCAACACTGTCATTCCCGCGCAGGCGGGAACCTATTCATCCAAAGCACCTTTCCTGCCATAAGCAGAATGGGTCCCCGCCTGCGCGGGGATGACAATGTTGGGTACCTGAGCTAATACCATTCATTAAAAAAAAGCCCACCGAAGTGGGCTTTTTGAGATCAAGCTCAGATTAGCCAAACCTAACTCCAACACGAAGTCCGATTTGGTTACTGTTGGTGCCTGTACCACCATTCGATAAGGAATAATCAATATCGTGGTCGAGTTCAAGTGCGACATTGGTGTTCTTCATCACATCCATGCCGTAGCCTGCAACCCAACGTGATTGTGGCAAGTACAAGTTAACACTGTTTTGAGAACGTTGGTAACCTAGGAACACATCCTGGCCTTTTTCCCAAGCAGTGAATGCATAACCCGCATTAACTCCGGCAGCCCAAGGTTTAGCACCTGAAGCGCCTACGATAGCAGTGGTAGCTACAACATTTTTGGTCAAATCAAATGGACTAAATGTTTGTAGTGCTGTGACATAACGGAGTTCTACATCAAATGGGCCTGTTTTAAGGTCACCATTCAGAGCAAAACCACCGACTCGGTTTTTATATGTGCCGCCAGTAGCGATACCATTATTACCTACTATGCCACCTGCGTTTGAACCATTGAATATACCAACACCATAAGCAACGCCTTCTACACCAATCATGTTATAGATGTAGTCAGCAGAAAGGTCCCATGCAAACGCATCATTTTCCTGGCCGATACCGAGACGTAAGCCATAAATAGGTTTGCCATGGCCTTGTGATGAGCCTGTCACAGCAGGTGTGGTTGATGTTGCAGCAATTGGAGTGCCTGGTACTGTACCACCGCTCACAATCACAGCTGGCATCTGTTGTTTATAAGGACTGTCGAACACATAAGCAGACCCAAATACACCGACTGGCCCCATTGCCATCGTATTGAAACCAACTGTTGCAGCATTGCGCAAGGTTTCAGATACCACTTGAGTCAGCGGTTGAGTGATGGGATGCAAATTGTATTTACCAAAATCGACAAATTGCTTACCTACCGTTAAGTACAAAGGCATTTGGGTCAAGTTAGCAATCTTGATATACCCTTGTTCAATGTTGACGCCACCAATAGTATCTTTGATGTTGTCGTATTTACCAGGCTTGGGTTGGTTAGTTACAGAAAGTGGGTTCGCAGCGATACTAGCACCTGTCAACACTTGGCTTGCGTTATCATAACTTAAAGCCGCAAACGCTTTAACCCAATCATTAACGGTTGCTGTTACATTCAGGTGTACATCATTGACTGAGAGTCGTTGATTGTTCTCACCTTCATAACCCATGCGACGATTGCCCCATTTAGCATCGAAGTTAACACCGCCATCAATTGCAATACGGTTGTACCAATCATTGATAACAGGTGCGACTTCTTCGCCTTTATAAATCCGTTCACCTTTGTAAACCGGCGCTGCGGCTTGCTGGTGTACGACTTTACGATGATGTTTCTGTTTTGCTGCGGTGCTAGTTTGAGTGGCTGCAAAAGCTTGGCTGCCAATCAGTCCTAACACGCTCATTGATGCAACAACGAGTTTTAGTTTCATGTTTCTATATCTCCTTGAATATGAAAATGTTGATCTGGACGAGCCTCAAAATTACCTACAACGATAAAATATTGCAAGCAAAATTTAAGCTAAATGGCGGTAAAATAAGTATTTTAACCATTTTACTAATAGACATGTTCGTGATGAATTCAAATTTATTGAATAAGTGCAAAAAAAGCCCGCAATGTTGCGGGCAGTTTTTGATGAAAATTTTTTTATAGTTCTTCAGCATTTTCAGTGAGGAAATCGGCAATGCCTTTTTCGGTGGGTTTAATACCCGCGTTGCCTTTGATCCAACCTGCTGGACATACATCGCCATGTTGTTCATGAAATTGGATGGCATCGACTAGGCGAATCATTTCATCAATATTACGGCCCAAGGGTAAGTCATTCACAATCTCGGAACGTACGATGCCTTGCTTATCAATAAGGAATGCACCGCGTAATGCAATATGCGCAGTAGGATGTTCAATGCCATAACTTTGACATATATAGTGATTGACATCAGCCACCAGCGGATATTGCACCGCACCAATGCCGCCTTCATTCACGGGCGTTTTGCGCCATGCAGAGTGGGTGTATTGGGAATCAATGGAAATACCAATCACGACTGTATTGCGTTGCACAAATTCTTCATGACGATTGTCCAGGGCAATGAGTTCGGAGGGACATACAAAAGTGAAATCTAAAGGATAGAAAACCAGCCAAGCATGTTTGCCTTTGATGGTCGAGCTCAATTGAAACGCATCATTGATCTCGCCATTAGGCATGACGGTGGCCGCGGTAAAATCAGGGGCTTTTCTGCCAACAAGTATACTCATAACGATAGAACCTCATTTAAGTTTGGAGTGGAAAATAACAAGCCAGACATTATATAGATAAATGAGTTCCAGGAGTAGTCTCATCGTGCAAATACTGAAGTAACGCAATGATTGATAGAATAAAATTGTTGTCCTCTATTTTGTCATTCCCGCTTTTCTATTGTCATTCCCGCGAAGGCGGGAACCTATTTAGCCAGTATCACCAAAGATAACATAATGTCATGACAATTTTTTTATCAAGAAATAGTTACGATGAGGGGCAAGTGGTAATGGGTTCCCGCCTTCGCGGGAATGACAAAGTAGAGCGGGAATGACAAAGTAGAGCGGGAATGACAAAGTGGAGCAGAAATGACAATAAGGAAGCGGGAACACTAATGTCTTAACCCAGTTCTATCTGGCTGCTCTTTGATGTATCATGCCCATCATCCATGCCCGGAGCAGGAGTTATCATGAGCGAAGAATTTTTACCTTTTTCAAAACCCTCGATTAGCCGTGCTGCCATTGATGAAGTGGTTGCTTGCCTTGAATCGGGTTGGATTACGACAGGCCCGCGTGTCGCGCAATTTACCAGAGATTTAGAAGCTTATTTATCTGCGCCGCATGTATTGCCCCTTACCTCGGCCACGGCGGGATTGCATTTGACTTTGTTAGCACTCGATTTAAAGCCTGGCGATGAGGTGATTACCACGCCGCTGACATTTGCGGCCACATTGAATACGATTGTATTAGCTGGCGGCAAACCCGTTTTAGTCGATATCGATCCACGCACACTTAATATGGATTTAAATCAAGTCGCAGATGCGATTACTGAAAAAACACGGGTAATCATCCCAGTGCATTTTGCTGGTTTGCCAGTCGATATGGATTATTTATATCAGTTAGCAAAAAAACATGAATTACGCGTGGTTGAAGATGCGGCCCATGCGATTGGCACTGTATATAAAGACAAGCGCATTGGCAGTTTTGGCGATACACAAGTATTTAGTTTTCATCCGATCAAAAATATCACCACCGGGGAAGGCGGTTGCATTACGACGACAGACGCTGATTTAGCAAAAAAAGTGAGTTTACTGCGTTTTCACGGCATGGACCGTGACGCATGGAACC
Organism: Legionellales bacterium; assembly: GCA_023265835.1. Classification (GTDB taxonomy): domain Bacteria; phylum Pseudomonadota; class Gammaproteobacteria; order DSM-16500; family DSM-16500; genus UBA4722. Next base: position 11,677 of record JAHFSI010000029.1, read on the forward strand.
GGTATGGCAAATCAGGCAATCAAGATTATGAAATCGTTTTGCCCGGTTTAAAATATAATATGATGGACTTGCAAGCGGCTTTGGGGGTGCATCAATTAAAAGAGTTAGACGGTTTTATTGCACGCCGTACAGAGCTTGCAGAACGGTATCAAGAAGCATTAGCAGATTGGCCGCAATGGCAATTGCCCGGTGCTGCTTCCTATGTTTATCAACATGCCTGGCACCTTTATACGCCGCGTATTAATGAAGTGGCCGCTGGCATGGACCGCGATACGTTTATCCAAAAAATGAAAGAAAAAAATATCGGTACCGGGCTGCATTTTCGTGCGGCGCATTTATATCCTTATTATCGTGAACAATTTGGTTATGAACAGGGTGACTTTCCTTATGCGGAAAGTGCGGGTGATCGTATTGTTAGTTTGCCGTTGTTCCCAGCAATGACGGACGCGGAGCATGATCGTGTATTGGATGTGATGTATAGTATTTTTAGATAGAGCGTCATCATGAATATATTAATTTTAGGTGCAAACGGGTTTATCGGCAGTCATTTAAGTGAAGCTATTTTAACGCAAACCGATTGGTCTATTTTTGCAATGGACTTGGCCCAAGATAAATTAGAAAATTGTTTGTCGAACAAGCGATTCCATTTTTTTGCGGGTGACATGCTCAAACAAAAAAAATGGGTCACCGAACATATTAAAAAATGCGATGTAATATTGCCGTTAGTTGCAATTGCAACACCTGCTGCGTATGTGCAAAATCCCTTAAGTGTATTTGAGTTAGATTTTGAAGCGAATTTGGCAATCATTCGTCAATGCGTAGAATTTAAAAAACGTATTGTTTTCCCTTCGACTTCTGAAGTGTATGGCATGTGTTTGGATGCAGAGTTTGATGAAGAGCAATCCCATTTAGTGACAGGCCCCATTCATAAAGAACGTTGGATTTACTCTACCTCCAAACAATTATTAGACCGTGTTATTTATGCTTACGGTAAACATCATGCGCTGGCCTATACTTTGTTTAGGCCTTTTAATTGGTATGGGCCTAGATTAGATAATATTTTTAATCCTAAACCAGGCGGTTCCCGGGTGTTGACGCAATTTATCGGTAATATCTTACGCGGCGAAGATATTATGTTAGTAGGCGGGGGCGCACAGCAGCGTTGTTTCACTTATATTGATGATGGAATTAATGCGCTGGTTAAAATTATTGAAAATAAAAATAACTTGGCCCATCAGCAAATTTTTAATATCGGCAATCCCATAGAAAATATTTCTATTCGTACATTGGCGGAATCGTTGATAACGCTTATTAAACGCTATCCTCATCATGCGGCCACTGCGGATAAAACCCAATTAATAGACGTAGAGGCAGCGCAATATTACGGCCCTGGTTATCAAGACGTTCAACTTCGTGTACCTGCAATTCGCAAAGCAGAACAATTGTTAGGATGGAAACCTTCAGTCAATTTAGTTGTGGGGCTGCAAAAAACGCTGGATTTTTATTTGGCTTAGTGAAGCAAGTCTTCAAAATCTTCACAAAAACATCTAGTGTAACCGTTCACAGACTTTTCAGCGACCTTCTTAAAAACATAAGACCTTAATTAGACACTCGATGAATACGCGCACCTAACTGCGATAGTTTTTCTTCTATACAAGCATAGCCGCGATCAATATGGTAAATACGGTCTACGCTGGTTTCGCCATGTGCAGCTAGTCCTGCTAGGACCAAACTAGCGGAGGCGCGCAGGTCTGTTGCCATGGTGGGGGCGCCGATCAAGTGGTCTATGCCTTTGCAAATAGCCGTGTTGCCTTTTAATGAAATTTGCGCGCCCATGCGTTGTAGTTCTTGCACATGCATAAAGCGGTTTTCAAAAATAGTTTCAGTAATGATGCCAGTGCCCTCGGCTACGGTGTTCAATGCCATCATCTGTGCTTGCATGTCAGTGGGAAAAGCAGGATAAGGAGCAGTGCTTAAGTTAACAGCGCGAGGGCGGTTGTCTTTCATGTCCAAGGAAATCCAATCGACACCTGTTTCAATGTGAGCGCCTGCTTCGTGTAGTTTTATTAAGATAGAATCGACAATCGTGGGCCGGGTGTTTTTAAGTTTAATTTTGCCGCGTGTGATCGTGGCTGCAGTGAGATACGTGCCTGTTTCAATGCGGTCAGGCAACACCTGATAATTGCCGCCGGACAATTCATCAACGCCATCAATGATCAAGGTAGAAGTGCCCATGCCGCTGATTTTGGCGCCTAACGCATTTAAAAAATTTGCTAAGTCCTCTATTTCAGGCTCGAGTGCGGCGTTGTGAATGATAGTACGTCCTTTGGCAAGTACCGCTGCCATCATAATGTTTTCTGTGCCGGTGACTGTGACGATATCCATGACGATAGTAGCGCCTTGGAGCCGTTTTTTTGCTCTGGCCTTAATATATCCTTTTTCGACTTCAATCTTTGCGCCCATGGCGATCATGCCTTTTAAATGCTGATCAACAGGACGTGTGCCAATCGCACAGCCGCCGGGCAATGAAACATCGGCTTCACCAAAGCGGCTCAGTAAAGGGCCTAAGACCAATACGGAAGCACGCATGGTGCGGACTAATTCATAGGGAGCATGATAAGAGTGTATGCTGCTTGCATCAACCTCAAGATTGGAACATTCATCTAAGGTCACTCGAGTGCCCATTTGACCCAGCAAGCTGATGATGGTGGTCACATCATGCAAATGAGGAATATTGGCGATGATAACTGGCGCAGGTGTTAACAAGGAAGCAGCTAAAATCGGCAGGGCGGCATTTTTTGCACCAGAAATACGTACTTCACCCCGCAGTGGAACATTGCCGTGAATGATCAGTTTATCCATGATGAGCGTGCCACTCCTCTGGTGTGAACGTTTTGATAGAGATGGCATGTAAGCTGCCATCGGCGAGTGGGTCTTTCAGTGTTGCATAGACAACTTGTTGTTTTTGCACACGATTTTTGCCGACGAAACTAGGGCTGATGACAATGGCCGTGTAATGCTTGCCATCGTCTCCTTCAATGATAGCGGTGCATGGTTGAATGCCGGTTTCAATGAGTTGTTTGATTTCTTTTGGATGCATAGGCTATTGTCTCTTGAGCGCGCTAAGGGTAACGTATGCGACATGATGCGTCAATTGTAAATGAGAGGAAGGAAATAAACTATGACATTCATGATTGTCTTGATTGCTTTGTTGCTGGAACGGTTTTTTCATTGGCACCATGTGCGTCACTGGCGTTGGTTTTTGAACTATGAACGTTGGCTAAGCGTGCGGACTAGTGCGTTACCGGCAGCCTTGATTTTGCTCATCATTGTTCTGCCTCCTTTGTTGATCGTCGGCGCTATACAATATTTTTTGGCCGATGGGTGGTGGGGGGCTCCGGAATTTATTTTTAGTGTCATTGTGCTGCTTTATTGTCTAGGCCCTGATAATTTGTGGGTGCAAGCCTATCACTGTATTAATGCGCTTGCGAAAGACGGGCCTAATGCAATGGGCGCTGTTCAGACTGCTTTTGGGGTGACAGCAACGGAAAATTCCACTGTTTTTCATCAAGCATTTATACGGGCGATTTTTTTGGCCTCTCATCAACGTATTTTCAGCGTGTTATTTTGGTTTGTCCTATGGGGGCCGGTGGGTGCGGTGTTGTATCGATTAATTGAGTCGGTGAATACACAAATGTTGATAGGTGCAACATTGGCTGGCCGGATAAAAGCGGTATTGGATTGGATACCGGTGCGGTTAGAGGCATTTCTATTTGCATTGGGGGGACATTTTACGGCGGTGTTTGCTTGCTGGAAACGTGATGTGTTAACGGGCCTTCGTTATAATGATAAAATTTTAACCGAATGTGGGATGGCGGCGATTGATGCAGACCGGTTGCCTGAGGCCAGTGTTGCTGAGAAGGAAGCGTTAGCGTTGATTGATAGGGCATTTATTATTGGGTTGGTTGTGTTGGCGATGGTGGTGTTGTTGGGTTAGAATACGTCAAAATTTTTAGACGGCAAAAAAATAACAGGAACTCAGCATGACAAATACGCAGGATGATATTGATTCCGTAGAACTTCAAGAATGGTTAGACGCATTAGAATCTGTATTGGAGTATGAAGGGCCTGAGCGTGCGCGTTTTATTATTGAGCAACTCATAGAAAATGCCGGCCTGGCAGGTGTATCGATGCAGCAGATGGGTTCGGCTGCCACAGCGTATTGCAATACCATTTCTGTTGCCGAACAACCTCCTTATCCCGGCAATTTAGAATTAGAACAAAAAATTGAAGCCATTAATCGCTGGAATGCCATTTGTATGGTATTGCGGGCGAAAAAAAATGCAGGCGGCGTAGGCGGGCATTTATCTTCTTACGCATCCGTTGCAACATTATATGAAGTGGGGCTAAATCATTTTTTTCGTGGGGCAACTAAAGAGATGCCTGGCGATTTAGTTTATTTTCAAGGCCATTCTTCGGAAGGAAATTATGCGCGTGCTTTTCTTGAAGGCCGGCTTAGCGAGGAAAATCTCATTCATTTTCGCCAAGAGGTGAATGGAAAAGGTGTGTCTTCTTATCCGCATCCTTGGCTTATGCCAGCGTTTTGGCAATTTGCAACCGTTTCATTAGGATTGGGCGGACTGCAAGCTATTTATCAAGCTCGTTTTTTAAAATATTTAGAAAACCGCAAACTTATTCCAGCCAACGATCGCAAAGTATGGTTATTTTGTGGTGACGGCGAAATGGATGAGCCTGAATCGATTGCAGGATTGTCCATGGCTGCACGCGAAGAACTGGATAATATTATTTGCATCATCAATTGTAACTTGCAGCGCCTAGATGGTTTGGTGCGAGGCAACAGTAAAATCATCCAAGAACTTGAAGGCTTGTTTCGCGGTACTGGCTGGAACGTGATAAAAGTCATATGGGACAGTCACTGGGACCCGATATTTGCTAAAGATAAAAAAGGACTCTTGTTAAAACGCCTAAATGAGTGTGTTGATGGTGATTTACAAAATGCGTATGTCAAAGGCGGCGCTTATACTCGAGCATTTTTGTGTGGTGACAATGAAGAATTAAAAGCCTTATTTGCAGATCTGAGTGATGAGGAAATCACACAGTTAAATCGCGGCGGCCATGATCCGATAAAAATTTATGCGGCGTATGCGGCAGCAGTCAAGCACAAAGGACAGCCCACCGTGATTTTAGCGCAAAGTGTAAAAGGTTATGGCTTAGGCGGAGGAGCGGAGAGCCGCAATGTGGCCCATAATCAGCTTGAAATGACAGAGGCAGAACTTAAAACATTACATAAGCGGTTTAAGTTTTCTTTCCCCGATACGAATTTAGGAGAGCTGGCATTTTATAAGCCTGAAAAAAATAGCCCTGAATTACACTATCTCCATGCACAACGTGGAAAATTAAAAGGGTATTTGCCGGAACGATTATCTGTTTCTCATCCATTGACCACGCCTGATTTAGCCGCATTTGATTCAGTTTTGCAAGGTACAGGTGATCGCACGATGTCGACCACCATGGCGCTGGGCCGTATTTTTAATGTGTTATTGAAAGACCCAACGATTGGCCCTGCCATGGTGCCCATCTTTTCGGATGAAGTGCGTACATTCGGTTTAGAAGGATTGTTTAGACAAATTGGTATTTATTCCCATGTAGGGCAGCGTTATCTGCCTGAGGATAAAGACCAGCTTATGTATTATCGTGAAAGCCAAGACGGCCAAGTATTAGAAGAAGGCATTACCGAAGCAGGTTGTATGTCTTCGTGGATTGCAGCCGCGACCTCTTATTCAACGCATCATGTTCCTATGGTTCCTTTCTTCACGTATTACTCTATGTTTGGTTTTCAGCGCGTGGGTGATTTTATTTGGGCCGCGGCAGATATGCGTGCGCGAGGTTTTTTGATTGGGGCCACCGCAGGCAGAACCACATTAGAAGGCGAAGGGCTGCAGCACCAAGATGGCAGCAGTTTATTGATGGCATCCGCAGTTCCGACTTGTCGTGCATATGATCCGGCATTTGGTTATGAGATGGCAGTTGTGATTCAGCATGGTTTGCGAGAAATGTATCAAGAAGAACGCGACGTGTTTTATTATATCACTGCCATGAATGAAAAATACATACAACCGGCGATGCCTAAAGGCGTAGAAGAAGGTATTATCAAAGGCATGTATCTGTTTAAACCCGCGAGCAACCTTAAAGAAAAATTAATCGTGCAGTTAATGGGAAGCGGTGCGATCTTGCGTGAAGTCATTGCAGCGGCTGATTTATTAGAAAAAGATTTTGGTATCTCTGCCGATGTGTGGAGTGTCACTAGTTTTAATGAATTGCGGCGAGAAGGTGCGAAGTTACAGCGTGAACAAATGTTTGCACCGGAGAAAAAACCAAAACAAAGCTATGTAGAGCAATGCTTACAAGATCATGCAGGGCCTATTATCGCAGCGACAGATTATATTCGTAATTATGCAGAGCAGATCAGGCCATTTATCTCACGTTCTTATACCGTGTTGGGAACAGATGGTTTTGGCCGCAGTGATACGAGAGAAAAATTACGTCAGTTCTTTGAAGTGGATCGCCATCATATTGTCATTGCTGCATTATATGCTTTAGCTAAAGAAAATACGGTGCCTGTGAGTCAGGTGACTGCAGCGTTTAAAAAATATAACATTGATCCGGAAAAACCAAATCCGGTCACGATATAAGGAGAAAAATTTTGGCGACTAAAAATATAATAGTGCCTGATATCGGCGGGGCAACCGATGTAGTGGTCATTGAAGTATTAGTGAAAGTGGGTGATGCCATTAAAGTGGATACTTCGCTGCTGACATTAGAATCAGACAAAGCAACCATGGAAGTCCCTTCTTCGGACGAAGGCATTGTGAAAGAAATGAAAGTCAAAGTGGGTGATAAAGTTTCACAAGGTTCTACTATTCTTGTTTTAGAAGTGGCTGAGGGAAAAGCTACCGCTCCTATGCCTGTCAACAATAAAGCGGCTGAAGCACCTGCTGTGGTTTCTGTTACATCTAATGCAGCACCAGCGCCTGTTGCAGAAATATCCTCTCCTGTTGATGTTCATGCAGGGCCTGTCGTTAGAAAAATAGCGCATGAATTTGGTATTGATTTAAAGAAAGTGGCACCGACAGGGCCGAAACAGCGTATTTTAAAAGACGATATTGTCAATTATGTTAAAGCTCGTTTAGCACAAGCCGCTACAGGCGGCGGATTGCCGGCTGCGCCCACGGTTGATTTTGCTAAATTTGGTGCAATAGAAACTCAGCCGCTTTCACGTATTAAAAAATTATCTGGAAAAAATTTACATCGCAATTGGTTGTTAGTGCCCCATGTGACTCAATTTGGTGAAGCGGACATTACCGAATTAGAAGCTTTCCGAGTCGAACAGAAAGCCATGGTAGAAAAACAAGGCGTGAAATTAACGCCGCTGGTTTTTATTATGAAAGCAGTGGCTGCCGCGCTCGATGCTTTTCCGCAATTTAACGCATCGCTGGATACCAATGGTGAAAACTTAATTCTTAAAAAATATATTCATATCGGTGTGGCCGTGGATACGTCAGAAGGATTGGTAGTGCCCGTAGTGCGTGATGTAGATAAAAAAGGATTGCTTGAATTGGCCAAAGAATTAAGTGTATTAAGTGAAAAAGCGCGTAATAAACAATTGACCGCTAATGAAATGCAAGGCGGTTGTTTCTCTATCTCCAGTTTAGGTGGTATTGGCGGCACTGCTTTTACGCCGATTGTGAATGTACCGGAAGTGGCGATTTTAGGCGTGTCTAAATCATCCATTAAACCGGTTTATAAAGACGAGCAATTTATGCCGCGTCTAATGCTGCCATTGTCCTTATCTTATGATCATCGCGTGATTGACGGCGCGGACGGTGCAAGGTTTATTACCTATTTGTCAACGATGTTGAGTGAAACACGTAATTTATTATTGTAAAAGGAACAAACCCATGAGTAACGAATTAAAAGCCGAAGTAGTTGTATTAGGCAGCGGCCCTGGTGGATATACGGCTGCATTTCGCGCTGCCGATTTAGGCAAAAAAGTCATTTTAATAGAGCGGTACGACAATATCGGTGGCGTATGTTTGAATGTCGGTTGTATTCCTTCTAAAGCATTGCTGCACGCCGCAAAAGTAGTAGATGAAGCGCATGAAGTTTCTGAATGCGGCATTGATTTTGGCAAACCGAAAATAGACGTTAAAAAATTACGTGATTGGAAAAATAAAGTAGTCAGCCGTTTGACCGGCGGATTAAAAGCGCTGGCGAAACAGCGTAAAGTCGATATTGTGCAAGGCACAGGGCAATTTATTTCAAGCAATCAAATTTCAGTGGAAACACCGCAAGGCAAACAAATTATTACTTTTGAAAATGCGATCATTGCGGCCGGTTCACGACCTGTTAAATTGCCTTTTTTACCGGATGATCCGCGTATTATTGATTCGACGGGTGCATTAGAGCTTGAAGAAACACAAGGCAAACTGCTTGTGATTGGCGGCGGTATCATTGGGTTGGAGATGGCAACGGTTTACAGTGCGCTAGGAGCTGAAATCACGATTGTGGAGTTGATGGACCAAATCATTCCAGGTTGTGATAAAGATTTGGTAATGCCTTTGTTTAAGCGTATTCAAAAACGTTACAAGGCTATTTTATTAAAAACAAAAGTCACTAAAGTAGAGGCTAAGACAGATGGTTTATGGGTGACATTTGAAGGAGAAAATGCACCGGAAAAACCTGAGCGTTTTGACCGTATTCTTTGTGCGGTGGGCAGGTGTCCTAACGGTGACCAAATTGCAGCTGATAAGGCCGGTATTAAAGTGGATGAACGGGGCTTTGTTCCAGTAGACAAACAACAACGTACCAACGTTCCTACTATTTTTGCGATTGGTGATATCGCAGGTAATCCTATGCTGGCCCATAAAGCAATTCCTGAAGGCCGCGTGGCTGCAGAAGTCATAGCGGGATTGAAACATTATTTTGATGTGAAATGTATTCCTAGCGTTGCTTACACTGATCCTGAAGTAGCCTGGGTGGGCGTGACAGAGAACGAAGCAAAAGCAAAAGGATTATCCTATGGTAAAGGTTCGTTTCCATGGGCTGCCAGTGGCCGAGCATTGAGTATCGGCCGTGATGAAGGCCTGACAAAACTCATCATTGATGAAAAAACACATCGCGTGATCGGTGGCGGTGCAGTAGGCCCTAATGCAGGTGAACTCGTGGCAGAAATCGGCCTTGCAATAGAGATGGGTTGTGATGTGGAAGATATCTCGCTAACAATCCATGCACATCCTACTTTATCAGAAACCGTAGCGATGGCCGCGGAAGTCTATGAAGGAACGATTACTGATTTGTATTTGCCGAAGAAAAAAGCAGAAGAGAAAAAATAACCGGTAATAGCTTATTCAATGGCGTTAACTTAAAAGAAATAATGAATGTTTATCCCCCCTTCCTGACCTTCCCCCTGAGGGATCGACACGATTTGTGGCTGGCAGGCTGCACCAATACTGTCATCCCGCAAAATTTTCGTCAACGATATTTAACAAAAACACTGTCCTAACACGAAAATTTGTGCGGGATCCGGT
>JAHFSI010000030.1 GCA_023265835.1 Legionellales bacterium
ATGGACGTGATTGATCCTATGGTCCATTATATTCATGCCAACCATGCCCATCATCGCGTTGGTTTAATTGGCACGCGCCAGACAGTTAACTCGAATGTATACAAGAAAAAAATGAATAAGCTGAACAATAATATCCAGTTGACTTCTCTTGCAACCAATTTGCTTGCCTCTGCTATTGAAGAGTTTGGAAATAGCAAAGTCATTGACAGCCTGCTCGAAGAGTATTTATCACACCCTACCTTAAAGACGTTAGATGTGTTACTGCTTGCCTGCACGCATTATCCTATTATTAAAGAAAATATTTCCCGTTATTTTCAACATAAAATTAATGTGATTGATCCGTCTGACATCGTGGCGCAAGCAATAAAAGACCGTTTAGCAAAAGATAATTTGCTAAATCCAAGCGGTATTGGCAATAAGCATTTTTATGTGTCCGATTACACAGAGTCTTTTTCCGCAGGAACTAAAACTTTTTTTGCTGAAGATATTAATCTAGAACATTACCCGTTGTGGGACTAAAATTAAGGCCAGGGGCGCCCAGGCCCATGTGGTGTGCGAGTGAGAGCTCTCCTTAGCTCTGGGGTTGCTGAGTCTCTGCTGCAACAAGAAAATAAACTAAAGTTTTTTAATCCTGTAGATACCCGTGTAGAAACACTAGAATTAGACTGAGGATTTTTTTCTTCTAGAAGATTTTTCCCTATTTGGGATGTTAATGGTTTTAAAGAGTTAAAAAAGCGCTCTTCCTGTTTATTTATGGGTAGAGCAGGAGAAGCTAAGTAGTTGACTAGAGGTCGAAGCGGTATACTTAAAAGAGCTGCTACCATTCCACTTAATAATCCACCAGATATTATCGTTACTGCTATATGCGCAATACCTACTAATAGTAATAGGAATGAAGCTGGGGATGAGGCTAACATAACCACTCCAAGCGTAGCCATTGAAAACGTTGCTACCATAGCAACACTCATTAACCATTGTTCGTCGAACAAAGAAGCTGAGAACCTGCTCTGTGCGTGCGAATTATATAAAATCACTGCAAGCCCAAGAGAATACATAGCAGCTAATATGATGGCTTGAGCAAGCACAAGAGGCCCTGCACTTATTATGCACATTAAAGCCAGGGTTACAAATAAACCAGGTGTCATACCTGCTAGAAAAAAAGGCTCTACTACAACACGAATACCGTATTGTTTTCTCCATATAATTTTAAGGCGCTCTATATCTGATTGTAAAAAATTATTTCTAATTTCATCATTAAGCGTATTATTTGGCTCGTGTGCTCGCCCTGGGAAAGCTCTGTGGTAATTTGGTAATTCATTTGTAGTGTCTAATAAGTCGGATAATTTGTAATGTTTTCCATGGGCTGTCACGAAAAGCCCACCTTGCGGGTTACCGTTTAAGCTATAAGGCATATCAACTGGGAAAAAATGAGCTAATAAATATAATGCCCTATATAACTTAATTGTATTAGGATTATTAAAGCGTCCTAGTCCTTCCAACCTTTTAATTCCAGTAATTAGAAACGTACGAAGCGTTGCTACATCACCCCTAACAGAATCTATATTTGCTTCACTAATAGGATTATTAAAAAGATTTATTAAATTAGTAAAATTAATTTGAATTTGATCAGAAGCAGGTACTGCCCCATAGGCTTCAGTTAGCATTTCTACATACGGATGATGAGACAATTGTCTGAGCATAAATTATTCAAAAATTTAATAATGATGTAAAAATTATATATGTTTTGTAATAAAAATGCAACTATATGGAGATACGGTGTCATAACTCGATAGAAATGTCCCCCTGAAAACTCATTAGAAATGTCCCCTACAATACCCTGTATCCAATCAAGGAGATACAGGGAGTTAAACTGACATGGGACATTTAGTCATGAGCGAGAAAGAGCGATTACGCAAAGCAGTTTTTGAGATGGTCAAGCAAGGGTGCTTAACCTTGGTCAAGGCAGCAGAGCAAGTTGGGTTAAGCTATCGCCAAGCCAAACGTCTCTATGGCGCCTATAAACGAGAGGGAGACAACGCGTTGGTTAATAAAAATAGGGGCCGTGAGTCAAACCGTAAATATCCCGGGCAAGCCAGGGTGCTTGCGCTCTATCAAAAAAAATATGCAGGATTTGGGCCTACGCTTGCATCAGAATATTTAGATGAAGAGGACAATGTAAAAATAGACCATGAAACATTAAGACGTTTACTTTTATCAGAAGGGCTTTGGAGCAGGCAAAGAAAACGAACGCCTTATCGGCGAAAGCGGGAATGTCGCGCCCAATTTGGTGAGTTGGTACAAATGGATGGGTCGATTCATGATTGGCTAGAAGAAGGACGCCATCGTTGTTTACTGAATATGGTTGATGATGCGACAAGTAAGACGCTGGCTTATATGGAATCAGGAGAAACAACACGATGTGTATTTCGTGTCATATGGGAATGGATAGAACGCTATGGAATTCCACTGGCTTTTTATTTTGACTTAAAAACAGTATATGTTTCCCCCAAAGACAAAACGTTTAGTCATGTAGAAAAAGCCTGTAAAAAGCTTGGTATTTGCATCATAAAAGCTTACTCACCGCAAGCGAAAGGAAGAGTTGAACGCAGCCATGGCGTTTATCAAGATCGTTTGGTAAAAGAACTACGATTAAGAAAAATAAAAACACTTGATGGAGCAAATGAGGTATTAAAAAATGGTTTTATTGATAAGTTAAACAAAAAATTTGAAAAACCAGCTCGTGATAAGAAATCCGCACATCGACCGCTTAATGGCTTAGACTTAAATCAAATTTTGTGTTGGGAATACGAAAGAAGAGTACGAAATGATTGGACATTTTCTTTTATGAGTGACTGCTATCAAATAGAAAAATTAAGCGGACATATTGTCAAGCCCAACACAAAAATTGTGGTTCGACGTCATCTAGATGGTTCTACAACAGCATGGTATCAGGACAAACCATTATCTCTAAAAAAATTAGCAACAAGGCCAGAGCCATTAGCTGAGCAGAGAGCGGCCGTGATTCCTCTTAGCGCCAGTGCCGCTGGTAGACGCAGCAAAAAGACGTCTCCATGGGGGAAATTTAATCCGGAATGGCTGAAGAAGACTGGCACCTAAGGTTCTCCTGGATAGTCTATAATATAAACATAGGGGACATTTCTACTGAGTTAAGGAAGGGGACATTTCTAAAGAGTTTTAACACTATATGGAGATACGGCCTCGATGCTGGCAACAAGCTATCAAAAGTGATTACTCAAATTCCTTAGCTACTCTTCGTCTGGCTGCGAGTGGTTTATCTTAAGCACAGTAGCTTGTTCCAGTGGTTCCTCTAGAAGACAGTTTAATGTGGAATGCGACTCGATGCCATGGATGGCATCGTAAAGGCCAGGAACGATATCAAGTTTCGCAGCGTTAATTACGCTGTCTTGACTATTTATTTAACAGATATTATAACATCCATTATGTCTATTTTTATACTATAAAGGATATAATAATGTCCATTAATTTATTATCACCTCACGAGAGGCCTTATTATTTTTGTTGATCAATCTGACCGTGGTTAGCTCGCCTTAAACAAAATAACTGCTTCGAGAGAAACCACTGGCCTGGGCGTCTGACAAACTGAGAGCGTCTTAATCCGTTGATTTTATTGACGTTCAGACCGAATGCTTACTATTAACATTTCGTTTGCATTCAGTTATTACATATGTTTTCGAATATTTCGAATAATATGCTATACTCTAATTATGAAAAAAGAGAGGTTGAATACCATGCAAACTACGCTCAAAGATATTAATATTCCTACCGATAAAGAGATTGGCTTAGCTAGAGAATCAAGCCGAAAACTTACTGCTTATATAAAATCGACTAACCATCCAGCCTTTCAGCTAATGAAAAAAGGAAAAGGCGATGAAATCATTTCAATCCCCGCTGATGCACTGCGATTGTTAATTATGATTTTATCTCAAATGGCAAAAGGAAATGCAATTACTCTGATACCAGTGCATGCAGAATTGACTACACAGGAAGCTGCTGATTTATTAAATGTATCTAGGCCATTTTTAGTTAATTTGTTGGAAGAGGGAAAAATTCCATTTCGGAAAATAGGAACAAGAAGACGTGTATTTGCAAGAGATATTTTACGTTACAAAGAAGAAATTGATAAAAAACGTTTTGAAATTCTAGAAGAATTAGCAAACGAAGCTCAAAAGCACAACATGGGATATTAAGGATGACAAATTTTTCGGTTTTATATGATGCATGTGTTCTTTATCCTGCGCCGTTACGTGACCTACTAATGAATTTGGCAATTACTGATTTGTATCGTGCTAAATGGACGAATGAAATTCATCGTGAATGGATTGATGGAGTATTATCTAATAGAAATGATCTTGGTAGAAAATTTCTTGAAAGAACCCGGGACAGAATGAATATGAGTGTCCGTGATTGCTTAGTTGAAAATTATCAATATTTAATTCCTGCATTAAGATTGCCTGATTCTAATGATCGTCATGTTTTAGCTGCGGCAATTCATTCTAGCTCTTCGGTAATAGTAACATATAATTTAAAAGATTTTCCAAAAGACATTCTTCTCAAACATGGCATTGAAGCACAGCATCCCGACGAATTTTTAATAAACTTAATTGATTTATCGATTGATGCAGTTTGTATGGCTGTGAATCGCCATCGCGTTAGTTTGAAAAACCCACCCAAAACTATAGAGGAATATTTTTTTAGTTTAGAGAAACAATCATTGCCTAATTTTGTTGAAAAATTACGAGAATTTTCAAATTTAAGGATATAACAATGTCCATTAATTTATTATCACCTCACGATTTGCTAGCCATCATCGCCCAGCAATTTCAAACCAGGCGTTTGAATCTAAACTTGAGCCAAAAATCATTAAGTGAACGTGCTGGTGTTAGTTATGGTGTATTAAAAAAATTTGAGCGCACAGGGAAAATATCATTAGAATCACTGTTAAAATTATCCGTTGTACTCGATTGCTTACATCAGTTTGAATCACTTTTTAAAATCGATACAGCAACACCTTATTTATCATTAGATCAATTATTACAAGATCATTCTCGCAAACGAGGCAGGCAATAATGATAACACATGCATCAGTCGGTTCTATTTATCTAAATCTCGCTCATGAAAAAAAATTGATAGGTCGAATGGCCACTAAAGATCGTCGTTATTATTTTGAATATGATCCTGCATTTTTACAAACGGGGATTCAACTCTCTCCTTTTAAATTACCCTTGAAAGCCGGAATTATCGAATGTGATACCACTATTTTTGAAGGCATATTCGGTATTTTCAATGATAGTCTGCCGGATGGTTGGGGCAGACTATTATTGGATCGCAAGCTTTTACACCTCAATCAAAATCCCAACGCATTAACACCATTAGACAGGCTATTATACGTGGGTAATCATGGTATGGGTGCACTTTCTTATGAGCCTGAAAAGGAAGATATCACTTCCACGTCTCATCAACATGACTTAGACATCATTGCAGATCATATTCAACAGTTTCAAGATAATAATGATCACGACCTAGATGAATTATTATCAATGAATGGCTCATCCAATGGAGCAAGACCTAAAGTCACGCTAAAAATAGGCCGTGAAGATTGGCTTGTAAAATTCAGATCATCGCTTGATCCATTTGACATTGGCCCTATTGAATTTGCCTATCACACGATGGCAAGTGCTGCTGGATTAGTTGTGCCTACGGCAAAACTTTTCGAATCTAAAAATGGCCCTGGATATTTTGGTGTAAAACGATTTGATCGTAATCATCAAGAGCGTTTTCATATGCATTCGATCAGTGGATTATTGCATGCGGATTATCGCATACCCAGTTTAGATTATAAAACTATCATTGGCGTAACTCAGCGATTGACGAAAAATTATCATGAATGTGAAAAACAATTTAGATCAGCTGTTTTTAACGTACTGGCACATAATCGCGATGACCATGCAAAGAATTTTTCATTTTTGTTTGATATGAAGTCAGGTTGGCTAGTATCTCCAGCCTATGACTTAACGTTTTCTACAGGCCCAGGTGGTGAACATTGTACGATGGTGATGGGTGAAGGAAATCATCCTGGTATGCCACACCTACTTAAATTAGCAGAAACTGCTGAAATAACAAAAGAACGGGCACATAGCATCATTGAAGAGGTAAGAAATGCCGTTTCAAATTGGGATAAATTTGCTATGGAAGCCGGCGTATCAAAAACAGCAAACACAATGATTCGAAAGGCCATCCTATAGGCTTGGGCTTGGGGTCACCCATTTCAACTTTTTCATGCGATCCTGCTTTTGAATTTTTTTGCTATCCTATTAACAAGAATTTTTCCAATTGGCCGTTGTCCACGTTCCATTTTAGATAAGTCTCCTTGTGTGACATCAATGAATTTTGCAAAATCCTTTTGATTTAATCCTTCTCTTATTCTAACAGCCTTGAGAAGAGCACCTGCTTTTGTATATTTCGCATTAATATCAGCGAAAGCATCTTCTGGAGCAACGCTTAAAGATGAGCGAAAATTGCTCTTTACTTTTCTAATGCGGACATTATCATTTACAATGTATCTTCTTAGCACGGATTGTGGCAATTGATAAACCTGTCCTTGTTCTGAAATACAGAAGATAGGGCTGTTCGTTTTAGTACGGTGCGTTTTCATGTGTGCCGACATAATATACCTCTATTCTGCGTTGTGATTTACTGATAACTTCTCAGCAAGCTGCATAAGTTGGCCGTCCATTCTTTAGATGACAATGATACTTGTTTCCTGAAAGCTTGCCAAAATGCCTCCATTGTTTCTCTGGGCAAAAACCGAAATCACTCAAATCTTTCATCAAGAGCTGAGTTAGCATTCTCATTTTTTCTGGTAGCTTTTTTTGCCTTTGGTCGGCTTTAGTGCTTAATGTAGTTTTCCACTTCATTTTTTGTAGTATATAGCATAAAAAGCTATATAGCAATATCTGCTATATTAATTTTCTTCTAGTGTCAGACAAAACGCATTTTTCCTATTGAGAAGATGGCATGAGCCTGGGCAGTATGGTGACGCTGATAGGGTATTGATTTTTTATTAGTTGTTTGAAATATGCTCAAATTATAGCACTTTTTTTAAAAATTGAGTGAATTTCATGAGCCATTGACAGATTAATTTTTTATTTTTCAATAAGTTGCGATTTTCGCGGGCAGACCAACTGAATATCTTCAAAAACCTGCTACACTCCCAAATGTGACATCGCGTATTACATTTTGGAGGGACGCACAAATGAAAAAATTCATAGCAATGTTACTTATTCTTTCTTTAACAGGATTGACCGCCTGCACCACAGGCCAAAGACAAACCGCTGGTATAGTAGGAGGCGGCGTAGTCGGCGGTGTGGTCGGTAATGCTGTCACTGGCGGCAGTGCAGTAGGTACTGGCGTAGGTGCAGTAGGTGGTGCTTTAGTGGGTAATGAACTCGCTAAGTAACCATTAACTCTCTTCATCATGCTGTCTTGTTGCCGGATGATGAAGAGAGCCAATTTTGACAGGAACTTCTGCCAGATAACCTTTTTTATTTCCGCTTATTTCATTTATACTCTAACCCACTCATAGTTATAGAGATACGTATTAATGACACTCAACATCGGCGATCAAGCTCCAGATTTTAGTTTGCTGTCTGATCAACATCAGACAATTTCGTTATCCCATTTTCGCGGCAAAAATATCGTCCTCTATTTTTATCCAAAAGACGATACGCCTGGCTGTACACGAGAAGCGTGTGATTTTCGTGATAGCTTGCCACGTTTCAGCGATAAAAATACGATCATTCTTGGTATTTCAAAAGACAATCCTGAGAAACATCAAAAATTCAAACAAAAATACACACTGCCTTTTACATTACTCGCCGATGAAAACGGCGATGTTTGTGCAGCGTATGGCGTTATTAATAAGAAAAGTTTATTTGGCCGTAGTTTTTTAGGCATTCAACGTTCCACTTTTTTAATCGATGAAAACGGTATCATTCGCGCCATTTGGCGCAAAGTTAAAGTCAACGGACATAGTCAGCAGGTATTCGATGAGCTCAACTAAATCACAAAACACCAAAACAGCTATCACTCCTACGCGGGCCGAAGATTATCCTGAGTGGTATCAGCAAATTATTAAAGCAGCGGACCTGGCGGAAGTATCACCGGTGCGCGGCTGCATGACTATCAAACCGTGGGGCTATGCCTTATGGGAAAATATGCAGCGCGTTATTGACGAACAATTGAAGGCAATGGGGCATAAAAATGTTTATTTTCCTTTATTGATTCCAGCCAGCTTTTTAGAAAAAGAAGCAGAGCAAGTGACAGGATTTGCTAAAGAATGCGCTGTCGTAACCCATTGCCGCTTGCTGCATGATGAAGAGGGTAAATTAGTGCCAGGCAGCCCGCTGGAAGAGCCGTATATTATCCGCCCGACTTCTGAAACCATTATTGGTGAAGCTTTTTCACGCTGGATCCAGTCTTACAGAGACTTGCCTTTATTGATCAACCAATGGGCCAATGTGATGCGTTGGGAAATGCGTACCCGGATGTTTTTGCGTACGTCTGAATTTTTATGGCAAGAAGGCCATACCGCGCATGCAATATCGGATGAAGCAAAGAATGAAGCATTGAAAATTTTTGATCTGTATGCACGATTTGCCGAAAACTACCTGGCCATGCCTGTTATCAAAGGCGAAAAAACAGCAAGCGAGCGTTTCCCCGGCGCGGTGAATACGTATACGATTGAAGCCATGATGCAAGACAGAAAAGCGCTGCAAGCAGGGACTTCACATTTTCTAGGGCAGAATTTTGCAAAAGCATTTAACATTAAATTTTTAGGCATGCAGGGTAAAGAAGAATTTGCTTATACAACATCCTGGGGCGTTTCAACACGATTAATTGGCGGGCTCATTATGACACATAGTGATGATAATGGGCTGGTGTTACCGCCTAAATTAGCGCCTTTGCATGTCGTCATCTTGCCTATTCTGCATAAAGAAGAACAACGCGCTGAAATCCTAACTTACTGTGAGCAATTGGCGCAAGAATTACGGCGAATTCAATATGATAATAGATATTTGCAGGTGGAAATTGATACGCGTGAATTGACGGGCGGGGAAAAAGCATGGAGCTGGGTAAAAAAAGGTGTACCTTTCCGTGTCGAGGTAGGGCAAAAAGAATGTCAAAACCAAGCGGTCTTTGTTGGAAGGCGCGATTTGGAATATAAAGAACGCTTCAGTCAAAGCCGGCAAGAATTTTTGGCGACTATCCCTGCACAACTCAACGAATTACAAGAAAAATTATTGCAGCGTGCGCGTGATTTCCGCAAACAACATACGCTGCATATCGATAGCAAAGCGGATTTCTATGACTTTTTTATGAATACCGAAGGAGGCTTTGCTGAAGCGCATTGGGATGGCAATCCTGAAGTCGAAGCAAAAATTAAACAAGATTTGAATGTGACCATTCGTTGTATACCGGTGCTTGATGCGCTGGAACCTGGGAAATGTATCTTTAGCGGGGAAAAGAGTCCGCAGAGGGTGGTTTTTGCGAAATCTTATTAGCCATTTCTTTCCGTCGTCATTGCGACTGCGAGCTTGCGCGGCAGGAAGCAACCCAGTCTTTTCAGCATTGATTAGTACCTTTTACGTTCAAAAGCGACGCTGAAAAGACTGGGTTGCTTCGCTTCGCTCGCAATGACGGAGAGGAGCGGAATAGTATTGAGATGAACCAGATATAATGTTACCCTTCCCGCAATTAAAATTGACATAGGACTCTGGACCATGAACACAAGAGACTTAGAAACTACCATGAACCAACTCGCTGTAAAAGGCAAAGGTATCTTGGCGGCAGATGAAAGCGCTGCCACTATTACGAAACGTTTAGCGGCCGTCAACACTGAATCAACCGAAGAAACGCGCCGTGCCTATCGTGATTTGCTAATCACTACGCCTAATTTGAGCCAGTACATCGCCGGCGTTATTTTACATGAAGAAACTCTGTTACAAAAAACCCTGGATGGCACCTTGTTCCCAGAAAAATTGAAATCGCTTGGCATTTTACCAGGCATTAAAGTAGACAAAGGTTTAACTATTTTATCGAACACGGCAGATGAACAAGTCACACAAGGCTTGGATGGATTGGCTGAACGATTAGCTAGTTATAAAGTAAAAGGTGCTTGTTTTGCAAAATGGCGCGCTGTTTATACTATTTCAGCAAACACCCCCAGCAGATTAGCCATCAAAACCAATGCCGAAGGTTTGGCACGTTATGCTGCTGATTGCCAAATCAATGGTATTGTGCCCATTGTTGAACCTGAAATCTTAATTGATGGCGACCATACTCTTGAGCAATGCGCCGAGGTGACAGAACGCGTTTTACATGCTGTCTTCAATGCGTTGTTTAAACATAAAGTCAAATTAGAGTATATGGTATTAAAACCTAGCATGGTGATTAACGGCAAAAAATGTTCTACTAAAGCTACCGCAGAACAAGTCGCACGCGCTACATTAACTATTTTACGACGCACAGTGCCGGCAGCTGTTCCCACCATCAACTTTTTGTCTGGTGGGCAAACACCTGAAGAAGCCACTGCTAATCTTAACGCGATGAATGTGCTTTCGCCTCAATTGCCTTGGAACTTAAGCTATTCTTATGCTCGCGCTTTACAAGAATATCCCATGAAAATTTGGCATGGCGACAAAAATAATATTAAGGCCGCACAACATGCTTTTTTTGAAAGAGTGAAATTAAATAGTCTTGCAGCCGTTGGTAAATATACCGTATCGATGGAAAAGGAAGTTTCCGTCGCATAATCGTTTTGCGGTGTCATTTGTGATACCGCAAATTTAACTAACTTGTTTTATAAAATGGAATTTAAATCATGCCTATTACCGTCTTAAACACTGCGGATGCAAAAGAACAATTCACGGATTTGATTAACCGCGTTGTCCATAGCAAAGAACGGGTTATTTTAACTCGCCGCGGTCAAGAAATTGCGGCCATTATTCCGCTGGAAGACTTGACACTTTTGCAGGAAGCACAAGACAGGCATGATCTTCGCGAGGCCATTGATGCGTTAAAAGAAGTACGCAATGTAGGAACAATGACGTTAGATCAATTGAGAGAAGACATAGGCACATAACAGTGGCAACACCTTATAACATTAAAATTGCACCCGTCGCTGTGGAGCAAATCAAAAAGCTCTCTGCAAAGCAACAAAAAGTTGTTATTAAATTAGCTGAAGCCTTGGCCGTCAATCCACGCCCTCCCGGCGCAAATAAAATTCATGGAATGACCGGCCTTTATAGTGAAACGGCCCATCCGTTGCGATTAATTTATAAGATTGATGATCAAGATATTTTGTTGTTGTTAGTTAAAATAACTTAGCCCCTCTGAAGTTGAGCTTTTCCCCTTGAAAAATAAGGCCTTCTGATAATATGGTGTTTTTGACTAATACATCTATTTATTTGCAAAAACCATGAAATCGAGTAAAATCTGTGTCAAATGTAGTATACTTACAAAGTAAATAACTTAGGTGTAGTTATGGCCATTAAAACTTCCACATTTTCGGGTTGGCGATTATCCGGTAAAGATGCCGATGCTTTTTTAAAGCAAGTTGGTAATCCTGCGCCAAATCCTTTAGCACAGATTGCTATTGCTCGTGGTCGCCCACTAGCTGAAGAATATTTAGCCAAAGGACATGTTACTTTTAAGCCCATAAAAAAAGAAAAACAACTGCCTCAAAAAGGTCAAGGCTGATGCGTGGTAGATACTGAGACTTTTACTCTTCGTCAAATTTTATCTGATGATGATACAACAAAACTTTCTCTTGGAAGCGAAGCTTACACGCCGTTAAAAATTTTTCTAAAAAAAACAGCATTTGATTTTCATCAATATGAAATTGCAAAAACATATGTGCTTGTTAATCAAACTTCGTCGCCTTCACGTATTTGGGGATATATTACTCTTATGAATAGCGAGATTGTGCTCAATGAAGGACAGCGTCCACAAGAATCCACAGCTACTTCGAGATATGAAGCATTTCCAGCAATTAAAATTGCACGATTAGCCGTAGATAAAAAACTACAAGGCAATGGATTTGGTACAAGATTTTTGGATTGGTGTATTAACCATATAAAGCTGGCGATTATGCCACACGTAGGATGTCGGTTTTTGGTAGTGGATGCTAAACGCGATTCAATTATTTTCTATCAAAAATCGGGGTTTATTTTATTAGATACAGAAGCCAATCACTCTGATGAACATCCATTGATGTTTTTTGATTTATTTAGAGAAAATGGGCTGCCTACAGGAATAATTTAATGGCAATAAGTAACAGCTCAGCCAATGGTGTCAACTGTTACTACAAATAATCTCGAAGAAATAACGGGATGCGTTTTTCCAACCAATAAGAAGGCTTCCAGGGTAAATCTCCGCTGACAAAACCTACATGACCGCCTTGCTGCGTTAATTCAAGTTGCACATGAGCTGAGAGCGCATCTTGTAGTGGTAAACATTGATCTCCTACTAACGGGTCATCTTTTGCTTGCAATAGCAAAGTAGGTACGTTTATTTTTTGCAAGTATTGACGGGAACTTGATTGAGTATAGTAATCCTCTGCATCTAAAAATCCATGCAAAGGCGCAGTCACATGATCATCAAAATCACGCAATGTATGGAATTTTTTTAATGCGGACATTTGAAAAGGCGCAGGACAATGTTGAAATTTCCACTTCACTTTTTTGCAAAGAGAACGTAACAAGCGCCATTGATAGAAACGGGAGAATCCCTGGCTCATTCGTGCTATTGTTTTAGCAAGCTCAAATGGAACAGAAACCGCAATCGCAGCCACTAAAGGATTATTCGTGCCGGTCTCTCCTAACCACTTCAACAACACATTACCACCCAGAGAAAATCCAATCGCAGCTAATGGAGCTTGGGATTCGCGTTGTCTTAATTGAGCCATCACTTCACTTAAATCCGAAGTTTCTCCTGAATGATACATTCTGGTTAAGCGATTGCGTTCACCACTGCAACCGCGAAAATGCATACAGACGCCCCGCCAATTTTGCTGTGCAATAGCATGCAACATTCCATGGACATATGAAGATTGTATTGATCCCTCAAGCCCATGCAAAATGAGAACAATGGGACCAGTTTTTCCTCCCGCCCAGTCCAAATCAACAAAATCGCCGTCTAATAATTCAATCCGTTCTCGTGTCAACAATAATTTCTTTTTACGATGACGACATAATGCAGGCCAAAGCGTTTGACAGTGCGAGTTTCTAAGCCACCAGGCAGGTTTAAATTTCAAATCACTCATCTAGGACCTCTGCGACTCCAGGTATGCACTGCATTAACAAGTATTGCCACATGCTCCGGTGGAACGTCCGGTGTGATGCCGTGACCCAAATTAAAAATATGCCCTTCGCCTTCACCATATTCTGCTAAAATGCGCATTACTTCTGCGCGAATGACTGCCTCGGATTGACAAAGAATGCTTGGATGTAAATTACCTTGCAACGCAACTTTATTACCCACTCTTTTTCGTGCATCACCCAAGTTAACCAACCAATCCACGCCGATCACATCACAACCCGTTTGCGCCATTAATTCTAGCCATTGTCCGCCTGCCTTGGTAAATAAAATAATAGGCACAGGTGATGCGGCATTTTTTGCCGTGATCATGGCAATGATTTGCTGCATATAATGCAACGAATAGGTTTGGTAATTAGCAGTATTCAATGTTCCGCCCCAGGTGTCAAAGATCATCACGACTTGCGCGCCTGCATTAATTTGCGCATTCAGATGCAGACTGACGGCTTCAGTGAGCGTACGTAATAGATGATGCAATAATTGCGGCTGTTCTTCCATCAGGGCCTTGATCTTTGGAAATGCTTTGTTCGCATTTCCCTCGAGCATATAGGTTGCTAATGTCCAAGGGCTACCACAAAATCCAATTAAGGGAACTTTGCCTGCAAGTTCATGGCTAATCATGCGGACTGCATCAAGAACATAACCTAAACTCATTTCAGGATCGGGAACACCTAAATTTTGAATGTCTTGCGCAGAACGCAGCGGTCTTTCAAAAGCAGGGCCTTCACCTTCAATAAAATAGAGCCCTAAACCCATTGCATCTGGAATAGTCAAAATATCGGAAAATATAATGGCCGCATCAAGAGGAAAACGTGCTAGAGGCTGTAATGTGACTTCGCAAGCTAACTCTGGTGTTTTACAGAGCGTCAAAAAACTTCCTGCTTTTGCACGGACAGCCCGATATTCCGGCAAATAACGTCCTGCTTGACGCATGATCCAAATGGGCGTTTTATCAACAGGCTCACGTCTAATAGCGCGCAATAAACGATCATTTTTAAGTTCAATCATCCAAGCATCTCACGTTATGACTCAAAGTATGGGCTTTGCAGCCCGCCTCATTTAGGATAATATGTTTTCCTTTATAGGCAGCTTATTGACAGCCTTACGCATCGCAAATAGGCCGGCTTGCTGCTTTATTAACTTTTTATTAAAGGATACTGCATATGCGTAAACATTTTCTACTTGCTACACTTGCTGGACTCTGTGTTATTGGAGCCACTGCTTGCCAACAAAAATCGGAAAAAGCGAATCCTACCACTTTATCTGATGCAGCGGCCACTACAAGCACAACAGAATCACAGTCAAGCTCAACGACTACTACGACTACTGTTCCTCCTGGATCCAGCGCTTCTGATAATGCAAATCCTGCGCAGGCCCCAGCTCAAACAACCACTACTGATACAACAACGACGACTACAACTACGCCTGCGCCAAGCGCTATGCCGACAACACCGGCACCTGCTGATATGAATGCGCCCGCTCAGACTGCACCTGCAACACCTTCTTCTACAGATAACACGGCACCCGCTGCTGCTCCTTCTACTACCCCACCGCCGGCTGATACTAGCACAACGCCAGCAACTACGGCTACGCAGTAGGTAGTTGAAAAGATATTTACCCCCCTTCCTGACCTTCCCCCTGAGGGGGAAGGTCAGGAAGGGGGGATAAATAAATATTCATTCATTTATTTTTTTCCAACCAACGGACAATATCTTCTGTCACCAAACGCACACTGCGATGGTCGGTCATAATATGATAATCCGCTAATGATTGATAAAGCGGAGTCTGTTCTTCGTAGAGCTTTTCAATCACTTCTTCACGATTGGGCACACGCAATAAAGGGCGGCGCGCTTCATTGACCGTCCGTACTTGTTGATGGCCTAATGAAGCATCTAAAAACACCACTACACCGTGTTTTCTTAATAATTCTTGGACTTCTGGCGAAATGACAGAGCCGCCTCCTGTTGCCAAAACAATATTCGGCAGACGGACCAAATCAGCAATCACCGCTGTTTCGCGTTTACGAAACCCTTCAGCACCTTCCAAATCAAAAATCCAACCAATGTCTACCCCAGTGCGTTTCTCAATTTCTTCGTCCGAATCATAAAAATGCATATCTAACTGTTCTGCTAAACACTTTCCAACACTGCTTTTTCCCGCCCCCATAGGGCCAATTAGAAAAATATTTTGATATTGACGCTTTTTCATTTAATTCATTACCTTCGGTGTCACAAAAATAAGCAACTCGCGTTTATTGTTTGTCACATTTTGCTGTTTGAACAGCCAACCTACAAGCGGAATTTTATTGATAAAAGGCACTCCTTGTTGTTGGTGCCCCTTGTCTACCTCATAAATGCCGCCCAAAACAATAGTTTGACCGCTTTTAACTAAAATATTAGTGCTCATTTGACGGGTCGTAATGGCAGGTACACCTAAAATTATTCTATTGCTTGGCTTGTCCTGATGTACTTGTAACTGCAATAACACTTTATTATCTGGCATGATTTGCGGCGTTACTTGCAAGCTTAGCACTGCTTTTTTAAAAGACACTCCTGTTGCCCCGCTGCGACTGATTTCTTGATAGGGAATTTCTTCTCCCGATTCAATTAAGGCTGTTTGTTGATTGGCCGTAAACAAACTGGGACTGGATATCAGCTCACCATGTCCCGCTCTTTCCATCGCTGAAAGTTGCATGCGTAATAACGAACCATCCGTCATTTTAATAAGCGCTAAACCATAATGCAAAACGGCCGGCGAATCAGCGGGTGCGGGAACTACACCATTGTTATTGATTTGCTCATTGGTGAATTGTATCCCTAGCTCGCGCTCATAATCACTGTCTACACTCGCTAAATGGACTTCAATCAACACCTGCTGCACCGGAACATCCAATCGTTTAATTAATTTTTGAATAGCAAACAAACGATCTGCTATGTCCTGAACACATAAAATGTTAGTGCGTATATCGAAATGGACCTGGCCGCGGCCTGACAACAATGTGTGATGAGCAGACATTAATAAATTCGCTATATCACCCACTTTAGCATAATGAATTTGCCAAATTGAAGTATTTAATGGCTCTGCTTCATCAACAATTGTTTGTAATTTTAATTCCTGCTGTTCAACCTGCATGAATTCGCTTTTCGGCATAATATACCAGACATTATTAATTTGACGTTTACTTAATTCATGCGACATTAATAACAAATCAAATGCATCATTGGCAGAAATTTTTTTTAGCCGCCAAGAGACTGTCCCGTGAATGGCGGGGCTAATGACGATGTTTTTATGTAATAATTTAGCTAAAAAATTTAAGGCATCCTGCATACTGATTTCTTGAAATGTTATGTTAATTTTGCTTGGGCCTGCCGACGAAGAGGCTGCATAAGTTGAATTGCCATCAACAATAAAAATTAATAGGATTATTAAAAATAGTTGGCGAAAAGAAAAAATGATCATGCACCGCTCCTTTGAGACTTTGTAGCTCTCACGCCAAAAACAAATAACTGCATTTCTGCAGCAACAGCACCATTTTTATCCCGTTGAAATGAAAAATCATTTATCATTAAAGGCCAAGGGCCGTTAAACAACGCAGTAATCAATTTAATAAATGACGAAAATTGACTGATGGCACTCACTTTCACCGGCAACATGCTCACGCCATTTATCGTTTTCACTTTAAGCATCTGCATTTTATTAATTTGAATGGCTTGCAGCACAAAAAAATGTCCGAGATAAGCAAGTACATTCGCCGTATCAAGCAAGGTCGTATCAGCTTGAAACAGAAATGGCTGCTTATTTCTCATCATATCGATTAAATTTTTTTTAGTGGTTTCGACTGTCATTGATAATTGCATTTCCTCACGCCGCTTCTTCAACAGAACAAGCACTTCTTTTTTGATGTCAAAAAACATAAACACAAAACAGAGTAAAAAAACAATGCTATATATAAGCAATATACGAATTTTACGTAACATCATCGTCATTTTTTATTTGATCGAGAAAAGGTAAAATAGCACGAACAAGATGCAAGCTAAATTGCACTGCGGATCCATTATTTTTAACACTCACGATAATGAGAGGAACAGCTTGATTGTTCTTGTTATAACCATCCACAAACCTCGCAAGCAGCAGCAATGAATCCATAGTCCCTGTGATAGAAAGACGATTTTTTTTACTGGTTATGTCTGACCAATCTATTTTGAGCATGCCTTTTTTAAAAAAATTAATTAACTCAAGTTGGCTTGAACGAACCTGACCTATTAACAATAAATAGGGATTTAACTGTTTTTGCCGAGATTGACTGGTTAATTCAGTCAATTGGCTTTGCAAATCAGCAAGGTGCGTATCGATGTGTTGCGCACTCCAATAAAATCCAATATGGCTTATCAGCCATAGCAACAAAAATATTGAAATACAAATTAAAAATAGTTTTCTTTTCTGCGCATCTTCCTCACGACTCTTAGCGCGCCAAGGCAATAAATTGATTGCTATCATGAGCAACGTCCCCACAAAGCCAGCCCAAAACTAATGCGCCATTTTTCTTCTAAAGATAAGCCTTCTTTTTTTATTAGATTATTTGCACGGTCTAACGCATACTGAGCTACATCTATGACTTGGATTTTCAATCCCGCATTTTCTACCACAGCAAGAGGTGCTTCTACGTTTGCAAAAGGAGTGGCTATCCATAAGACATCTTCTTGCAAGTTTTCTGTGGGGCCTGTTATCGCGTAATCATAACAAAGACCTTCAGCCGCATCAGGAAAACATTGACGTATATGGCCAACGACTTCGGCTTCTAATTCAGCTTCATTTAATCCTTTAACCACAGCGAGATGCCGGCCCATTACACACTGTGTCGGCAAAGCAATGGCCGCTTTTGCTCCTTGCAGCTGATTACGCTGTACTAATTCTTGTAGACAATCACTAACGGTGTGAACATCATGAATTTTTCCCTCTATAACTGCACCGGACGACAAATCCAACGAAAAGGTTTTTTTTATCTGATTTTTTTTGAAAATACTGTGCAATTGCAACAGCCGAATTTCTTCGGCTTGGATATCAAGGCCGAGCAAAGGTTGCGGCCAAAGGCGTAGTGAGTTTAGCAATGGGTGTTCTCCATGGGTAGATAGAAATAGGGTATAAAATAGCTGGGAAAAGACGGGCGCGGGCACGCACACGGGCACGTTCATGATTAAGGCATTGACAAAGAGGGAAAAAAGAAGGGCAACATAATGAAATTAAGACTGATATATTTACCATTTTTATAGTAAAATGCAAGATTATTTTTATTTTAAATTAGCACATGAACGTTCTGTTACGTTTTTTACGAAGATTATTGCTCTTTACTTGCATATCGCTTAGCGTGATTGGCATCGCCGTTCTATATTACGTTATCTTTCAATTACCTAGCGTTGGCGAACTCAAGACCATACAGCTTCAAGTTCCACTACAAATTTTTACTCACGATAACAAATTAATCGCCGAATATGGCGAAGTACGGCGTATCCCATTGCCTTACGACCAAATACCAAAACAACTGATTGATGCTGTTTTGGCCACGGAAGACCAACGTTACTTCCAGCACCCAGGCATTGATCTTCCGGGCTTAATGAGAGCAGGCATCAAGCTTATTGCCACCGGTAGAAAAGACGAAGGCGGCAGCACTATCACCATGCAAGTGGCCCGCAGTTTCTACCTAAAACCACAAAAAACATTTGGACGTAAATTAAGAGAAATTTTAATTGCTCTCAAAATCGAAAACAAACTCAGTAAACAAAAAATCTTAGAACTTTATCTAAATAAAATATTTTTAGGCGCACGCGCTTATGGTGTAGAAGCAGCCGCAGAAATTTATTATGGTAAATCGCTTAATCAGCTAACGTTAGACCAATATGCCATGTTAGCAGGTTTGCCTCAGGCTCCTTCCGCGCTCAATCCATTGACACATCCTGCGGCTGCTCTGAAGCGCCGCAACCATGTGTTGGGCCGCATGTATGAATTAAACTATATCGATGAGAAAGCGTATAAAACTGCAATCGCCGCTCCTCTCAATGCGCATTATCATGATTTGCAAATACAAGTCAAAGCTCCTTATGTGGGAGAATTAGTGCGTCAACAATTACAACAACTTTACGGCGATCGAGTTTTTACGGATAACTTTAAAGTTTACACCACGCTTGATAGTCAATTGCAAAATATCGCTAATCAATCCGTGCATGACGGGCTCATTGCTTATGACCAACGTCATGGTTATCGCGGCTCTGAACAAAATTTTGGTACGCCGAGTTTAAAACACATGGAAGAATGGGAAAAAGCGCTGAGCAAAATCCCTGTCATAAATGGTTTGGAACCCGCGGTCATTGTAGATATGTCCGCACATTCCATCACAGTATTGCGTGCGAATGGCTCGATTGTGATGATCCCTTGGCAAGGTTTGTCTTGGGCACGCAAACAACTAAGTCCTGATTTGCTTGGCCGCATGCCAAAAGTCACTTCCGAGATAGCCGGCCTAGGTGATGTCATACGCCTCATGGAAACAAAACAAGGTTGGCGTCTTTCTCAAATACCTTTAGCAGAAGCCGGCATGATTGCGTTAAACCCGACAGACGGCAGGATCTTGGCCTTAGTGGGTGGTTTTGATTTTCAACATAGCAGCTTTAATCGTATTACCAGCGCAAACCGTCAACCGGGATCAAGCCTCAAACCTTTTATATACTCTGCTGCGCTCGATAAAGGTTATACACTGGCAACAGTGATTAATGATGCGCCCATTGTCGTAGAAAATCCCACCGACAGCAGCCTCTGGCGTCCACAAAATGATGAACACCGTTTTTATGGGCCCACACGATTACGAGACGCCTTAACACTCTCTCGTAATTTAGTTTCTATTCGATTACTTAATTTAATCGGATTGCCTTATGCAATTCATTATATGCAACGCTTTGGTTTTACTGCCGAGCAATTGCCCGCAGGTTTATCATTGGCATTAGGAACTGCTTTGGTCACGCCAATACAAATGGCGACGGCTTATGCTGTGTTTGCCAATGGTGGATTTAAAGTGGTTCCTTTTGCGATAGATTCTATCCGCGACAAAGAAGGCCAAGTCATTTATCAAGCCAAACCATTGTCAGCCTGCCTCAGCAATTGTTCATCACAACTTCCTAGCTTGTATGCGCCCCGGGTCATCAGCCCTCAAAATGCGTATCTCATTACATCCACATTGCATGATGTGATTCAACGCGGCACGGCAACACTAGCGCGCAGTTTGCAACGCAAAGATTTAGCGGGCAAAACAGGCACGACACAAAACCAAGTGGATGCTTGGTTTGCAGGATACAATAGCGATATCATCACCGTTGCCTGGGTTGGATACGATCAACAACAACGTTCGCTGCATGAGTGGGGAAACCAAGCAGCATTACCTATCTGGATCCAGTTTATGCAATCCGCATTACAAGACCGCCCAGAACATCCTATTGAACAACCACCTGGTATCATCAGCGTACGTATTGATCCGCTAACAGGCAAGCGCGCAACCGCTCATGATCCTACCGCTACTTTTGAATATTTCATGACACCGTATGTCCCAGAGCAAGAACAAAATCCAGTTGCACAAGATAGTACTGCGACACCGGAAGGAGGAGGGGTATATGATTAAAAGGAATGGTCAACACCCTGGAAATGGCACAAGGGTACGAAAGCTGCGTCCAGGTGCCACTTGAGATTAGCCTGACTTTATCACAAAAAAATCAATTAACCTCAAAAGTACCTGGTCCACATTTAATAAGCGTGTTTTTAGATAAAGGCATGCAACTCTTGAAAGCAATATTTTTTTTG
>JAHFSI010000031.1 GCA_023265835.1 Legionellales bacterium
ATTGCTCGGATTGCTTGCCTTTGTTGTCGTTGATGGTTTGGGTGAAGTCTGCTTGTAACGTTTGGATAAAGGACAAAAGTTGAGACAAGTCCTGAGCTGGAGTGCGAGCATAGGCGCTCATTTGAGCTATCAATAATATAATTAAAATAATTAATCGAAACATGTTCAAAAACTCCAGTTATTTAAAAGATAGCACTCTGTCATCCCCGCGAAGGCGGGGACCCATTTTAACTAATCTCTGGTTTTTATTATTGCTTGGTGGTTTGCCCTGAATGGGTCCCCGCCTTCGCGGGGATGACAGATTTGAAAAGCGGGGATGACAGAGTAGAAAAACGGGAACCACAGTATAATTATTACATTATTCCGGCGCCGCACCCGCCAACACTTCACGCGTCCCATTCGTATCCATCGTACTAATAACGCCCGCCATCTCCATGTCTTCCATGATACGCGCCGCCCGATTATAACCAATCCTTAACCGCCTCTGCACCAATGAAATCGAAGCCCGACGCGATTCTGTCACAATACGCAATGCCTCATCATATAAAGGATCCGCTTCCCCGCTTCTCTCCTCTTCCCCACCTTGACTGCTTTCACTCTCACCTTCCGTGACCCCATCAAGATAAGCCGGCTTCCCATACGATTGCCAAGTCGCAACCACACGATGCACTTCTTCATCAGCCACATAGGCACCATGCACACGCACCGGCATGCCAGTCCCTGGCGGCAGATACAACATATCACCATTTCCAATCAATTGCTCCGCACCTTGCTGATCTAATATCGTGCGTGAATCAATCCGAGAAGAAACTTGAAAAGCAATACGCGTTGGAATGTTCGCTTTAATTAATCCGGTAATCACATCAACAGAAGGCCGTTGTGTCGCTAAAATTAAATGGATTCCCGCTGCACGCGCTTTTTGGGCAATACGCGTCACAAGTTCTTCCACCTTTTTGCCCACCACCATCATCATGTCTGCCAATTCATCAACCACCACGACAATCATAGGCAAAGGCTGCAAAGTCGGCGGTTGATTGCCAATCGCCATGAGCCAGTCTGGCGTTGGCAATGGTGTCCCTGCTTTCTCAGCTTCCGCTAGCTTCAGGTTATAACCAGCCAAATTCCGCACCCCCAGCGAAGCCATTAACCGATAACGTCTATCCATTTCTCCCACACACCATCGCAACGCATTGGCCGCATCTTTCATGTCCGTAATGACCGGTGTTAATAAATGAGGAATACCTTCATAAATAGATAACTCCAACATCTTAGGATCAATCATGATTAAACGTAATTGTTCCGGCGTGGCTTTAAACAACATACTCAATAACATACCATTCAAGCTGACCGATTTACCTGCGCCTGTCGTACCAGCAACCAATAAATGCGGCATCTTTGCCAAATCAACAACAACAGGAAAACCCGCAATATCTTTGCCTAATGCCAAACTAATCGGTGAATGCGATTGCATATAACGCGATGATTCTAACACCTCGCGCAAGCAAACCAGCTCGCGATGTTCATTAGGCACTTCCAAACCAATCACCGATTTACCCGGAATGACTTCCACTACTCGAACACTTATTACTGATAAAGAGCGCGCAATATCTTTAGCCAGTCCACTAATTTTACTGACTTTAATGCCTGGCGCTAAATCCAGTTCGAAACGAGTAATCACGGGGCCAGGATGCACAGCCACCACTTTCACTTCCACACCAAAATCTAATAATCGCTGCTCGACCAATAAAGACAATTCTTCAAAACTCACTTTAGAAAACGCTTTCTCTTCAGAAGACACAGGCATATTTAACAAAGTTAGAGGAGGTAACATACCCGAGGAAAGCAATACCGGAGGCACAACAGGTTTCTCGATTTTCTTAACTGATGCAGCACGTACTGTCTCAACTTTAAGTCCTGTTATCTTAGGCTCAATCCATTCTGAAGATTTAATGGGTTTTTTTATTTTTTCTAATGGCAAAGGCAATAAAGAAACAGAAGTATTCGCCACTTCCCCGTCTTTTCGCTGAAATAATCGCTGACAAAAACGATATAACACCGTCATCTGACCGCCCACCGCCTCCATCAGCCCCAGCCAAGAAATACCAGCAAATAACGTTATCCCGCACAATAGAGAGGTGGTTAAAAATAAAACACTTCCAACTAAGTTCAATACATGCGTTAACTCAACTGCAATAATGCTGCCTAAGACGCCCCCTGCATTCGCAGGCAAAGAAAATAGAGACTTCCCTAAGCAGAGGTCCACCAACCCACAGCTGCTTAACACAACCAAAACAAACCCCATAAACTTAAAAATAAATTCACTGGTCTTAAATAAGCCGTCTTCCGACCTTTCTTTCACTCCCAACCAAGCCGCAAAAACAATCAAAGGAGGTAAAATATATGCAACGCAGCCAAAAATAGACAAAAACATATCTGCTAGAAACGCCCCGATACGTCCGCCCCAATTTAAAATGTTATCGCTTACGCCCGTGTTCGACCCGCTCGGATCTGTATTGTGATAAGTCAAAAATGCCATTAACAAAAATAGAGCAACCGCTACTGCCACCAGTAAAATGCCCTCACGTAACCGGTGCCCCATCTGGATTGCAATCGGACGGCGAGTTGATTTATTTTGCTGTGCCTGTTTCACGTTTAAGCCCCATACATTTTTCTATTTATAATCCCAATGACTTCTCGTACTATAGCATTCTTCATTAGCCCGAGAAAATAACGACCCCAGGAATATTTATCATTTATGACAACCCCCAAACATCATCGTTTAATTATTCTAGGTTCAGGCCCTGCCGGCTGGACTGCCGCTGTTTACGCTGCGCGTGCCAATTTAAACCCTGTCGTCATCACAGGAAAAGAACCGGGCGGCCAATTGACGACGACAACCGATGTCGATAATTGGCCGGGCGATGTAGAAGGTTTGCAGGGCCCGGCACTTATGGAGCGCATGCAGCGCCATGCTGAACGCTTCAAAACAGAAGTGATATTTGATCAAATCAATAAAGTTAATTTAACTCAACGACCATTTATATTAGAAGGTGAAACCACCTATTCTTGCGATGCTCTGATTATTGCAACCGGTGCCAGTGCACAATATTTAGGCCTGCCCTCCGAAAAAGCCTTTATGGGCAAAGGTGTTTCCGCTTGTGCAACGTGTGATGGCTTTTTCTATAAAAATAAAAAAGTAGTCGTTGTCGGCGGCGGCAACACGGCTGTCGAAGAAGCGCTTTATCTTTCTAATATTGCATCCCACGTTACCGTTATCCATCGCCGTGATAAATTCCGTGCTGAAAAAATCTTGTCCGATCATTTGCAGCAAAAAACAGGTGACAAAGGCAATATCACTGTAGAATGGAACCATGTTACTGAAGAGATTGTCGGTGATACAGCAGGCGTAACAGGCATCCGAGTTAAAAATGTCATCACAGGCGAAATAAAGCTAATTGAAACAAATGGTGTTTTTATTGCTATCGGACATAAACCCAATACTGACATCTTTGCAGGCCAGTTGGAAATGGAAAATGGCTACATCAAAATCCACAATGGTTCAAAAGGAAATGCCACAGCCACCAGCGTGCCTGGTGTATTCGCAGCAGGCGACGTTGCCGATCCCATTTACCGCCAAGCAGTCACCTCCGCAGGATTCGGATGTATAGCTGCATTAGATGCAGATAAGTTTTTGGATAAAAATCATTAAGCATAATAATGAATGATATTTACCCCCCCTTCCTGACCTTCCCCCTGAGGGGGAAGGAATGTTCTAACAAATGCTGCTAGTACTTTCCTTCCCCCTCAGGGGGAAGGTCAGGAAGGGGGGGTAAATATTCATTTCAGCTCATAAATTGTATAACAACTTGCTTCCTTTGATATTTTAAGGCATGATTCCCCTTTTATTATGTTCAGTTTCAGGAAACCTATGCCAAAAGAAGACCAAATCGAAATGGAAGGTACCGTCATCGATACCCTCCCCAATACCATGTTTAGAGTTGAACTCGAAAATGGCCATGTGGTCATCGCACACATTTCAGGGAAAATGCGTAAAAACTACATCCGCATTTTAAAAGGCGACAAAGTTACTGTACAATTGACTCCTTACGACTTATCAAAAGGCCGCATCACCTTCCGCAGCCGTGATGGTAAATCATCCCCTGCTTCAGAAAAAGAAACCAGCAGTGGCGAAACCAAATCTGAATAATTGACAACAAAATACTAAATATCTACACGAGGAATAAAAAATGAAAAGGTACATAGTTAACTTACTTATAATTGTAATGTCTTTGAATGCTCCCCTATCTTTTGCTGATATAATTACTTGTCCTACCACCGATACAAATGGAATTATAAATAACCATGATAATTGGTCTGTTAAAATGACGTTCTCTCCCATCAGGACTTCCTATGAAGACACGGATAATTGGGAACGGAATCTTTTTTTCAAAGAACCTCAAATAAATATAATGGATGCCATACATCAGAATTATCCTAATCCTACTGATGATGAATTTAAGACTATGGATCTCACAAAAAATAATGGGCAATACAACTTATTATCCGATTTGAAACAAACCATAATAACATGCCCCTCCATAGTAGTAACCGTTAGTGGTTTACGAAAAAATCCAGGTATATTCTATGGAGAGTATCCTCCAATACCAATATCAATGCTTGTCACTGTTACTGCAACAAAAAAACTAGATAATTATTTCTGCATACCGTTAAACACCGTTCCTTTATCATTTGACTGCAGACAACAATAGCAACCATTTTTTTAAAATGCCGATACTGTATTGCAATAAGGCTAAAAAACGGAATTTAAAATCTGGATTTTATATTTAGAATAAGAGCGTCAATCCTTTGACGCTCTTTTCTAAGAGATACGCTGATTAATGAACATTGTTCCCTTCCAGCTCTTCCATAGCAAACTTGAGCTTTCCTTCTTCCACTGTCACTAAGACATGACCGCCTTTGTTTAACTTCCCAAATAACAATTCCTCTGCCAAAGGCCGTTTAATTTGTTCTTGAATCAAACGTGCCATAGGTCGTGCGCCCATTTTTTTATCGTAACCATGGACAGCCAACCAATCTCTAGCAGCATCGTCGATTTCCAACACAACATGCTTAGGCTCCAGCTGGACTTCCAGCTCCATCAAGAACTTGTTCACAACATAGAGAATGGTCTTGACCTCAAGTGCTTTGAATTGAATAATCGCATCCAGCCGATTACGAAATTCCGGCGAGAACACTTTATTCACTGCAGACACAACATCTGTTGAACCGCCTTCTTGTTCAGTGAACCCTATTGCTGTTTTATCCAATAAATCAGCGCCTGCATTCGATGTCATGATAAAAATGGTATGACGAAAATCCGTCTTTCTGCCATTGGTATCTGTCAACGTGCCATGGTCCATAATTTGCAAGAGCAAGTTATAAACGTCTGGATGCGCTTTTTCAATTTCATCCAGCAACACCACGGAATGAGGATGTTTATTCACGGCTTCTGTTAATAACCCGCCTTCATCATAACCCACATATCCCGGTGGTGCGCCAATCAAACGAGATACCGTATGGCGCTCCATATATTCAGACATATCGAAGCGGACCAACTCAATACCTAACAACTTGGCCAAAGACTTACATACTTCAGTCTTGCCCACACCGGTAGGACCAATAAATAAGAATGAACCAATGGGTTTGTTGGGATCACGTAAACCCGAGCGCGCTAAACGTACAGCAGCGCCCAATGTTTCTATCGCATCATCTTGTCCGAAAATCATCATCTTAAGATCGCGTACCAATGTTTTGAGAATCTCGCGATCTGAAGTAGAAACATTTCGTTCAGGAATACGCGCAATTTTCGCAACGACTTTTTCAATGTCACCGGCATCAATGATTTTTTTACGTTTCATTTCAGGCAGCAGATAT
Organism: Legionellales bacterium; assembly: GCA_023265835.1. Lineage (GTDB taxonomy): Bacteria > Pseudomonadota > Gammaproteobacteria > DSM-16500 > DSM-16500 > UBA4722. The sequence continues at coordinate 5,935 of JAHFSI010000031.1, forward strand.
TGATAAGCCCCGACTTCATCGACTAAATCAATGGCCTTATCAGGCAATTTTCGATCTGCGATATAGCGTGCAGATAATTTTGCCGCTGCTTCCAATGAGTCATCGGTATAACTCACATTATGATGCGACTCAAACCGACTACGTAGTCCTTTAAGAATATCGATCGTTTGCTCAACCGTCGGTTCTTTAACATCAATTTTCTGAAAACGGCGGGCGAGAGCATGGTCTTTTTCAAAAATACCGCGATATTCTTTATAAGTAGTCGATCCTATACACGTCAGTTCACCGGATGCCAAGAGTGGTTTAATTAAATTAGACACATCCATCAACCCACCCGATGCAGCACCTGCGCCAATGATGGTATGAATTTCATCAATAAATAAGATGGCACCTTTTTGATTTTTTAGCTGGTGTAAAACACTTTTCAATCGTTTTTCGAAATCACCACGATATTTAGTACCGGCTAACAAACTGCCTAAGTCCAATGAGTAAATCACACCATTTTCTAAAATGCTGGGCACCTTCTTTTCTACAATTAATCTAGCTAATCCTTCTGCGATAGCCGTCTTGCCCACGCCCGCTTCACCCACTAACAGCGGATTATTTTTACGGCGGCGGCAAAGAATTTGAATAGTCCGTTCCACCTCATCTTCACGTCCTACCAACGGATCAATCATGCCTGCAGAAGCACGCGTATTAAGATTCGTGGTGAACTGCTCTAATGGGCTGCCCCCTTCTCCTTGATCACCTTCACCCTCTTCAATATAGTGACCACCAAATTGATCTTGATCACGAGAAGCTGGTTTCATCTTAGTAGACCCATGTGAAATGTAGTTAATGACATCTAATCGACTGACATTTTCCTGACGAATCAAATATACACTCTGACTTTCTTGTTCACTGAAAATAGCGGACAACACATTTGCGCCCGTCACTTCCGTTTTTCCAGAGGATTGCACATGGAAAACAGCGCGTTGTAACACACGTTGGAAACCTAATGTAGGTTGAGTATCACGATCATGAATATGAGTCGGAATGATAGGCGTAGTACGATCAACAAATTCAATTAAATTGTTGCGCAACCGAGTGAGATTAGCACCGCAGGCCTTTAATACTTCAACTGCAGCAGAATTTTCAAGTAAAGCAATCAACAGGTGTTCAACAGTAACAAACTCATGACGCTTTACTCGCGCTTCTTTAAATGCCAGGTTTAATGTGTATTCTAGTTCTTTGTCTAACATGGCGTACCTCCCACTTTCGAGTTAGATGACCTCTATACTGCACAATAGAGGATGATCGTGCCTCCGTGCATACTCCATGACTTGATCCGCCTTAGTCTCTGCTACGTCCCTACTATAAACTCCACATATTGCCTTGCCTGCCATGTGTATCTCATACATCACTCTGGTGGCTATCGCTCTTTCCATACTGAAGAACATTTCCAACACTGCCACAACAAACTCCATCGGTGTAAAGTCATCGTTGTGCATTATGACTTTATACTTAGACGGTTCCTTGAGTTTTGGTTTTGCCTCCTGCACACTCAACTCTGATCTTTCTTTTATTGCAGGTTCTGTCGTCATACCCCTCACCTTATTTATAGTCTATAACTACCATTTTTTCCTTATTCCAGAAAAAAATCCATGAGGCATTTCCTCTAGTTCCCTTTTCACTATACTACATAGGCACAAAAAGACGTGTAATTTAGCCTGAATATTGATCAATTTTGATTAAAAAAGCGGGATGCCCAACAAAACTTTATGCTAATTTGCCTAAAAAAAATCATTTTATCATATGGTTAATAATTGCGGTGCCAAAGGCAGAGCAGCTTACTTCCTGTGCATCAGGCATCAAACGAGCAAAATCATAGGTGACTGTTTTCGCTAAAATGGCGCCTCCCATGCCTTTGATGATTAGATCAGCTGCTTCAAACCAGCCCATATGACGCAACATCATTTCAGCAGAAAGTATCAATGAACCTGGATTCACTTTATCTTGGCCTGCATATTTCGGCGCAGTACCATGTGTTGCTTCAAACATGGCAACACGATCACTCATGTTAGCACCCGGCGCAATGCCAATACCGCCGACTTGTGCAGCTAACGCATCTGAAATGTAATCACCGTTTAAATTAAGTGTTGCAATGACGCTATATTCTTCCGGGCGAATTAATATTTGCTGTAAAAATGCATCGGCAATCACGTCCTTAATTATAATATCCTGGCCTGTTTTAGGACTTTTAAAAACACACCACGGCCCTTGATCAATTAAACGCGCCCCAAATTCATCACGCGCAATAGCATAGCCCCAATCACGAAAACTGCCTTCGGTGTATTTCATGATATTGCCTTTATGCACCAAGGTCACTGAAGAACGCTGGTTCTCAATAGCATATTGAATAGCACGTCTCACTAAACGACTTGTTCCTTCACGAGAGACTGGTTTAATCCCAATTCCACAATGCTCGGGAAAACGAATTTTTTTCACTCCCATTTCAGTTTGTAAGAAATGAATCACTTTTTTTGCTTCACTGCTATCTGCGGGCCATTCAATGCCCGCATAAATATCTTCAGAATTTTCTCTGAAAATGACCATATCGGTTAACCAAGGTTTTTTTAATGGACTAGGCACCCCTTGAAAATAACGGACTGGACGTAGACAAACATATAAATCCAATTCTTGTCTTAAGGTCACGTTTAATGAACGCATACCACCGCCAACGGGAGTGGTCAAAGGGCCTTTGATAGATACAACATATTCTTTGACTGCCTGTAACGTTTCTTTGGGCAGCCAGGTGGATGTGTCATACACTTTTGTTGCTTTTTCTCCGGCATAGACTTCCATCCACTGAATTTGTCGTTGGCCTTGATAAGCTTGTTTGACTGCTGCATCTACGACCGTTTTCATCACGGGTGTAATGTCTACACCAATGCCATCACCCTCAATAAAAGGAATAATAGGTTTCATGGGCGTTTTTAAACTGCAATCTGAATGAACCTGGATTTTTTCACCGGTTGATGGAACTATAATGTGTTGATACATCAAAAAACCCTCCTTTATTTTTGATTGTTCTCACGGTGTACCCTTTAATGACCCAAAATAACTTTTACTACCCCAAGCCCAAGAATTGCAAGAGCAACCAATGTAAGTAATATAATAGCTGTCTTACCGCCCATTACTTGATACCGTCCTACCGCCAATTGCTTACGATATCGACCACTCCATATCATCAGCGCTGGCATTAACACAATTAAGATCGTGCAAAAAATGCCGGCATAACTGAGTGCTTTGATAAATATGCTCGGATAAAATAATACGATTATGAGCGAGGGTAAAAATGTAAGCATAAAAACAAGCCCACCGTTTTTACCTGTCTTTTCAATTTTTAATCCATCAGCTAAAAAATCAGAAAGTCCTAGCGAGACACTTAAAAATGAAGTCAGCACACAAATTATAGTGAAGATATGCGCAACACCCGTAATCGAAGAATTTTGTAAAAAATAACTGAGTGATTGCACGAGCTCTGAAGCAGAACCTCCCGATTGCATAAGCTGCAATAAACCTTTGTCACCTTCACGCGGCAAAACACCTAAAATAACCAAGTTCCAGATGGTATAGCAAATAAGAGGCGTAAGACTGCCGATTAATATACAAAGCCTTAACTTTTTCACGTCGCTATCAAAATAACTGCGTAAGCTAGGAATTAATGGAGCAAAACCAAATGATGTCATTGTCACAGTCACAGCAGAAACTAAAGCTGAAGGATGACCACCCAGTAATTTATGATGATCGACATAAGGTGCCGCAAACATTATTAACAATACAAAAGAACCAAATTTGGCAAGCATTAAAAAGCGATTCACGTAATCAACAGGCTTAATACCGCGATAAACAATATAACCAAATAACAACACAAAGAAAATCGCATCCAGTGCGGGTGGAAAATGTATGTGTAACACACCCGCCAAGACATCAAAAATACCAGAACCACCCGAAATATAAGCGGCCATTAACGCATACAATAGTAAGAGATAAGTAACCCAGGCAACTAGCTCACCCGATCTGCCTAAGGTTGCACGCGCCATAGAAAGCAGATTGGTACGAGGCGGCAGCCATAAAGTTACTTCCAATATTAAAAAAGCACTAAACGTCATCACTGACCAACAAGCCAGTAACAACAGTGTTGAATTTAAAAAACCACCCCCTCCCATTGCGATCGGCAGCACCAACATACTTGCCCCAATCGAGGTCCCGACAATGAGTAATATCCCCCCGAAAATTTTTGTATCCATTGTTTGATCTCTTAAGGTTTTTGTTGAACTCAGTAATAACATTTCATCTCGTTGATGACAAGAATAAAATCTACTGCAAACATCAAACCTGTCATCCCGCAAAATTTTCGTCAACAGTACTGAATAAAAACACTGGTCTACCACGAAAATTTGTGCGGGATCCGGTTGGGGCCTTTTTCAGAACATGTGCTGAAAAGTATTATTTATAATATATTACGGAAAAGAAGAGTATTTTTTATTAAGAGCGCTAACCGGATCCCGCACAAATTTTCGTGCGGGAGCAGTGTTTTTATTCAATACTGTTGACGAAAATTTTGCGGGATGACAGGTCTGGGATTCAATGACGAGGTTTTTGTATGTTTACGGATATGAAATGGCGCGTTTTGATGGGGTTTGATGAGGATGACACATCCCCCAGCAACTGTTAGACTCTCATCCCTCTTATATTCAGCTTATTTTTAACCATGACCACACCCAAACACATTATCGTCGGCATGTCCGGGGGCGTTGATTCTTCGGTTGCCGCTCTTTTGCTCAAAGAACAAGGGCATCAAGTCACGGGTGTTTTCATGAAAAATTGGGAAGAGGACGATACTGAAGCTCATTGTCCCGCTAGTGTGGACATGGCGGATGCACAGGCAGTTTGCGATCAACTGCAAATTGAATTACACCGCATTAATTTTTCAGCCGAATATTGGGAACGTGTATTTACGCATTTCCTAAATGAATATCGTGCGGGGCGCACCCCCAATCCCGATGTTCTGTGTAATAAAGAAATCAAATTTAAAGCCTTTTTAGATTATGCTAAACAACGAGGGGCAGACTTTATCGCAACCGGCCATTATGCGCGCTCTTATCTCCAAGGTGAAGAATTTCAACTACTTAAAGGCGTAGACCCGCTAAAAGACCAAAGTTATTTTCTCTATTTATTGAACCAGGCACAGCTTGCTCAAAGCTTGTTTCCTATTGGTGCATTGACCAAACAAGCTGTACGGCAAATTGCCCGCAAAGCGGGGTTTAAAAACCATGAGAAAAAAGACAGTACGGGGATTTGTTTTATCGGAGAACGTAAATTTAAAACATTTTTGAGCGATTATTTGCCAGCGCAGCCTGGCGATATCGTCACTGTAGAAGGAAAAGTGATTGGTAAGCATGATGGCTTGATATTTCATACCTTAGGACAACGGCAGGGATTAAAAATTGGCGGGCTAAAAAATGCGTCTGAAGCACCTTGGTACGTTGTTGCTAAAAATTTAGCCCAAAATAGGTTGATCGTAGCACAAGGACAAGACCATCCTCTGCTTTATACCCATACTTTAATTGCAAGCCAAGTACACTGGATCAACAAGCCGCCCCAAACTTTTCCCTATTCCGCCCATGCTAAAACCCGCTACCGCCAAATGGACCAAGCGTGTATGATTCATGCTATTGACCAAGGACAGTATCGTATTGACTTTACCGAGCCGCAACGGGCTGTAACACCCGGACAATCGGTGGTATTTTATGCTGAAGAGGTCTGTTTAGGCGGCGGCATCATTGTATAGCAAGGGGCGAAAGTGCAAGACAAGTTTGAAAATATCGCAATTGCCTTAGCAGGCATTATCCAAGCCATTAGCTTAGCCAGGGAAATTGCTCAAACCGGTAAAGTAGAAGATGGGGCTTTTCAAACGACTATCAATAGTCTTTTTCAAACGCATCCTGAAAATAGTATTGATGTATACGGCGGCCTTGTTAATCTTAAACTAGGCTTGGAAAAACTGATTAGCACTTTAAATACTAAAACAACGGCTACTGCTCAGACAATCCATTACATGTATATTGTGATCGGTTTGCAAAGAAAAATTCACGCATCAGAAAAAATAAGCAGCGCGCTGATTCAACGTATCAACCAAGCAAAAAAGCAAGCAGCCTATTTTTCTCTTACGCATCCTACCGTCATTGCAAATTTGGCTGATGCTTATCTCTGCGCCATTAAGCCTTTTCGTTTTAAACTTTTCATCATGGGCAATAAGCGCATGCTCTCCATTAATGAAAACATTGAAAAAATTCGAGTACTCTTGCTTGCTGCGATTCGTTCAGCCGTATTGTGGCGTCAAGTAGGCGGTTCTCGATTACAATTGATTTTTTTTCGCGGAAAAATAACCAACGCAGCAAAAAAATTACTTGCACAAATTGAAGGAAAATAAGGCCATGACTATTTCAGCTCTCACTGCTATTTCTCCGCTGGAAGGACGCTATCAAGATAGAGTAACTGATTTACGTCCTACGTTCAGTGAATATGGCTTAATTAAATTTCGCGTGATAGTTGAAATTCGCTGGTTGCAAACGCTTGCCATGCACGCCAATTTACCAGAATTACCTTCTTTAAGTCATCATGCTAATGCCGTATTAGAAGGTATTATCGACCATTTTTCAGAACAAGACGCTGTACGTATTAAACATATTGAAAGCGTCATTAATCATGATGTTAAAGCAGTTGAATATTTTATCAAAGAACGCATTGCCGGCAGTGTTGAACTTGCAGCTATTAGTGAGTTCATTCATTTTGGCTGCACGTCTGAAGACATTAATAATTTAGCTTATGCACTGACACTGACTTCTGCTCGTCAACAACATATTTTACCCGCGCTAGATGAGCTGTTAGACAATTTAAAAAAATTAGCGCACGAATACGCAAATAAGCCTATGTTGTCTCGCACCCATGGACAACCTGCGACGCCAACAACGGTAGGGAAAGAAATGGCCAACATGGTAGCACGCTTGCGCCGTCAAGAAGAACAACTGATTAGCACGCCTATTTTGGGTAAATTAAATGGTGCATCAGGCAATTATAATGCGATGGTCGCTGCTTGCCCTGATATTGACTGGCAACAAATCAGCAGAAATTTCGTTTGCCAATTAGGGTTGGTATGGAACCCTTATACGACCCAAATTGAACCGCATGATTACATAGCAGAGTTTTTTTCGATACTCATACGCATTAATACGATTTTGATCGATTTTAATCGCGATATGTGGGGCTATATTTCACTTGGGTACTTCCAGCAAAAATCATTTAATCGTGAAGTGGGCTCCTCGACCATGCCGCATAAAATTAACCCTATTGATTTTGAAAATGCGGAAGGCAACCTTGGCATTGCCAATGCATTATTAGAACATATGGTTATGAAATTGCCTATTTCGCGCTGGCAACGCGATTTATCTGATTCCACTGTCTTACGTAATGTAGGCGTTGCGATTGCGCATGCCATTTTGGCTTATCAGTCTACCTGCCGTGGTTTAAGTAAGCTTTCTTTAAATGAAGACCTAGTGAGAGCAGACCTGGATCATCACTGGGAAGTGTTAGCTGAAGCTGTGCAGACCGTAATGCGGCGTTATGGCATTGACCAACCCTACGAAAAATTAAAGGCGTTTACGCGGGGACAAAAAATCACTAAACCTCTGCTGCATCAATTCATTGCAGAATTACCTTTAGAGGACAATATTAAACAATCTCTTTTAAAATTAACGCCTGAAAACTATTTGGGACTTGCTGCAGACTTAGCAAAAAGAATTTAGGGGCTTTCTTTTCGTAGTATATACTGGAAGCTTCGGACGTCTCTGATGTGCATCAGCAAAGGAAAAATCGCATGACGCGATCGTTGTACCAAAAAATTATAGCGAAATTTAGTGATTGGCTAACTAAAGAAACACCACCTGGTGAAACACCGCCCTGTGATTTCAATCGCTTAAAATATGAGGTACGGCCAGGCGATGTCATACTCGTTGAAGGCCGCAGCCGCGTCAGTAATATTATTCGTATCATCACCCAAAGTCCTTGGACACATGCTGCATTATACTTAGGCCGGCTACACGATATCGAAGACCCCATTTTACGTAAGACGGTCGCCACCCATTTAAAAAAACGTGAAAATGTGCGTTTAATTATTGAAGGCTTATTGGGCCGTGGCATTGTCGTATCGCCTTTAAGCAGCTATCGATATCATCACTTACGTATTTGCCGCCCGATTGGTATTGCGCCTTATGATGCAGAACAGGTTATTGCTTATTCCATTCGCGCATTAGGTTTGCCTTATAATGTGCGGCATTTTCTTGATCTTGCACGTTTTATGCTGCCTTGGTCTATATTGCCGCGTCGTTGGGGTTCTAGTTTATTTCGTACGCGAAATGGTGAACTGGAAAGTGGTATTTGTTCTTCTTTAATTGCTGAAGCATTTACTTCGGTTAAATTTCCTATTTTACCTTTTCTAAAACTCGATGATCCTAATAATGTTGAGCTGATCCACCGTAATCCTCATTTGTTTACTCCTAAAGATTTTGATTACTCGCCTTATTTCGAAATTATTAAATATCCAATCTTTGACCCTAATGAACCATTGCCTTACTATAGACGTTTACCATGGGCCAAAGAAGGCATGTTACATCAGGGCGGCGGTATTATTAGTGAAGCTAGCGTTGTAAAGAAAAAGCATAAGAGCTTTTTAAGTAATCTTTTGTCTGGTCATAAGTCAGAGGATGAAAAAAAGTCGCATGATGACCATGATGATACGAAACCCGAAACGGATTAGGAAAAGTTAAAGGAGAAGGACATGTTTAAAAAGTTATGTGGTTTGACATTGTTGTTGATATCAGCGGGTGCTTTTGCTGAATTTTGTCCTTGTCCGAGTAGTTTTAATCTTATTCACATTGGCGATTCTTTGAGTCGGGTCACTCAAGTCTGCTGCAAGCCTTCTGCTCCTCCGAAAATCTATAAAGCAGAAATACCTGTACCAGAAAAATGGACTTATAATATTACGCCGCCTGCAAATCCAGGCGGTGCAACGCAAGGTTCGGTAGAATTGTTAGTGACATTTGACTCCACCAAAAAAGTCACCAATATTACTGTCAACGCACAAAGCTTAACAACGACGAATTGCGGCAAGACGCCTGCTGTATCTTTTGATGTGAGCCAACCCAATGCCATTAAAATTGGTGATACTCAAGAAACAGTCAAAGCCACCTGCGGTGACCCTCTGTTTAAACAAAAAGGCGAGCCTCAAGGTGATTCACAAAGTACGCCTATCATGACAGAACTAAACTATGCAGGGCCGCCGCCGGTGATGTTAATTTTTGAAAATGGTATTTTGAAGGAAATCAAAAAACAATAGGAGAAATTTATGTTAAAAGTCCAAGTTCGTTTTTTTCTTTTTCTGATGTTGTCTTTGCTTGTCCATGGTGCACAAGCAAATACGAGTGAAGATAGAAAAGCAGTACAGAATATTTATGTGGATTGGTGTGATGCGATTAGCAAAGCCAAAGGCGATCCCCGTGTTATGGTAAAATTTTATGCGCCGGATGCTATATTGCTTCCTACCTTTTATCCTAAAATATTAGTTAACCATGATGAAGGATTAGATGATTATTTTAGGGGATTCACCAGCCACCCTAACATTAAATGCCACCCTGATAAATTAATCACTCGTCTCTATGGTAATGTTGCTACTAATGCGGGATTTTATAATTTTACTTATACGGAAAAAGATGGAAAACCTAAGACGGTCTATGCTCGATTTACTTTTGTTTATAAATTAGATGATAAAAAATGGCTTATTATCGAGCAGCATTCTTCGGTGAGGCCGATGAAGAAAACGGATAAGCAGCCTGAATAATTACTTATTGTGGTTGCCAGTACCAATACTGTCATCGCGTATTGTCATCCCACACTGTCATCCCGCAAAATTTTCGTCAACAGAACCGAATAAAAAAATTGTTCTAACACGAAAATTTGTGCGGGATCCGGTTATGGCCTCTTTAGATAAATGTATGTAAAAAAATTATTTTTAATATTCATAAAACACAAAGAGTATTTATTAAAGCCCCAACCGGATCCCGCACAAATTTTCGTGTTAGAACAGTTTTTTTGTTTAATTCTGTTGACGAAAATTTTGCGGGATGACAGTACAGGATAATAGGATGATAACGGTTATGGCAGTGTCACATGAAACACTAATTTATTAACTGGCTCTTTCTCCCATTTACGTTGATATGAAAAAGAAATGTCTGTACTTTTCACTTTGGCTAACGAGGTCATTGGCTGAGGCAGGTATTCAAAAGTCCATGTTTCATGCCCAGGGGCACCGATCAATTGGTCTTTTTTAGCGGGGTCATAGGATGACTCATATTTATGGTGGGCTTTAAACAACATTTTATTGTAGCGTACTGACCATTGATAACCTGTTGTTGCGTTAGATTTTAATCTAATTATAAATTTGGGTTGTGCCTGGGTTACGGTAATAGGCAGTGTTTGTTCTTCTGTATAAATCGGCGTTTCAGCAAAAAGCACTACGGGGCATAGAAACAGATAAAGCGCCAAAAAAAATTTGCATTTTTGCATTTAATTTTCTCCCTTCAATAATGTCAGTAATTTATTTCCAAACTGCTTGTCCACTTGTGCCTCCACCGGCAAATACCAAAATCGATTGTCCGCCAGCTCTTCGCATTTTACTTTATCTTTTTCTGTCATCACAATAGGCCATGAATCCGCAAAGCAAAAATCTTTTTGCTGATAAAGATAATGATCAGGGAAAACATGTTCAATAATACTTAACCCTTGCTGTCGCAATGCAGAAAAAAACCGTTGCGGATTACCGATGCCTGCGACCGCATGGACTTTGGTATTGGCAAAATGGGCCAATGGCAATTTGTTTTGCGGGCAAACAAGAGAAACAATGCTGTCTCCTTGCAACTGCATGGAGAAATATTTTTTTTCGTTCTTTCCGCCATGCTGGACCACAAAGTTGACTTGTTGCAAACGTTGTTTTACTTCACGCAAGGGGCCGGCTGGCAATAGATGGCCATTGCCGAATTGTCGATCACCATCGATCACCGCTATTTCAATGCGGCGGCCTAAACGATAATGCTGTAATCCATCATCAGACAAAATAATATTACAATCTGTTTTTGCTAATAATTCTTTTACCGCAGCCACACGATTGACACAAATGACAACAGGACAGTCACTCTGTCGTGCTAAGAGCACGGCTTCATCACCGACTTTATCCGGCCCTGCATGTCTGTCCACCCATAATGGCATGGTTTGCGCCATGCCGCCGACTCCACGACTGACAATGCCCGGACGCCAATGATGCGATTTTAAAAAACGTGCCAGCCAAATGACTAACGATGTTTTGCCTGTGCCGCCTACCGTTAGATTGCCTACAATAATCACAGGCAAGGGAAAATGAGCTGTTTTGATGAAGCCCCGTTTATATAAAAATAACCGCAGCGCCACAATTAAACGAAATAAATATGAAAGAGGCAGCAATAAAAAAGTAAGCCAAGTCAGTGAGCGTGTATACCAATGACGTTCCAGATTTAACATGGTGCCATCTCAGCCTCTTTGAATTGCATTTTATACAGTTTTGCATACAAACCATTCTGTTCTAATAAATCGGCATGCTTGCCCATTTCAATAATTCTTCCTTGATCAAATACTATTATTTTGTCTGCATCTTCAACCGTTGATAACCGGTGGGCAATCACTAAGGTGGTGCGATGACGCATTAATTCTTCGAGCGCTGCTTGGATATATCGCTCAGATTCGGTATCTAAAGCGGAAGTGGCTTCATCTAATATCAGAATGGGTGCATTTTTTAAAATGGCACGAGCAATCGCAATACGTTGCCGCTGTCCACCCGAAAGTAAAACACCATTTTCACCAATCAATGTATGTATTCCTTGCGAAAATTGCTCAATGAAATCGAGCGCATAAGCGGCTTTGGCTGCTTGCAGGATATGTTCTTCTGTCACATCCGCTAAGCGCCCATAGGCAATATTGTGTGCGATGGTATCGTTAAATAAGGTTACATTTTGTGAAACCATGGAAAATTGCGCGCGTAAACTAGCCAAACGATAATCATGAATGGGAACATGGTCTAATAAAATTTGACCGGAAAAATCTGTGTAAAAACGCGGTAATAAATTCACGATAGTGGATTTACCACTACCCGAACGCCCAACTAATGCAACAACCTCGCCGGGCTGCACAGTAAAACTAATGTCATGCAATACGGTTTTTTCAAAATCATAGGAAAATCCAACCTGCGAAAATTCAATGCGCCCTTTTGCGCGCCGCACAGTATGCGTGCCCGTATCAACCTCGGGTTTTTTATCTAAAAATTCAAATACGGTTTGTGCGCCCGCCAACCCGCGATATAATTTATTTTGCATGGTCGTAAGGTCTTTCATGGGTTTCAGCAAGGCCAACATTGCTCCCACTAATGCAACAAAACTTCCCACAGAGAGTTGGCTGCTTGCTATCTCTAATGTTGCGACATACAACGTCGCAGACAAAGCTATTGCAGCAGTGAGTTGCACGCCGGAAACACACATGGACCGCGCTGTTACAAGTTTCATTTCACGTATACGATTCATCAATGCGGCGGTATTAAATTTTTTAATCTCGCTCGCTTGACCGTCAAAACCACGCACGACTTTATATCCATCAATATTTTCTTCCGCACGATGTGTTATGTCTGCCATGGTTTCTTGGATGCCTAAGCTCAAACGACGTGCACGCAAACTCCCCGCGCGCATAATCACGGCAATCAGTGGAATGATAATAAAATACATGAGTGATAATTTCCAACTGGTGGTAAACATCACAAACAATAATCCAACAATTAAAAATGACGCTTGTACTGCTGTTGTTAATACATCTGCGCCCGCACTCGCCACTTGGTCTACGCTATACAAAAGAATTGATAAAATCTGTCCTGACGTTGCGTGATCATAAAAACGCGCCGGCAACCGTTGCAAATGAGCAAAAATAGCTTCGCGCAAATGCATAATGACATTACGTGAAACCAATGCAATATTATAAGTGGAAAAAAAGCTCATCATGCCGCGAGCTGCAAACACCAGTAATATCTGCACTGGCGCCCATTTAAGGAAATGCGGATTTTTTGCTACCAAGCCTTTGTTGAGCAGCGGCTTTAAGAAACTGACAAACCACGCGTCAATGCAGGAGTAACACATGCTGGCCATCATGCCAATCAATAAAATATACCAATAAGGACGTACATATTTAAATAACCGCGCATAGAGGACAGCCGCATTGGTAATCACTGTTGGTTTAGACATAAGAACTTGATATCGCTTAGAAAATGACTATGCTAACATAGCTGACGAAACCTAACTAGCCATTAAAATTGAAATATTTTAGAACAACCTTATGATGACTCTTGAAAACGCCATTAATCATGACTCTGCATTTGTTCAGTTTTATCAGACACATCCAACACTGCAAAGTCAGGACCTATCGACCCGCATTGAACTGATTGCCCAGTATTTTTTAGGGCAGCCTTATCATTTTGAGCCATTAGGTGAAGGCCCTATAGGTGTTTATTCTACATTGCCTTTGTATCGGGCTGATCAATTTGATTGTGTGACGTTCGTTGATACCGTACTAGCCATGTCGCATGCATCCAATTTCGCGCAATTTAAGCAAGCCATGCTTTCCATACGGTATATGAACCAGGAAATCAATTATACGCACCGTACCGACTGGTTTACAGATTTGGAATGGAACCCGCATTTACAACAATTAGGTTATATACAAGATGCGACAATGTCATTGTTGGATGAAGATAATCATCCTGTTGCAGCCTATGCAAAGGCACTGATCAATAAACCTCAGTGGTATGCGCAAAAAATATTATTTAATTTAGAGTTACCTCAACTCTCTACTCAAGAAGCAGAACAGCGTTTAGCGCAGCTTCAGGCTGAAGGCAACCAATTTACCGTACAACCAAGCGTTTTATCGTATATTCCATTGACCCAATTATTTAATTCGCAAGGCCAGCCTAACATGGCATTGTGGAATAAGCTTCCCTCTGTTTTTGTCGTTGAGGTTGTGCGCCCCAATTGGCGTCCCGTCAATCCTAAGGATAAACAAACTGATTACGGTACGAATTTGAATGTTGCGCATCTTGGGATCGCAATTAAAACGTCTACTGATATTATTTTTTATCATGCGGCATCCGGTAAAACGGTGCTGAGTCTATCATTGATTGACTATTTACGCGCTTTTTTAAATGATCAACGTCCTGCGCCGGTCAGTGGTATTCATATCGAAAAAATAATGTAAAGGACCATGCTATGCAAAAATTACAATCTTTAATTGAATCCGCATTTGAACATTGCAACACACTGTCACCGCAATCAGCGCCTGCTGATTTAAAACAGGCGGTTACAGAAAGTATTAACTTATTAGACCAAGGCAAATTGCGAGTAGCAGAAAAAATCAATGGCACCTGGCAAATCTATCCATGGCTCAAAAAAGCCATTTTGCTTTATTTTCGCTTGCACGATAATCGAGTTATTCCTGGAAGTTTTACGCATTACTTTGACAAAATTCCTGTCAAATTTCCTGATGATAATTTCGATACGTTCAAAGCAGTCGGTGCACGTATTGTTCCGCCTGCATTGGCCCGCAAAGGCGCTTATCTCGCCCCTAATACTATTTTTATGCCTTCTTACGTCAACATAGGCGCTTATATTGATTCAGGGACTATGGTGGATACATGGGCCACAGTGGGTTCTTGTGCACAAATAGGAAAAAATGTTCATCTGTCAGGTGGTGTTGGTATCGGTGGCGTACTTGAACCACTGCAAGCCACGCCGACTATTATTGAAGACAACTGTTTTATTGGCGCACGTTCTGAAATCGTCGAAGGTGTGATTGTGGAGGAAGGAGCAGTTATTTCTATGGGGGTATACATCGGACAAAGCACTCGCATTTATCATCGCGAGACTGACACGATAAGTTATGGCCGTATTCCAGCAGGTTCTGTAGTCGTGCCGGGCAATTTGCCCAGTGCGGATG
>JAHFSI010000115.1 GCA_023265835.1 Legionellales bacterium
CTACATCTACAATATAATACAGTTTGCTTACCAGATGACAGTAATTACAACTCTATGATTATATTATTGTTTATCAATGCCGACGGCGAGAGTCGAACTCACGACCTACTGATTACGAATCAGTTGCTCTACCAACTGAGCTACGTCGGCCTTTTTTTCTCAAGGCAATCGCGCTGGATTTATAGGCAAACTACCGTTTAGCACAGCCTCTCCCACCAGGGGAGAGGCGTGCTAAACACCAATTTGGTTGTCCTGCAATTTTGCCTAATAGTCTCAAGCCCCAAAGGCTCAAAATCTTAGGGGAAAGCGGATACTAACGCAATGATTATTTCTGAATTTCTCTTCAAAACAAACAGCATTGGCGACGCACGCAAACAGGGATATAATTTGGACATTTTCAAGGAGCAGACAGATGAATAGTGTGGAATGGTTAGAAACGCTGATTTCGTTTGATACAACATCTCGTCATAGCAATATGGGCCTTGTTCGTGCAATTCAGGCCCAACTCGCGCCCTACTCTGCTTTGTCTACTCGAGTGACTTATGATACAAGCAAAGAAAAGGCAAATTTATTTATCACAATACCAGCAGCAGATGGAAATTTTAAAAAAAACGGGTTGATTTTGTCAGGACATATGGACGTAGTGCCGGTGGATGGGCAAGCATGGGCGACTGATCCATTTAAAGCGGTCGTTACGGCTGATCGCGTTTATGGGCGCGGGGCGTGTGATATGAAAGGATTTATTGCAGTGGTGCTTGCGCTGGTGCCGCATTTTTTACAACAATCATTAAAAAATCCGCTGCATTTTGCTTTTACTTACGATGAAGAAGTCGGAGGGCTAGGAGTGCCGGGATTGATTGCTGATTTTCAACAAGCAGGGTTTCAACCGGCTGCTTGTATTGTGGGAGAACCGACTGATATGCATATTGTGGTTGCACACAAAGGCATATCGACTTTTCGTTGCCGTATCAAAGGACGTGCGGCGCATTCATCGTTAACACCACAGGGCTGTAATGCAATCGAACATGCAGCGCAATTCATTACTTGGATTAGAGGGTTGGCCGAGCAATTTAAACAGCAAGGGCCTTTTGACGATGCCTATGATGTTTCCTTTAGTACAATCACGACGAACAAAATACAAGGCGGGACAGCACTTAATATTATTCCGGATGGGTGTGAATTTGCATTTGAATTACGTCATCTGCCCGAAGTCAGTGTGACGAACGTCGTTGCACAAATTCAAAATTATGCAAAAGAGGTTTTGTTGCCTCAGATGAAAAAAGAATTTTCAGATGCAATGATTGAGATTGTGCCGATATGCGGAGTGCCGGAGTTTGCATCCACGGCTGATTTTACGAAATTAGCCGAAGTTTTGCAGGAGCATACTAAAAAACAGCAAAAAGTTTCATATGCGACAGAGGCAGGTTTTTTTCAACAAGCTGGCATTCCGACGTTGATTTGCGGGCCGGGGAACATCGCACAAGCACATCGAGCGGATGAGTTTATTTTGTTGGAGCAGATGAGGTTGTGTGAGAGGGTTTTAGGAGCAATAGGTAAATAAAGCATTTTAAGATTTTTTTACGCCTGACTTACGGCGGCAACATATATTTGTAATACTCGTTAAAGTGTCCATCATAACGGTTTTAAACATACTACAAGTCAATAGAGCAGGTGTTTCCTGTTGTACTTTTTCTTTCTGGCAAAGTTGATCAACTTTTAAAGGAACTAAAGAAACATAAACATATTTTTCATAGGGTCGTATTTGATCACGATGTATATACAAACACTCTTTTTGTTCTTCATTACATGGAAAAACACGACATCCATTTGATTGTAATTGACTGATGAAATTCCATTCTTCGAGAAGATAACATGAAATATAAACATACCCATTTGGAGAAAGATAATAAGGTAAAGTCTTTCTCAACATATTCTGAACGCCTTCACCGCCATATCCAAATACCTGTACCTGAGGATGCTGACAAAATATTAAATCTGCAAAGTGAGGAGTTAAAGCATCTCTTAAATTAAGAGGATTGCTTGCGTCAAGTGCAATAAAAATTGCATTACGATAGTTTTCAAAAGTTTTTTCATTGTCGTTTATTATGCTAGGACTAATATCAATACCTACATAATTTATTTCAATCCCATGTTGAGAAAAATAGTCCTTCAATGCAAAAAAACCTGGGCTGCGGCCGCAAGCTAAATCAAGCACATTAATTTGAAACTTATTTTGCTGTTTAAATTTAGCAGCCAATTGCGATTTCTGAAGATTATCAAGGGTAACAGGAGTCCTATGTTGATAATAATCATCATTACTACTTTTTGTTTCAGGGAAACGTTTACTTTGCATAAAGGACACCGCATTGGATATGAATTGTCCATTATCGCATATTTTTGCACTAAATGTCTACAGAAATACGATGCTTTTTAGCGTTCCATCGACTATACCCAAAATAAATCAACAACCCCGCCGCTGTCCAAATCCAAAAACTAATCCAGGTACCGCGCGGTAAGTTCCACATTAAATAACCACACATGAAAATACCTAACATAGGAACAACGGGACTCCAGGGAGTCTTGAAAGGACGGTGCATATCAGGTTTGGTGTAACGCAAAGCGATGACACTGATACAAACAGCAATAAACGCTGCTAACGTACCAATGTTAACAAGGTTTGCGATTTGGGTAATCGGAAAAAATCCTGCTGTGATGGCGATCACAAGAGCGGTTGCCCAGATGAGTTGACGAGGCGTCCGGCTTTTTCCATCAATTTTGGCGATTCTTTTTGGCAAGAGATGATCGCGGGCCATTGCAAGATAGACACGCGTAAAACCATAATACATCGCTAAAATCGTAGTGGTCAAACCAGCAATCGCGCCAAGCGCAATAATTTCAGCGGCAAATTTATGGCCTGTATCCAGCAATGCAGTCGCAACGGGCGAGCTGGTATTCAAAGTCGAGTAATGTGACAGGCCCGTTAAAATGCCTGCAAAAATAACGTAGATTAACGTGCAAATCAGTAATGATGCAATAATGCCGATAGGCAAATCGCGTTTAGGATTAACCGTTTCTTCGCCTGCTGTAGATACCGCATCAAATCCGATATAGGCAAAGAAAATTAACGCAGCACCATTAATAACGCCTTGAAAACCAAAAGGTGAAAAAGGGTGCCAATTAGTAGTGTTAAAGTGTAATGCGCCTATTCCTAAAAACAGGACAATAACCGCAAGTTTAATGTAAACCATGACATTGTTAAAACGCGCACCTTCTTTAGCACCGGTCGCTAAAATGCCAGCGAGACTAAAAATGATAATAATGGCCGGCAAGTTGACGATACCGCCATGAAAAGGATCACTGGTCAAGGCCTTAGGTAAAGTGATGCCAAAAGCCAGTAAGATGTTTTGCAGATAGCCGGACCAGCCTATACAAATCGTAGCGGCATCGGTGCCATATTCTAATAGTAAGTCCCACCCGATTACCCACGCTACCAGTTGGCCAATGCCCGCATAAGCATAGCCGTAGGCACTCCCGCAGCCGCCGATACTAGAGGCCAATTCGGCATAAGCCAATGCGGCGAAACCGCTGGCAAGGCCCGCTAAAATATAAGAAAAGACAATGGCAGGGCCTGCCTGTGTTGCGGCCGCAATACCTGTTAAAACAAAGATACCTGCGCCGATAATGGCGCCAATTCCCAGCAAAGTGAGGTCAAATGCAGTTAAACAGCGTCGAAGTGTATGTTCTTCGATAGCGACAGCGGGATTGTCGGCCTGAGCAATAGATTGCATTTTTCACTCCTTTTATATGATTAGTACCTATTTTTTGTACAGCATAGCATTTATAGCAGTTAAATCCAAATATTGCTATGGGTTTTTTGTAATTACTCAGCCTTTCAACAGGCCTAATCGTGCCCGTGAGCGTGCCCGTGCCCGCGCGCGGCTTTTCTTTATATAATTAACCCTTGCTATTTTCTATACAAACCATCATGATACGCCCTGATTTCGTTAATCATTACCAATGAACGAGGGGCTTTTCTAATAAGAGCAAAGGTTTACGTTGGCGATGGTTCCCATTAGCGCCAGCTAAATCTAGGCTCATTTCCTCTTAAAAATATGAAATGAAGCTTATACGGCTTGCATGAATATTTTTTGAGGACAATAAAAATGACCCTGTCTTTTACACAATTAAATTTAGACCCTAACATCGCAAAAGCATTACAAGCCTGCGGTTATACACAACCCACTCCGATTCAATCCCATTCCATTCCCGATATTCTGGGCGGCAAAGACATCGTAGCCTGCGCACAAACTGGCACCGGCAAAACCGCTGCATTCGTGTTGCCTGCGCTGCATCGTCTCTGTGAAAAAAAAGCCGGGCCCAAACCACGCGTTTTGATTTTAACGCCAACGCGTGAACTCGCGACTCAAATCACGGACGCGATTTTAAAATATGGTAAATTTATGCGGCTTAATTTAGTCAGTCTAGTCGGCGGGATGCCTTATCGTCAGCAATTACAAAAATTATCGCGCGCCGTTGATATTATTGTTGCAACACCCGGCCGTTTGTTAGACCACATGCAAGCGGGCCGCGTCAAGTTGTCTGAAATCGAAATGTTGATTTTAGATGAAGCAGACCGCATGCTGGACATGGGTTTTATTGATGATGTCAAACAAATCGCAAAAGCAACGCCTGCCAACCGTCAAACATTGTTGTTTAGCGCAACGGTCGACAATAAATTAGATAAAATCATTAAACAATTGTTAAGAGAGCCGGTGCGTGTCGATTTATCACAAGCAAAATTATCCCCGGTCAAAATCAAACAAGAAATATATATGGCAGACAATGTTCAACATAAAACGCGTTTGCTGCAGCATTTTATTAAAAATGGCAATATTTATAAAGCGATTATTTTTTCTGCCACCAAAATCAATGCCGACCGGCTTACCAGACAATTGCATGGTGAAGGACATTCGGTCGCAGCATTGCACGGCGATTTAAAACAAAATGTACGTAACCGTACGATCGAAGCGATGCGCCGCGGTAAAATTCAATTTTTGATTGCCACAGACGTGGCGGCGCGAGGAATTGATATTCATGATATTACGCATGTCATTAATTTTGATTTGCCTAAATTTCATGAAGATTATGTGCATCGTATCGGGCGCACCGGGCGTGCAGGCAAGTCAGGGATCGCCATTTCATTTGCATTGCCAGACGATGGGCGGCATTTACAAGGTATTGAACGCTATATAGGTGAAAAACTTGTGTTAAGCTCAGTATCAGGTTTAGAAGCAAGCAAGAGTTTTAATTTCAATGCAGCGAAGAAAAAACGAGGACGTCGTAGCGGCGGCAGCGGTAAACCCAGTTATAACTCACGAGGATTTAAAGGCGGCACGCCAAAAAGAGAAAGTTTTGGCGCTAAAAAAAGCAACTTTAAAGAAGATGATAAACCTAGAAAAACCTACGCTAGAAGTGACAACACCAGCCGTGATGATTTCAAAGGTAAGCGCACCAAAAGCAGCGGTTTCAAGAAAGATAACTTTAGATCTGGTAAGCCTAAAAAAACATTTAAGGAACGTTATTCAAGATAAAGTTGACTTGGGAGAGTATTTTTATATATAAACAGGTTCGTATAACTATTTTTTTATTATGGAGAATAACATATGAGCAAAGAGAGCCGAAATACGAAAAAAGAAACTAAGAAACAACCTCAAAAATCATTGAAGGAAAAAAGAGCAGAAAAGAAAGCGAAAAGGGAACAAAGGGGTTAGAGCTAGAGTTAGGTGCATGATTTAATATGTTGCTTAGCACAGCCTCTCCCCCCCTTGTGGGCCGAGGGATCGATACATTTTGTGGCTGGCAGGCTGCACCACCCCGCTGTCATCCCGCAAAATTTTCGTCAACGATATTTGACAAAAACACTGTTCTAACACGAAAATTTGTGCGGGATCCGGTAGGAGCCCTTTTAGTAAAACATGTATTTTTAAAAATTATTTT
>JAHFSI010000032.1 GCA_023265835.1 Legionellales bacterium
AAGAAACTGGTTGCTGAACTGATTGCATTTTTGCTCTTTTCATTTGGCTAATGCGTTGTAATGCTGCTTCACGTCTTTTGGCTTGTTCTTGTGATTCAATTAATGATGCTTCACGTTTTTTTGCTTGTTCTTGAGATTCAATTTCTGCTTTGTCTTTTTTATCTGCTAGTTTTCGAAATTTATTTTCAGCTTCTTCACATTCGCTGTCAACGTTTCTAACATCCGATATATGTTTTTCTTTTCGGACTTCAACTTCCTGACTTGCTATAATTTTTTGAGATTTTTGAGCACGATCAGGCTCCTGCGCTACCCGATTCTCTTCTAGTGGTTGTATTTTTTGTTGATCAAGCTCAATGATAATTTTTCTAGATATTTTAGCAACTTCTTCTTTATAATAAGTGCAATTTTCTAAAAGCATCACAAAACGCTCTCTCTCCTGTTCTCTTGTCAGACCACTACTATAGTGAGTATTAATCAAATCAAATACAATTTGTTTTGCAAGTTCGTTGACTATCTTGTCAATCGTATTTTTATCATCAGGTCTATTCTTAGATAAACTAGCTCCAAGTTCTTTTATTACGTTATCGTGATTAAAATCTATAATTGCAATACCTTGACGAATAATATCCATAAACCATGGATCATCGCTTTGCAATTTTGATAAATCGAAATGATGGATTTCGCCTGTATAAAGAGGCTGTAAAATTTCTTTAACAATACGATCATATTCTTCATCACGTTTTTTCATTCTTGCATCGATCACAGCGATATCTTCTCGGTGCATTTTAAGTTCTTGATCACACTCCGCAATTTTTTGAACGAGATCTTTACGTATTTCCTTCAGTTCAATTATTATCTGCGCTAAATCCATCATTTCAGCTTCATATTTTTTTATTTTTTGTAGTAACTCATATATGTGTTGCGCATTTTCCCAATTTTGTTCCTCGGGGATTTTTTTTGTAATATCTTCCAATGAGTTTTCCCATATTTTTTTCAACCAATCATGATGGCGGTCAACTGCCTCTTCTAAATCTTGTTTATCTTGTTTTTCCCTAGCTGATAAAAAGTCTGAAATTAAATCTTCTATTTTTCTTTTTTCAATTTTTTTAATCCACTTTTCTTTTTCAATAGCGGATTTTTTTCTATGTTCAAAGGTATTAATGAGCGCATCCGCACTTACCCAAAAAGCGAGTACTGCCGCAGACAATTGGTCGATACCAGAAACATTTTTTTGGTCTTTGCTATTCAAGCTACACCTCTCTAACTCACACCATCTGCTTTCTATTGGTGTCAGTTTAATCAGCGTTCTTATTTAAATACCTTGGCTCCTTTGCTTTGATCTTCTTTACCAGTATAGTTGATGAATAGCATTTTGCTTTGAATAAATCTGCTATATAGATTAAAAATAAGCCTATATAAATTAAATTGCTTAAAATACATACAACTATATGGTGATTTACAGTAGTATCTATGGATAAGCCTTGATAGAATTCAGCCTTGATTATTCAAATCAAATAGTCACATTTCATCTTTATTAATAATAATTTAATTTTTTAATTTTTAATGCCAACTCAACAATATTTAGGAGGTATCTATGGAAGCTCGATTAGCAAGCCCAGTAAAAAATATCCTTGATGCAAATATCGAAGATTTAAATGAAGAAGAGCTTGAAGCATATCTAGCAGCATTAGATCAAGCATCCGAAAAAACGCAAAACACATTAAAAGAGCTGGATCAAGCAGCTGAAAAAACGCAAAAGATAATAAAAGAAGCAGATCAAGAATCCGAGCAATTGCAAAGTAAAATAAAAGGGCTGAAAGAAACGCGTCAAGATCTCGTTCAAAAAATTGCGGAATGTGATCAAGAACTTAAAATGCACCAAGAGGATATCGCTGTGATCGATGCAAGAATGAAAAAACGTGATGAAGAATACGATAGTATTGTTCAAGAAATGTTAAAACCTCTTTATACAGGCGAAATCCATCATTTCGATTTATCAAAACTCATTCCACAGAAAGGAGCTACTTCAGCCCCAGAAAAACACACTCCTCCAAGTCCTGAACATAGCTCAGTATCTAGCGCTGGTAGTTCCACGCCTCCTAGTAAGGCATCCCATAGCGATAGCCATAGTAGAAATTTTTCTTCTCTTTCTCTGTCTAGCAGCAGTGACTCTGATTCTGGTGATGAAAAACGTAGCTCAAAAGATTCTCCGCAATTGCCTAAGCCAACATTATCCTCTCAGGCAATGGTCAGCGTTGCATTGCCACCTTCAGCTGTAGCCCCAAAAGTAGATGTTGTAAAACCTGCTGTTGGACAACTGCCTAAGGAAAATAAAACAGCATATCTACCTGAAAAAGACCCAAAACAACAGGCACCTGCTGTTACTGCAACTGCAAGTAAAGCTCCTGCTCCACAACCAAAAGGCTTGCTTGCTAAGTTAGGTCTTAACAAAAATAAATCGGCAACTCAACAACAACCTCCTGCGACAATGGGTGTTGCTCCTGCCGCTGCACAACAAAGATCGATGCGTTAATCCAACTATCAAGGAAGTAAATTGTATTTAAGTTTACTTCCTTGATTTGATTAAACCTGATGACTGTTTCCTAAGCTTCCTTGGTATCAAGTCTGAACTATTCCACTTTATCTGAACACCTCTACATCTTTTCCTTATCAGCAATTAAATCATCAACCACGCCTGGATCAGCCAGCGTAGAAGTATCGCCTAAATCGGTGAGTTCATCGGAAGCAATTTTTCGCAAAAGACGCCGCATAATTTTCCCCGAGCGTGTTTTAGGGAGGTCTTTTGCCCATTGTATGGTTCCAATAATCGCATGGGCGCCTATTTCATCCCGTACTTTTTGTATCAGTTCTTTTTCTAGCGCTTGGGTCGGTTGGACACCGGATTTTGTCGTCACAAAGGCATAAATACTATTGCCTTTTATCTCATCCGGAGCAGCTACCGCAGCAGATTCTGCAATTCCAGGATGGGAATTTAAAATAAACTCTATCTCTCCCGATCCAATACGATGTCCCGATACTTTAATAATATCGTCGTTACGTCCTGTGATCCAGAAATAGCCGTCTTCATCACGCTCTGCACTATCGCCAGTTAAATAATTTCCTGGTAGTGTTTTAAAATAGGTTTCTTTAAAACGTTCTTGATCACCGTATATGGTTTTCATTAAACCAGGCCAAGGTTTTTTTATGATTAAATTACCCGTTTTTCCTGCTTCAACAGATTGTCCTTGTTCATCCACAATATCAGGAGAAATTCCAAAGAAAGGCCAGCCGGCAGAACCCGGTTTTAAGGGAGTTGCACCCGGAAGAGGGGTGATGAGTATGCCCCCCGTTTCTGTTTGCCACCAAGTATCTACAATCGGACAACGTTTATCACCAATCACGCGATAATACCATTCCCATGCATCCGGATTAATGGGCTCTCCCACCGTCCCTAATAATTTAAGGCTTTTTCTGCTGGTGCTTTTCACCCATTGATCACCTTGTTTATGTAACGCACGAATGGCAGTAGGCGCGGTATAAAAAATAGTGACTTGATGTTTATCGACGATTTCCCAGAAACGCGAAAAAGTAGGATAATGCGGTACACCCTCAAACATCAATGTCGTAGCGCCATTTAATAAAGGCCCATAGATTAAATAAGAATGTCCTGTTACCCAGCCTATATCAGCAGTGCACCAATAAATATCTTTTTCCTGATAATTAAATACATATTTGTAAGTGATGGCCGCATAAACGAGATAACCACCCGTGGCATGTAAAATGCCTTTAGGTTTTCCCGTTGATCCTGAAGTATAAAGAATAAATAAAGGGCTATCTGCATCGAGTTTTTCCGCAGGACATTCGCTGCTCGCCTGTTGTAATGCTTCATGATACCAA
This sequence comes from Legionellales bacterium, assembly GCA_023265835.1. GTDB lineage: Bacteria > Pseudomonadota > Gammaproteobacteria > DSM-16500 > DSM-16500 > UBA4722. The sequence continues at coordinate 3,898 of JAHFSI010000032.1, forward strand.
ACGTCACGTTCTTTGTTCCAAGGCACAGGGCCGCCCGTCCTTTTAACTACAATAACCTGTTTTACATTAGGACATTTTTCTAGTGCCTTATCCGCTTGTTTTTTTAGCGGGTTCGTTTTTCCGCCCCGAATGCCTTCATCAGCAGTAATAAGCAATTTACAATCGGCATCTAAAATACGTGTTTTTAATGAATCAGATGAAAATGCGCTGAATACAACGGAGTGAACAGCGCCGATCCGAGCTACAGCAAGCATTGCGATGGCAACTTCAGGAACCATAGGTAAATAAATACAAACACGATCACCTGATTTAACGCCTAAATTTTTTAAAACATTAGAGAAGCGATTTATTTTTTCATGCAATTCAGCATACGTTAGTGTCAACGTTTCATTAGGGTCGTCACCTTGCCAAATAATAGCAATTTTATCTTTACGTTGTTTCAAATGCCGATCAACACAATTGTAACAAGCATTTAATTTTCCCCCGCTAAACCAACGTATGTCCAGCGTATCAAAATCACCGCTTTGCACGGATTTCCAAGGTGTAAACCAGGTAATAAACTCTTTTGCTTGCTCAGCCCAAAACGCATCAGGATTTTCGATGGAACGTTTATAGAGCGTATGATATTTTTCTGTATTGATATACGCTTCTTTAGCAATCGATGCTGGTACATCATAGATTTTACTTTTTTTCATGGCGTGTCCTTTTTGCCGGATTAACTTCTGATTAGGCGTATTATAATTATTTGTTTAATATAAATAAACTTTTATGGATAAACAAGTGGTTAGGTGTTAGCATAGTGAACAAGGAGGACATTTTTATGATATGGGTTGTCAATACAAATAGTAACATGTGTCATATATATGATTATCAAAAAAATCCTGCGCAGCTTATTTTGCTTAAGGAATTGAACCATCCTGAAAATAGACTCAAAAAATCAGATTTTCTCACTTCAGATAAACCGGGGCATTATCAATCAGACCCATCTCATGCAGGCGGTTCTTTTTCACAGCGTACCGATCCTAAGGAAGTCGCGATTGATGATTTTGCACGGGAAATTGCCCGTGAGTTAAATCATGGCAGGACCACCAATGCTTATGAAAGCCTTGTTCTTATCACCCCGCCGCATATGAATGGATTGCTACTTCAACATCTTGATAAACACGTAAAAGAACGGGTGGCCCATACTATTCAAAAAGATTTACAGCATTTAACAGACAAAGAATTATTGGCCTTATTAAAAACCAACACAAAATTTTCAGGATGATTATAAAAACAATTCTTTTAAAAATTCCGCCAATTTCCTGACTTGAATCCCATTAACCTGTCGTTCTTGGCGTAAATTTTTTACCAGTTGAACCGCAGGTACATGGTATTTTTGATGAAAAGCAAAAAGGGATTTATCAATTTCCTTATCACTGTTTTTAACTTCAATCAGTTGTTCAATATGATTATCATTTACTAAGGCAAAATCGACTTCTTGCCCGTCTTTAGTACGTAAATAATGTAATGCAATGTTTTCTCCGCGATAATCAATTCGGCCATAAACACTTTTTAATAAGCATATAGCAACTAAATTTTCTAGCTTTGCTCCCTCATCGCCATTAACTAAGCCATTATCAAAAAAATAAATTTTAGGTTCTTTTAATATACTTCTAGCAATATTATGTGAATAAGGCGTAACTCGAAAGACAATAAATAAGGCTTCTAATATTTCAATGTATTTTTTTATCGTATTAGGTGAGACAGCGACGTCTTCAGAGAGAGATTGATATGAAATGGGAGTACCAATTTTGGTTCTCAATAATTCAAAAACAGTTTTTAATGCTTTCAAATTTTGTATCATATCAAATTCAAATACATCGGTTGAAAGCATGCTGCTACTATATTGAGAACGCCATCGTGCCGCTTCAATCGCATTTTCAGCAAGATAGGGTTCGGGAAATCCACCTTGTTGGATTAACGTATCAAGATGGACTGTTTGTTTAAGTTGGAACAATTCAGCAGGCGATAATGGAAGCAGACGATGCAAAAAATAACGTCCAGCCAGTGAATCTCCTATTTTATTAAAAACATCAAGACGCGCGCTGCCTGTTACCAAGATATGTAATTCTTCCGGTTTGGTATCAAACAATCCTTTTAAATAATTTCTCCATTCCGGCATTTTATGCAGTTCATCGAGAATAATTAAATCAGTGGTAGGGAGCCATGCTTGCTGCGTGATAATTTCTCGGTCTTCAACATGGTCGAAATTCAGATAAAGCGGATTATTAAAAGAACTGGCGATTTTTTTAGAAAGATAAGTCTTCCCAACTTGTCTGGGCCCGACGATTAAGCCCATTTTTTTTGCTAAGTCTTTGATAATATAATTAATTTGTATTCTTTCCATATCGACTATTCTGCACCATTTTGCGGAAAAGTCAAGACTTTTCCGCAAAGTAGTGCGATTTGGTCGGAGAAGCTCATCTTCTTAAGCTTTGACAGCTAGACCGTTGTAATATAGACGTATCAGCACCTAGAAAATATATATAAAAAATACAATTATAAATAAATTGTTCAACTATTTAATAAATGTGCTAAAATAACGCATCAAAAAATACACATAAACGAGGCGTTAGTATGAATAATAGGTTGCCTGAAGAAAAAGTGATGTCTGATCAGGAAATGGTAGATGAATTAAAGCGCATACAGAAAAAAGCAGTAGAAGCCAACTGTTATAACCTTTGTCCGGATGCACAGCAAGATTTAACAATAATTCTTAATACGCTTTTTTATATACTGGATTGTGCCAAAAAAAATACTCTTCCTTTGGGTGTTCCTGAAAATACTGCAGTGATTCATATAGAAAATCATTATTCTCATCAAAAAGAGAACCTTAGCCCTTCTGCTAAAAAAATTAAAACAGATTATTCTATAGAAGAAGTAAATGAGTCATTGAAAGCGCATTTAGTCATGGCTTTTATAAAAACCTTTAATATTGTTGAGAATGCGGGGCCCAAATATGTTCAGGAATACTGCCGTGACTTAGGTGGTGAATGTATCGATGGCCGGACTCGTAATTCATTTTCTTATGCCTGGAAGCTTTCGATTACGCTTGGATTTTGTATACAAGACGCGCATTCTCATGTTCCCAAAAAATTGCGTGAGAAATATTTTCCTCTCATGGCGCAAGTGATTCGTAATCAGTAGGTCGTGAGTTCGACTCTCGCCGTCGGCAGATTTAAAACAAATATAATCAAATAGTTATAAGTGTCTTTCACTGGCCGATTCCCACTGAACAGTTCGACTGTAGCAAATTTGTAGCAGACGTTGCAGAAATTCTCTCTGCCGCATCACGCAAATGGTGGCTGCTCAAGTGAGCATATCGCAACACCATATCGAAATTTGCCCATCCTCCAAGTTGTTGCAACTCTTGAAGTGATGTACCGTTTTGCACATGCCAAGATGCCCAAGTGTGGCGAAGATCATGCCAGCGAAAATCAGTGATGCTTGCTCGCAGCAATGCCTTCCTCCACGCTTTAGTGTTGAACCATCGAACAGGTTGGCCTTGGTATGAAAAAACAAATCGAGGATGTGACCCTTTTCGTTTTCGCAAAACTGTCATGACTTCACTATTCAATGGTACCGCAATCGCTTTTCCTGATTTTGCTTTATGTGCAGGAATCGCGGCGTGGCATTGACTGAAATTAATTTCAGACCATTCCAACTGGGTGATGTTCGATTCACGCAAGCCCGTGTAAAGTGCAAATACCATTGCATCTGCTAAATGTTCTGGTAATTCTTGCTGCAAACGCTTAGCTTCGTCCATTGTTAACCAACGTATACGCTTGTTATCTTCTTTGCGTAGCTTAATCATTGGCGCGTGCTCTATCCATTCCCATTCACGCTCTGCTTTACGCAGAATGGATCGAACCAAAGCAAGCACACGATTCACGGTCGCAGGGCTTGCACCGCCTGCTTCTTTATCGCGTGCAATTTGTTCGATTCTATCGCGAGTAATGTCTTTCAAGAGTGCTCCATTGAGATGTTGATCTAACCATCGCAGCTTCGATTTATCTTCACCCAAGCTCTTTTTATGTTGTGATTCTTCACACCATCTTAGCACGGCATCGTTCCAGTCTTTGGTAGGTTTTTCCTTAAGTGCACTGACCTTCCATAACTCCCCCTTGATTTTATCATGAAGGCGTTGTGCGTCTATTTTGCTGGAAGTCCCACTGCTTTCCTGTATTCGCGTTCCTTTGAAACTGATTGTGATCCACCAAATGTTATTTCTTTTGTAGAGTGCCATATTTCTTCTCTCCTATGACGGACACCCCACGATGCTTTAGCAGGGTTAGGATAAAGTGATCTGATGTATTCGACAAGATCATTTTCTAGAAAACACCAACGCTTGCCGATTTTTGCACCGGGGACTTCGCCTTTGATGACTTTTTTGCGGAGGCCATCGGGGGTCATGTTTAAAAATATTGCAGCTTCTGTGAGGGTGAGCATGCGCATGGTTATCTGCCGCGGTAGGTGATGATTGTGGGTTGGGGGTTTTGTGTTGGTTGTTGGGGTCGGTGGAGTAGTTCGCCGCGTAAGATGTGTATGTCTTTGGGAGCTTCGATGCCTAGGCGGATGTCGCCTATTGCGTTTAGGATGATGATTTTGATGTCGGAGGTGATGAGAATTGACTGGCCGGCTTTGCGGTTGAGTATTAGCATGGGCTTCCTGTTCCTTTTGGGTTGGTTTTGGCTTGAGGGCATTAGGGGAATGCTTAGGATGGAATGATACTATATGTATACATTATGTCAATACAAAATGTATCTATCGCTATAGAATTTTTAATTTTATCGCGAAAAGAAACAAAACAACTAACTCATAATCTCTTGGCTCTAGGCTCGAGCTCTATCGAACACAACTTATTGAATAATAATATAAATTAACACTCCGAAAAACCCTGATTTCTACCCTTAATAAGCCTAACGGAATACTCGTGGGTCAGTTAAAGATAATAATAAACCCCACTATGCGTCACATAAAACAAGTATTGAGCCCTATACTCTAAAAGTGGCGCCCATTCTTATTGTTTCAATCTTTGAGTCGTTGCAAACCAGCAGAGCAATTAGGCTCAAAAGAGAAATCTGGGCTCTATGTCCCAGCGAAATGATAAGCAGGTAGCTTTATGCTAAATCGCATGAAGACCGTATTTGTTAGGCAACATTGGAGAAGAATTTTTTATATCTTCCCCATCTATGTGCGAGCCTACTGGCGGTCATTACCCCAAAGACGGTAATTAAAAATAGTCTTTGAGTTTGAGCGCCACCCCTTGGGCTTTTTAATACTCCTTCCCTAGTTCTTACAAAGCATGGCATAACACGATAAATAACCATATGATACAATCTTGTATTATTGCTCCTATTGCTAAGGTCATAAGCAATGCCAGATTTTAACGCACTCATTGAATCATGCAATCTACAAATACCCAAAGGCGGAGATGATAAGAAAGTAATTGCATTATCTCATTTTATTACTAATGAAATAGCAAGCAGATCGGGAATTGACCTTTACAATATGGAACAGAAAGAAATGTTTTATACATTATTTATCTGCTTCATCTCTGTCAGTCAACTAACCGCCAATACCGAATTAAATTGGGAAGCATTAAGCTTTATCTCATGCCTAGAATATTTTTTGCCCTACAATAAAAAGAAAGAAAATATAGAATTGTTAACAAAAATGTTTCGCCAAGTAATTGCTCTCAATAATCTGATAGCTATGAACAAAAAACCTGATAATACTGATTCCTTAGCATTGTATAAAAATCTTAGTGAGCCAATTAAAGAAATGACAAAAACAATCAGACTGTTCATCGAGTCTAAAGGCCATATTGAATTTCGTGACGAATTACTAAATATGGCTGGCGAGTTACTTAAAACAACTATGAAACATATTTAATTTTAAAAAACGGGTTAAAACGGAGTCGCCGACCAACCCCTGCATAATTAATAGATAATTATTTAAAAGGACAAAGAAATGGACGCCATTGAATTAAATTTTCCAAAGAGAGATTTCAGAATTGATCGTTATCCTGATGAGTGTCCTCGTTGTCACCGATCTATTGATTCAACTCGAGTTTACCAAAATATAGAATTGGAGGATAAATTAGAATTAGTGTTTTGCTGTCCTAGTGAAAAGTGTAAAAGACTATTTATAAGTGTTTATCAACAAGTTGATTCGAGAGATAATTATTATCGATATACAAACTCATATCCAAAAATACCGCATGAAACAGTTGTAGCAGCAGAATTGAAGGACATTTCTCCAACTTTCTATGAAATTTATAATCAGGCAATGATTGCAGATAATCATAATCTTACGCAATTAGTAGGAGTTGGATTAAGAAAATCTCTTGAATTTCTGATTAAAGATTATTGTATGACTACTCATCCAACAGAGCAGGCTGAAATTAAAAAAAATAATTTATCTCAAATAATAAAAACATATCTTAAACATTCTACTTTTCGTGAAATTGTTGAAAAAACTGTTTGGCTAGGTAATGATGAAACCCATTATCATCGCCAATGGAAAACTAAGGACATTGATGATTTAAAAAATTTACTCCATATTACCCAACATTATTTATTAATGGAAATTGAAGCGAATAAATATATTTGTGATATGTCAAATAAAACAAAAAAATAGCGGAGTTTTTACAAACTGTTCATCATGCAACCACATTTGGTCGTATATTTATAGAGGAATTTATTTATATGCAAAATTTAATACTTGATACAAATATTTATTATAAAGATATAAAAAGGAAAACTGCAGCATTTCAGGCGCTCGAATCTTTAATTAGAAAATCATTAATAAAATTATATGTCCCTTATTTTGTTGAACGGGAATTTATATCTCAGCTAACATCTCTTTACGAAAAATCATATGAGGAGATAATACATAACTTAGCGCAACTATGCAAAATAAATTATCTTAATGAAGAAAGTTATAAAAAATTAGAGAAAGCATATTTTGATAAAAACAAAATACTCAAACAAGCAAAATTACACTATTTGAATTGGTTATATGATATGAAAGCAGAGAAATGTGATCTAACATTAAATAATTATAAAAATACATTTGAAGATTATTTTGAAGGGAAGCCGCCTTTCAAAAATATAAAAAGTAGAAAAGATATCCCAGACGGGTTGATATTTCAAAACATCAAGCAAATATGCGAAAAAGAAAAAGAAGTTCACTTTATCTCTGAGGATAAAGATTTTTTGGCTGCATGCAAGAGATCATCAAGTGATTTGCATATTTATTGCTCTCTAGACGATTTTATTAAATCAGATGTTTGCAAAGGATATATTGATCTTGATGAATCTGAGCAAGCTCTGATCCTAGATTATTGTGTAAATAACTTATCAGAACTAACAAGTAGGATTGCAGCAGTGGCTCCAAGCTTTCTTGCATGGAAAAAAATTACCAGTACAAAAATACTTGATGATAATAATGAAGGTACTATAGTGTGTTCGGGCGAACCTAATGATGTAAGTTACGGTTTTTCTGAAGCTGATTATTATGGAGGAGGCATTATAGTTGTACCTTGCAGCTTTGAAACTAATATTGAAGTGTCTTATTACCTTTATAAAGCTGATTATTACGCAATGGATAAAATTCTCTCAGTCTCTGAACATAGTGATCATTATTATAGTGTTGAAGAGAATTTTCAGGCATCAATTGAAGCATTAGTAAGATTTGAGTTTGATATTCAAATGGATGGGGTAGTAGGTGTAAATTTTAAAAATTGTGGAATCGATTCATTAGTGCAAATAGAGATACTTTAACGTATAAAAATTGAGGATTTTTATCTAATGATCTCTATAATGTTAACTCAAAATTTAAAGGTAATTTACAATTACCTCCCTAAATAATTTACTGTAATTTGTTCACGACTATGACCAAGTTCTTCTGTTAACGTCATACGTGCCCGATAATCAATTTTCTTTTGTTCAGGAGTCAGAGCAGCGTGGAAGCACTAAATAAAATACTTAATGGCATTACATTACGTGGTTTTTTTGGAGGAATAATTTTACGCGGCGAGAATCATCAAAAACCACTTACTGGGAAGTTAAGCCTCACGCAATTCACTACTCCATTCGAAGGCACTATAGGTGAAGGGAAAATGTCTTTATTAAGCAGCAGCGCTATGACTGCGTCAATTAAAATTGCAGAAGATATTCATCTAGGGTCACTAATAACTTGGTCAGAGGTATATTTTTCTCAATTTGGCTTCGATCTTATCGCAATGATGCAGGGAAAATATGAACCTGGTTTTGCATCTAGTTTTTATGGAATGGGCGGGTCTTAACTTAGCATTAAAACAATCTTTGTTAGCGTTTAAAATTGGACGTTCTGACACATCAAAAGCAGATTTTTTATTTGAGGACATTTTCGTGTGTTTTCTTTTAATTAAATTTAATAACTATTTATATATTGTCTTTATTAAACCTTACCTCAAAATCCCTAATACTATTCAATATTTCATTCCAATCTGGAACACTCCCAAAAAACATATCCTTCATCAAGCCAAAATCTCTTTCTAAACCATCATGAAGATTCTGAGGTGGCGATAGCTTTAGAGTACCTTTCCGAGCCGTGCCATAATTTGCCCATGCAGACGCAAAATAAACACTTTTATGAATTGCAACCCTATCTAAAAGATCCTCTTCGGCGAGAGCAATAGCTTTAATATTTGAATTTAAAAGGCAGAAAAAATCATAATAATGTCTTGATATCCTGGGCGGTAATTTTTTATCCTGCGGTAGATGGGCATACTGGTGAAGTATTGTTGCCTTTTCCCAGAAGGTACGTTTAGCATCAAGCACCTTAACCCATACCTCTGGTTCTGTCACTTTCTCTTTAAGTGCATCTTTCGTGTAACTTTGAATTTTATGTTTGCTCACCGGCCAATGCTCAGACCGTGCACCAAACTCAATTTTTACAGATGGGCGAATATACCCATTACTGTCTGTAGCGCTAGGATATTTGAATTGCAGTGTTTGACAATCCGGATCATCAGTGTCAATTTCAAGATGCCAACCTTCAGATAGTTGTAATTTATCTGATATTGCAATTCCCAGATTTAGAATTAATTGATCTTGAATATAGTTAGAACATGCAGCAGAGAGATTATCTAATGCCACCCGTTGCTTTTTCTTTGATTCGGCTTTTTCAGGATCATTATTTTCACCATATCCAAAAAATTCTTTTTCAATTGAAAGATCAATATCTTCCGAAAACCGCTCAATGATACCGTAAACTTTAGACAGAGAGGTGCCACCTTTAAACGTTAGATGATCTTTTAAATCAACAAGCGAAAATAACCTTTCTAGTGTCCAGACAACCCAAAAATCTTTTTCGATAATTTCAAATGGGATGCTTAGCTCTTCTGCAGCAGCATCAAAAAAAACTTCTCGTTCCGTTACTGAAAGTAAATGTAAATCTGTCATGGCGTAATATCCATAATGCTGAAAATATGATCGCGAATCCATTGTGGCGCATATTTTAAATATTTAATAAGCTCATTTCGACTTGTTCCGACAAGAAATTTTCGTGTTCTAGCTCGCACTGCATCATCGATATTATCTTTGCCCAGATTTTTAAACGCCTGTATTACAAGACCAGTCTTAGTGCCGGCAGGATGCATATTTTTTTCTGTTGTCGTTCTGAATATAATTTCTTGCTTCCCTATTTTGACCCTTTTTGATGGCCCATTCGTTAAAAATACAATACGCCCAGGGACTTGCTCTGACAAACCGATAAGGTTTGCCGCATATGCGCCCGATGGTTGAAACTGAATCCCATTTTTTTCTGCAATTGCTTTTGCAACTTCTTCGGCTTTTGGAGGGAGGGTGCCTAGGGTTTCATGTTCGCGCGGATAATCGTATATCCCTTGCGCGAGCCGCCGAATAAACTTATCTTTTTGAAGACGTGACAAGGCGCTTCGTACACCTGTATCACTATCTAAATCTAGGAAATGCTTGGGAGTGAAACACCACCCTCTACCATGTTTAATAATCCTGTTTTTTGCATTTTGCACGACAGTTTCAGTCATATTATCTAATACCTATTTTGCCACAAAATATAGTAACTATTTGTGGCAAAAAATACAAGAAAATATAAATAAATCTTATAGTTAGACCAGAACCTAAATTTAAACTCAGAATTGGTAATTATGGCTAAATTTTAACAGATGTTCTGGGTCAATCCTATCCTTCAAAATTATCTTCTTAAGTAATTAACCGTAATCTGCTCACGACTATGCCCAAACTCCTCAGTTAAAATCATGCGTGTCTGATAATCAATTTTTTTTTGTTCAGAAGTTAAAACAGATGCTTTTAGCCCGCCATTAATAGGTGCTTCCCAGCCGGTGAGTTGTTTATAACGTTGTTGAGCATAAACATCTTACAAACCATATAGTAAAAAAGGGCAACCTTATGGTTGCCCTTTACTGATATCAGCTATGTTATCCTTAACAAAATCGCGTCCGTACATAACAAAACGAGGAGTGGTTGCAGAATCCGTTCAATCACCGTAATCATCCTTAACTATGCAAGAGATTACATGAAAAATTTTTTAATGCAGTATGCTGTTTATGAAATTTTATAAATTGTAAAAAGGATGGTGACACTTGAATGGATGTTTTTCCTTTATTTGTAGGCGGATATGGCAAATTTGGCTTTGCATACATCAATTTTATTTGGTTGATAACAGCCATCATGGATGGGCTTTATCTTACATTGGGTCATGTGAATTCATGTGTATTGTTTAAAATTTATCGACCTAAATAATTAACAGTAATTTGTACTCGGCCATGCCCAAGCTCTTCGGTCAAAATCATGCGTGCTTGATAATCGATTTGTTTTTGTTCTGTGTTGAGATTTGATGATTTAAGGCCGCCATTAATCGGTGCTTCCCTGCCAGTGAGTTCTTTATAACGCCGTTGAGCATAGGCATGACGTAATCCATGTAAGTTTTTTAATCCGGCGCGGGTGACTTGTTTGTCGTAGAGGTAGCGTTGTTGGATATAGGATTTTTGGGGAGGGATAAGAGAAAATTCTTTATGTTGTATGAGGTTTTTTGCTTGGTCTAGCCAGTATCGCTGTTCGTCAGTACGGATGGGAATGTCTCTGCTTCTGCCGCCTTTGCACCAAGAGGCTTGTAGAGATAAGTGGTCGCCTTTGTCAGCTTGCCAGGGTTTGATTTTGAGAGATTCTTCGCGGCGGAGGCCAAAGGTGCGTTGTAATTCTAATGATATGCGGATATAGGGGTCGGTGATTTTTGAAAAGTCAGGGGCATGTAGGGCGCGATTTTTTATGGGGATATAGGTGCGTTTGCCAATGCCGATTTTATTATTACTGGAAATAATGTTGGGTTTATTGATGCGGGCGCATAGGTGTCGTAGGACTGCGGTACGGTTTTTTATGGTTGCGTTGGATAAATTTTTTGATTGCCAAAATTTTATTACTGAAACGATATGCTTCTCTTTTAATCCTTTAATGTCTCGCAGAGCATAACCTAATGACACTAAATCCTCAGCGAATTTGAATAGAATATGTTTTCTATCATGCTGAGTAGCATACGAGCCATCGCGGTTATGCTGCAGGACTTGGTAAATAGTACGTTGTAAATCGTGTCGGATGCCCATTTTATTGTACCTTCACTTTATTTCACGTCGTTGCCCTATCACGGCTGAATTTTGCTAAGTGTTAAGCGTCTCAATCTATTTCGCCGTGCGAAGATAGATCGCAATTTACATTGCAAAGAGACGATGTGTTAAGGGTTACAACAGTGAGATTTTTTTTCAGGTACCTCCTTATGAATTAAAGGTTAATAAAATGGCATAACGATGACTGTCACGAGAGAAAAGTGACAGTTATGAATCGCAACGTTTTGATCTTTTGCGATATTTTTTAAAAGCTACGCCGCGTCACTACAGACATCTTCGATGTCTACTAGTGACGCGGCGCGTTTACAAGCTTTTAGGTGAGTTAAAAAAGCCCCAAAATAATGGGGCTTGAATTGATATGACTTAGTATTCACTTGGTAACATCAAACAATAATACTTGCCCGATTTACATAGATAAAAACTGATTGGCTCTCCAACAATAGGACAGTCAGTCCAGTTAATCTTGTGCTCGAAATAAATATGATCGTATTCGTTGCCAACTGTGATAACGGCAGTGCAATCAGCATGGACTAATAACTGGATACAGTAGAATGAATTAAAGTATCCTGCTAATAATTTCTGAAATATCACACGGCCGATTTCATCAATCAGCCAGTAACATTTTAGTTTATCAGCCAGCCAGTGTACTTCTTTTGTGTACACTAACTTGTTATTATCCCAGTACTGATATAAATGATATGACTTAATATGATCCATCATGACTTCTCCTGTAATAAAATAACGACGGAGAAGTCCTCCGCGAGGAGAATTCCCCGCAGAGTGGATTAAAAAAAACTAAAGCAAACTGTGCTCAGAAAATGAAAAACTTCCTTGTCTGGATACAATCACATGATCAACCACTTGCACATCGATGACATTGAGAATTTTCCGAATGGATTCGGTTATCTCTTTATCAGCGGTGCTAGGGCTGCAGTTATTAGAGGGGTGGTTGTGCGCTAAAATGACTTTAGCAGCATTGTGTTCCAATGCTTTTTGCACAATCGTCCTGGGATAAACAACTGCTTCATTGATCGAACCACGAAAAAGTTTTTCAAAAGCGAGTAAACGGTGCTGTGTATTTAAAAATAATACGGAAAACATTTCACTCTCTTCTTCTGCTAACTGTAATCGCAGGTATGCACGAACATTGCGAGAGTTATTCAGGATGGCAGAGTGATGGTGTAGTCGTATTTCTAAACATCGTAGTGCGTTGATAATGAGTGCATCACTATCTTCGATGTGTTTTAGGTGAGTTTTCATAAAGGTTTCCTTTGGTAAAAACTGAGGAAACCTTTTCCGCTGAGGAAGAAGTTCCTCAGCGGATGAGTGAAAAAATTTATTTGACTAAAAATGCGTGGATGATAACCATACCATACATAATCGCGCCTCCAAGCGCTAACCAGCCAGCTTTAAAACTGTAGTCAAGCGTTCTGGAGCGAACTTCTGTATGAAAAACATTTTTTATGCCTAATTTAGTTTCAACAGCAATCAAACGGTTTTCAACTGATGAAATACGCGAGTCGACAGACGAGAAACGAGCATTCATCTCGCCTCTCAGCTCATGTACTTCATCACGAACACCGGAGATAAGATCGCTTAGTTGCATGATTGCACGATCTATCGTTTTACTGACTGCCATATCTACCTTCATTTCTATTAATTCAGTTTGTAGTTGAAATAAATCTTTTGTATGTGAATTGTGCATAGTATACCTTCCTTTTAAATTAAAATCATGTGTTATAAATGAGACGATTGATGATTATTTGAACTCTTCAATCTTCTTGCTTGTAAAAGTGCAGCGATCAGCCGCACGGGTGTAGTGATGACATAGTGACTTCTCCTGTAAGTTAATAAAAAAACCTCAAAGAGAAACCGCTGCCCCAATGGGAAAGAGTTTTCCCTTGAGGGTTGGTTGGTGAGAAAAAATAAAGCGGGGTGGGGAAATAATTACATGACTGTAATTATTGCGTGAACCATTTTGCAATGGGGGCCCAATTTTCATCACGCTGTACTGGGTTTTATCCTGCTGGTTAAAGTCGGGCGGGATGGCGACTGAGCTTATTCTTGTTCATTCAACAGTAGTGTTATTTTTGTATAACGCATTCTTACTTGATTGTAATAATGTTGGTTAAAGGGAACATGATGCGAATTGTAATCGCCTATTCCTATCAACAGATTGTCTCGTCTTGCAATTTTTCTGCTTAAAATCCAAGTACCAATCATGACGTTTGTGCATGGGTCAAACTGGATGGCTTGTTCTGATATACCGTGCTTTTTCAATGTCGGAAGCCATAGAGAGTTAATTCCCATGGGGCCTATATCATAGGTACCATTTTTATTTTTTATTACCTTCCCTGACTGACCTTGCTCGACTTGTAACACGGAGATAATTAATTTAGCGGATACGTGATATATAATAGCTGCATGATTTATGCAATGCAATGGTACATCCATCAAAATTATTGGAACCACTTGTTTATCCTTTTGTTTTTTTTAGAAGCAATGAAAATTCGATTTCATTTTTTAATACGGCTTCGGGTACTTCGCCCATTAATGCTTTGGCTTTTTGGTATCGCTCTGTGTTAGTTATCACGTCTTGACGGGTGATGCCTGTATGGCGCCAGTATCGAGGTATAGCAAACGCATTTTGTAAATAATGGACGATTTTTTTGATTGTAATATCTTCGGGATAAAATATGCCGATACGTTTTAGGGTTGCGATCTGGCGAAAGACATAATCTACATCGGCAAGCAGATAGGCGCCCATAAAGCCATAGGGTGTTGAAAATTGCAAAGGAAAATGAAGGCATTGGCCGTTTGATGACAGGGTGACTTTAACGCCGCGTAAATTATCTAAATGTTGTGCTAGTGTCAGTTCGATTGCTTGTATTTTTTCTCGTACATCAAATAAGGCTTGATAGGTTTTTAATAGATACCAATCAGCGTAAGGATCATCTTCTCTTGATGCTTTTGATATTTTAGTCATGATACTTGCGAATTGAACAAGCCCAAGTTTTCCATGGTTCCATGAGCAATTAAACAGTGATTGAGCGAGCCTTGTGTATAGAGTTATTTGTCCATAGGCCGTGTTGGAGTTTTCTTTTGAATCGTTAGTGGATACGTGTTGCATGGCTGGCCTCACAATGGAATGTTGTCTTTAAAATCATTGTTAATAGGGAGGTTTTTTAATGGTTCAGGTAAAAAATCTCTGTTTAATATAATGCCGTTGAGTATGCGTCTATTTTCAAATTTTATAGGAGCAAGAGAATGGTAAAAACTGTTCTCTTTTTGGATTAAATAATTAGCGTTCGTTAAATTTTGTAAAAACAGGGTTCTATCAGATTGATCTGTTTCTTTTAAAAAATCATTGACGAATGTTTCGCTGATGAATAGTCCTTTTTGGACTTGAAATGCCTGCGCTGAGCTCTCTTTTATTTTAATAACTAGCCATTCAGTGAATTTTTCAAACGGATTCGTGTCATTAAGAATTTTTTCTTCTTTTTTATAAAGTAATATGCCTGATTTTTTGGCTGCCTCTGCTATGATTTTTTGTAAGGAGTTGTTATCGATTTTTTCATGTAAAGTTGTTTTCCACCAACAAGAATATAGCATAGGGTAACTAGCCAACCAACGTATTGCTGCAGGCGGTATAATGCGGCCAGATATAGCTGCCATGAAAATACCTTTTTCAGTCACAGGTTCTTGCTCTATAAATTCCATGTGGTAATAGCATGTTTTTTCATAAAGAGAGCCAGAAATCGGCGCCCAGATTCCTGCGGGATCTGAATTTGCACGATGCAATGTTACTTTTCGATCGTGCTGCACAAAATAAATATCGCTCAATAGACTTGATGAAAAAAGTGCGTATGTCCATGCTGCATCTTCGGCAGAAATAGTTTCTGTTCCTGCGTTTTTAGGTAGCAGTTTTCCGCGGCGAATTTTTAATACGGCAATCGTTAAGGTTAGTTGGCGTTTCAACATGCCGTAGGGTACGTTGAATTGCAGGTGTGAAAATGGCATTGCTTGGCAAAACTCAGCGAACCGATGAAGAGTTGTAAGATACAATGCATCATATACTTCATGCGATGCACTGACTAAATTTCGTATTTCATTAGCATAGTGTTTTATGTGTGTGAGTTCTAGAATCTTCTGACCAGCTAGGCAAGCAGATAGCCCCGCTGAAACCAGCGGTTTTTTATTAAAATTAAGCATTGGGAACCTTATGATGGATTATTTTCTTTTAGCACTTTAGCGCGTATGCCAAGAACAAGTGTTGCTATATCATTGGGAATATCGATCTCTGTATGTTTTGGCAAAGGCATACGTAGTTTGTACAATCTGCCGCCTTCAAGTAAGCAAAATGCTTGTCCTTTAGGTAAGTTCAGCACATCGTTTTGTTCAATGAGGCGTTGATCGCTCTGTACAAAGCGGTCTTCATTACTAGATTGATAATACGTATCATCTGCGCCAAGAGGCGTATCTTGCGCGCTTGAAGCAGGTAAAATTCGAAGAATAGGAACGGTTGTTAGTTGATTTAGTAACATTTCAACAGTAGCAGCTTCTTTGCAGCGAAACATCACTACTATGCCGATATTGCCAGCGACTTGCCCTGCTTTGGCTGCACTGCCTAATCGCGCTTCTACATCTGACCATGTTTGGGTATAGGCAGTTACGGTAAATCCCGCGCCACGCGCTTTATTAAGCAATGGAATAAATTCATCGCCAATGATTTCGTTAAATTCATCCGAGTGCACGCAAATACGAGGTAAGGTTTCTTGCCAATTGGAGGATGAATTAAAGCCATCATGCAGGCCGAATTTATATAATCGGCCTGCGACAGAGACTAAATCGGAGAACATTGCATTACCTACAGCTGCAGCAACTACAGGATCTGTTAAGGCATCCAAACCGACATAGACAATCTTTTTATTGCGAATGACCTGCAACCAATCGAGTATCGGTCGTTCATCGTGGACGTTCCCGTAATCAGGTGATAATAATTCAGCTGATTTTCCTGTAGTCAGCTTTTTTAATAATGGCCCTAGTGAAGCTGTAATTTTACTGAAATACTCTCTGTCATAACGGCATGCGTTATGCAAATCGTCAAAAATAGAGTTTTGATTGAGTTGATGTTCTGTTACATAAGCCGTCAGTGCTTTTAATCTTGTGGGTTTAGTATTTTCTGTGGATTTTTCTTTGATATAATCACCGATCCAATTTTCAAATTGTGGATTTACTTGCGGTAACCAAAAATTAAGATATCGCTCTAGTAACACATCAAGCTTAGTAATATAGAAT
>JAHFSI010000033.1 GCA_023265835.1 Legionellales bacterium
ATTCTTTTATTAAATAGTGGAAATAATTTGACGCCAATCGTGGCATGCTGAATTTCAGCAAATATTTTCTGCTCAAACCCGACGGGGTTACTTAATATGACATGGCCCGTTTTAACACCCAGAAAAGGATAAAATGACCAAGATAAATCGCCTTCTATGGTCAGTTGGCGACCTGTATATTTCATGACTTGTTCAGCAATAAGCGGTTTATATCGATTAGGACTCACAAATGTTATTAAGCAAACAACAGTCAGAATGATCAATAAAACCAGAATGCTAAAAATTGCCCCTAGCCATTTTAACGATTTTCTCATATGCTTTCTCCGTCTTGAACGTTGGAGCGGGTGATGGGAATCGAACCCACGCTAAGAGCTTGGGAAGCTCCCGTTCTACCATTGAACTACACCCGCAACGAATTACCGGTGATTATGTCATTATCCGGACTAAAAAACCAATAGGAATGCAATCGATATGTATAAAATCTGCTTCTATGTGCCCGCCACCCATCTTGAACAAGTCAAATCAGCTATGTTTGCAGCCGGCGCAGGAAACATAGGTAATTATAGTCATTGTGCTTGGCAGGTACTGGGTGAAGGACAATACATGCCTCTTGTCGGCAGTAATCCTTTTTTTGGCTCAGAACAAGAACTGTCAAAAGAAGCCGAATACAAAGTAGAAATGGTTTGTGCCCACTCTTTGCTGCATGCTGTCATTGCTGCGTTAAAATCCAGCCATCCTTATGAAATACCTGCTTATCAGGTCACCGCTTTAGAAGAGATCTAATGAATACCTATCTATTTTATGACATTGAAACCACAGGCTTAAGTAAAGCTTTTGATCAAGTATTACATTTTGCAGCGATTCGTACTGATCATTCATTAAATGAATTAGAACGACATGAAATCAAAATCAAACTAAATCCAGACGTCATTCCTTCACCCGCTGCGATGATCACTCATCATATGGGCCTTAAAGAAATCGCAGAAGGCATGAATGAATTGGATGGTATTAAACAAATTCACCATTGGTTAAATTTACCGGGAACAATTAGTTTAGGGTATAACACCTTACGTTTTGATGATGAATTTTTACGTTTTTCTTTTTTTCGTAATTTATTGCCGCCTTATACTCATCAATATGCTAATCGATGTGGCCGCATGGATTTGTATCCCATGGCCGTCATGTATTTTTTATTCAAAAACACCGTCTTAAAATGGCCTATCATCAATGGAAAACCTTCTTTTAAATTAGCTGACATCAGCACTGAAAATCAGCTGGCAGAAGGCCGCGCCCATCATGCTATGGTGGATGTCGAAGCAACGCTTGCTTTGGCGCGATTGTTGTTTAAAGAACGCGAGATGTGGGATTATTTAATCGGCTATTTTAATAAAGAACAAGACCAAGCCCGTTTGCGTGATTTACAAAATGCACCTGCACTCATGATCGATAGTATTTTTGGGTCAGAAAAATGTTATCAAAGTCCTGTATTATTTTTAGGAACACATCAATATTATAAAAACCAATTGTTATGGCTGCGATTGGACTCAGAGGAACTCACCAAAATAACACCGGACACTGTTTCCGAAGCATTTGTCGTACATAAAAAAATAGGTGAGCCCAGTTTTATCTTGCCGTTCAAAGAACGTTTTTTAACCCATTTAAGCCCTGAACGCAGAGCACTCTCTGAGTCAAATAAACAATGGTTAGCAGAACATCCCGATATTTTTTCACAATTGCGTACTTATCATGCAGGATATCAATATCCCATTTATCCAGAAACAGACGTCGCGGCCAGCCTTTACCTCAATGGATTTTGGAATTATGCAGAAGAAAATTTTTGCCGCACTTTTCATATTAGCAGTCACTCACAAAAAGCAAAATTAATAGAACAAGTGCAAAATCCACGACTGAAAATGCTCGCATTACGTATTCTGGGGAAACATTATCCAGAGATGTTAACAGCAGATCAAACTGAACAATTCGCCGACTATATGAAAAAAATAAGCAGTGCTGACGACAATGAAATACTGATTGATTATCAAGGAAAAAAACGATTAACGCCCCGCACCGCATTGAATGAAATAGAAGAATTACGCAAAAACTCTAAACTTACCCCTACACAATTAAAATTATTAGACGAACTCGAGCACTATTTGCAATCGTTTGTCTAAAAAATATTTATTAAATAAATCATAATGATAAAGAAAACAATTTTATTATAGAAAAAAATATTTTCAAGAAACTTGCTAATTTAGGAAGTTTCTTGCTAAAATATAAAATATGACTACACTTAAAGATAAAATCATTGAAGCAGGTTTTGCCGATCACATTCTTACTGATGTTGATCTTAATACTATGCTAGATGGGACTACTGCTGTTCGTTATGGATTGGTTAATAAGGCCTTAAAAAAAGAGGAAATTATCACGATTCGCAGAGGGCTTTATTTGCTTGCCGATAAGTACCGTCAAAAAAAACTCAGCAAATTTTTTCTTGCTAGTCGAATTGCGCCTCACAGTTATATTTCCCTTGAGAGTGCATTATCTTACCATGGCTGGATTCCTGAGCAGGTTAAAACAGTCACGAGCGTGCTGGCTTGCGGCCGCACTAAAAAATTTGTAACGTCATTTGGAGAATTTGCTTTTTATCAACTTCCTGTTAACGAATATGAATTTCTCACTGGCGTAGTTCGTGTAGAAGAAATTGCAGACGAACCTTTTTTATTAGCATCACCACTACGAGCATTGGTTGATTATGTGTACATAAAAAAGATAGATTGGCAAGGTATTCGCTATTTAACAGAGGGTCTACGTATTGAAATAAAACAACTCATGCAAATTAATCGTAATGATTTTTTTGAAATTAAAAAAATATATCGCTCTAAGCGAGTACTGCATTTTTTAGATAATCTTAAACAGGAAATTGAAAAATAATGACCGCAAATATCATTGATGCGAGACTTGAAACGTATGTTCTTAATACCATTGAAGATGAAGAACATGCACTTAAAGAAATTTTGCAAGAGATTGCTCTATATGGTCTGGCAAATGCGAATTTTTTTAAAGAAGCTATCTTTCATGGTGGATCCGCGCTTCGAATCTTATATGGTCTCCCGCGTTTCTCGGAAGATTTAGATTTTTTATTAAAAAATCCCAATCCTAAATTTAATTGGGAACCCTATATAGATGCAATTAGCGCTACTTGCAAACAATATGGTGTTCGCCCTGATATTGTTGATAAAAGCCGTGTAAATAATACAATAAAGAAAATGTTTCTGAAGGACAATTCAATCGGAAAAATTATTAACTTATCATTTGTACATTACCCTGAAAAGAAATTAGCGATAAAATTTGAGATTGATACTAACCCTCCCCTAGGTTCCAACTTAGAGATCAAATTTCTAGAATTTCCTTTAGATTATTCTATTGTCGCACAAGACCTTGGTAGCAGTTTTGCGGGTAAATGTCATGCCTTATTATGCCGCGAATACATTAAAGGCCGTGATTGGTATGACTTTGCTTGGTATGTAGCCAAAAGAGTCGTTCCTAATTTTATTTTTCTTTCAAATGCTCTTTATCAGCAAGGGCCTTGGGCTAAGCAAGAAAATACTGTAACGCCTGAGTGGTTTATTGAAACTATGCAGAAAAAAATTAACAGTATTGACTGGGGCAAAGCAACAAGTGACGTTTCGTCATTTTTGAATATACAGGACAAAAAAGCATTAGATTTATGGGGAAGGACTTTTTTTACAGATAAACTTGAAAAATTAAGGACTATTTTGAAAATTTAATAAATATAGTTCGCCTAACACCCACTGGTGGTCAAAGCAAATGTAGGCGCGCTGCCTGATACCGCTGCCGTATAAGAAACACGACAATTAGGCACTGTGCCGCCTACGATATCAACGGTAATTGGATTGCCGGCAGTAATAGAAACGTTGTCTGTCGTTGCATTAAGCTGTGTTGCTGCAACAATGCCGATCAGCGATGCATCAGGATACTGATTAACCATGGTGACTGTGGTGCCATCCATATTGACTGTGCCGGCCGTTGAGGTGCAGGTTGGGCTTATGCTAACACCGGACAAATCGATCATACAGCTCGCCTTGGCCAAACTCGCCGCTGTTCTAAAAGAACCATATATCGCATTGGCCTTAGCAATGCGGGCTTGAGATTGAATATTGATATATTTTGACAAAGCTATTGCGCTTAAAATTCCTATAATACTAATGACAATAACCAATTCAATTAAGCTAAACCCCGCTTGTCGCTTTTTTGCATTTTTTTTCATTTAAGCATCCTGCTAAGTTGGCACGAGTACCATCATGATATAAAAAAATCCACCCTCTGCCAACATAGGATTGATGGCCTACGGCGCTAATAATATGATATCGTAACACTATTCAGCGAATAATGGATTGCTAACCTGCCATGACTCATTTATTTCGTTTATTAATCATCTTATTGATGAGCTGTTTTAGCATTGTTGCAGTGGCTGATCTCCCTGCCGTTCCAGCAGACACACTAGAACCTCCCGCCTCTAAGACCAATTCTAGGCTTTGGAACTTACAAGATGCTGATATTTTAAGCGTTATTAATGAAGTATCCCTAGAAACAGGCAAAAATTTTGTAGTAGACCCACGAGTGACGGGCAAAATTTCATTGATCTCAAGCAAACCTATTCAGCCTGACCAAGTCTATGATTTATTCCTTTCCGTCTTAGAATTATTAGGTTATTCCGCTATTCCAAGCGGCAATGTCGTCAAAATTGTTCCCAACATGCAAAGCGGGGAACTGGCCACGCGTGTTGCAACCAGTCGATCACCCGGAAAAGGTGATGAAGTAGTCGTACGGGTCATTCCTCTAGAACATGTCTCAGCCAATCAACTCATTCCTGTTATTCGTCCGCTTTTGCCGCAATGGAGCAATGTGTCTGCTTATATGCCAGGCAATGTCATTATTGTTTTAGGCAGAGCCGCCAATGTAGAGCGTATTAATGAAATTATTCATAATGTCGACCAAGCATCGAGTAATGATATTGATATTGTCCCCTTGCGTCGTGCGTCCGCTGCTCAGATAGCCGCTGTTTTAACCAATTTACAAAATTCAACCCGTGCCAGCGGTGATGTCCCACAAATCTCTTTTGCACCCGATGAGCGCACCAACAGCATTCTACTTAGCGGAAATAAAGCAGCTCGTTTGCATATGCGTTTTTTAGTGAACCAACTCGATACACCTAGCAGCGGCGCACAAGGCAATACCCAAGTGGTTTATTTACGCTACTTACAAGCCAAAACATTCGCACCCATCCTAGGCAAAATTGCACAAAATATTATAGGCAAAGATAATGACAGCAGCACGTCAAGCACATCGCCTACTAACCTTATGTCTATGCCCAATCAAAATTATAATCCTACATCGGGATCAACCACAAAAGCGGCCCCTACTCCTGAGAACAAAACAAGCATTCAAGGCGAGCCTACCACCAATGCACTCATTATCACTGCACCGCCCGCACTCATGAGAGCATTGCAAAGCGTGGTTGCTAAATTAGATATACGGCCCGCCCAAGTTTTAATTGAAGCAATTATTGTCGAGCTTGATCAAAACGATACAAAAAATTTAGGAATACAATGGGGTGGCTTAAGTACGACAACTTCCGCAGCCAACGTACCGCCGAGCAGTAGTACTCATTTTGCAACGATAGGACAAGGCGTTGTGGGCATTATCCCTCATATGCAAGTGCAGGCCATTTTGCTTGCTCTGCAGACGACCATTGGCGCTGATATTTTATCAACACCGTCCGTTGTGGTACTCGACAACCGCAGAGCAACCCTCGCTGTAGGGCAACAAGTCGCTGATCAAACCGGTTCTTATGCCACAACAGGCAGTTCTTCAACCGTCACGCCATTCAATACCATTAATCGCTTAGATGTACAGCTTAACTTAGACGTGACCCCGCAAATCAATTTAGGAGACGCCGTCCGGCTTTCTATTAAACTAAAAAATGATACCTTACAAAATCCAGATAATCCGGGCTTAAACCCCACCACTAACACCAGTTCTATTCAAAATTCCGTTATTGTAAACAGCACCGATGTGCTCGTTATTGGCGGCTTGATGAGTAATAACATCACCACCACGGTAGAAAAAGTGCCTATTCTCGGTGATATTCCATTGGTCGGCGAATTGTTCAAACACAAATCCCGTCGTTTGGAAAAGAAAAATTTAATGGTCTTTATCAAACCGACTATTTTACGTGGTCAGGATGATGCATCAAGCATTACCAATACAAAATATAATGTCATCCGTAACAAACAAATTAACTGGCCGGAAGATGTCTCAAATATGGGCGTACAAAAAACACAAAATATCTTACCTTTACTGCATGGTGCAACATTACCTAAACCGTTTGAGGATTAATTTGCAGTGGCAAAGACAATTCAAAAACTTCCTTTCTCTTTTGCAAAACGTCATGGTGTATTGATCACACAGCAGGAAGACAGCGCTCCTGTCGTGATATATCGCAATCAACCTAACATTACTATTTTGAATGAACTACGCCGGCATATCGATGTGCCTGTTAAATTAGAACACGTCGATGATGAGACATTTGGAAGATTACTTGTTAAAAATTATGAAACCGATTCAGGCACTGCGATGCAAATGGCAGAAGATTTAAGTGAGTCCATGGACTTATTTGATTTAATGCACGAACTACCCAAACCGGAAGACTTACTCGAAAAACAAGATGATGCGCCCATCATTCGTTTATTAAATGCGTTACTCAGTGAAGCCATTAAAGAAAGCGCATCAGACGTCCATATCGAAACGTTTGAAGATAGAATCACCATTCGTTTTCGTGTCGATGGTGTTCTACGTGATGTGCTTGAACCGCAACGTATCTTGGCACCACTCATTGTGTCACGTATTAAGATCATGGCAAAACTCGATATTGCAGAAAAGCGCTTGCCGCAAGATGGCCGCATTACCTTACGCATTGCAGGCCGTGCGGTGGACGTGCGTGTATCAACCATGCCAACCAGTCATGGCGAGCGCGTCGTGCTGCGTTTGCTGGACAAACAAACAGCGCGTTTAGATTTGGCTCAATTAGGCATGGAGCCGAATGGTTTACGCTTGATGCAAAAATTGATTGCCATTCCTCATGGCATCATTTTAGTGACAGGGCCTACTGGTTCAGGAAAAACAACCACACTCTATGCGGCACTGACTGCACTCAATAACAATACCAGAAATATTTTGACGGTCGAAGATCCGATTGAATTTGACTTATCCGGTATCGGACAAACCCAAGTCAATTATAAAGTTGAAATGACTTTTGCTAAAGGATTACGCGCCATCTTACGTCAAGACCCAGACGTCGTCATGGTAGGAGAAATTCGTGACGTTGAAACGGCACAAATTGCCATTCAAGCCAGTCTCACAGGACATTTAGTGCTTTCAACATTACATACCAATAGTGCTATTGGTGCAATCACCCGCTTAGATGATATGGGCATAGAACCTTTTCTGCTTTCTTCCAGCTTAATCGGTGTGCTTGCACAACGTTTGATGCGTTTATTATGCCAAAAATGCAAGAAGCCCGTCGTTGCAACAGCCAATGAATGCAGCTTGCTTGGCATATCAGAACAAAATCCGCCTACGCTGTATCATCCAGTCGGCTGTCCTCAGTGCCGCTACTCCGGATTCAGCGGCCGCAGTGGCGTATATGAGCTCATTGCCATCGATGAAACCTTGCATACCTTAATTCATGATCGCGCATCCGAACAAAAAATGCGGCAATATGCACGCACTCTGTTCCCTAGTATTCGTCAAGATGGATATAGACGCGTATTGGCCGGTGATACATCGCTGGAAGAAATTCTACGTGTGACGAGTGAGGAATAAACATGAGTGCATTTCAGTATCAGGCCATGGATACGAAGGGAGCGACACAAAAAGGTATTATTGAAGCAGACTCTCCCAAAGAAGCGCGGCGTTTATTACGCGAACAAGGTCTCACGCCGCTTGAAATTGAATTGGCACAACAAAAAATAACCCATTTTAAACTAAAAGCATTTGGCAAGCCTTCTGTCAGCGTAAAAGAATTAGCATTAATGACAAGACAATTAGCCACGTTATTATCGGCGGGTTTGCCTTTAGAAGAAGTCCTGGCCGCTGTGGCTGAACAAACAGAAAAACATCGCACCAAAGGACTCATTTTATCGGTACGCAGCAAAGTATTAGAAGGCCATTCTTTAGCTTCTGCCTTTCGTGATTATCCAGAAGCATTTTCTGCTCTGTATTGCTCAACAGTTGAAGCAGGAGAAAAATCAGGACATCTGGATGTCGTGTTACAACGCTTAGCGGATTATACCGAGCAACAATTTTATATGCGGCAAAAAATCCAGCAAGCCTTGATTTATCCTTGTGTCATGATTTTTGTCGCACTTAGCATATTGGTATTTTTATTAGAATATGTGGTGCCTAAAATGATTACGGTGTATAGCAATATCGGACAAGCACTGCCGGTCATGACGATTATATTGATTGCCATTAGCACACATCTAAAAAGTGTTGGGCTCTATCTTTTTTTAATTATTATCACCAGCGTATTTTTTTTCCGCCGCAGTATGAAAAATAATATGGCCTTTCGCTCCCGTGTCCATCAATTTTTACTACGCATTCCACTCATAGGCAATGCCATCAAAGTTGCCAATACGGCACGCTTTTCCCGTACTTTTGCTATTCTTTCCTCAGCAGGTGTTCCCGTGCTGGAAGCGATGAGCATTTCATCCAAACTCATTACCAATTTACCTATTCGCACAGCGGTTGAAGAGGCGGCAAACCGCGTACGTGAAGGTGCTAACATTAGCTTGGCGTTAAAACAGACGCAGTATTTTCCACCGATGAGCATACATTTAATCGCCAGCGGCGAAGTCAGCGGACAATTAGAAAATATGTTAGAACGTGCCGCAAACAATCAAGATAGTGAAATCGCCCGTTTAATCGAAACTTCATTAGCTTTATTTGAACCCGCCATTATTTTAGTCATGGGCGCCATGGTATTATTTATCGTTCTCGCCATTTTATTGCCTATCTTTCAGTTGGATCAGTTTACTGGGTAATATGCAAGATTGTCATCCTGAACGTAGTGAAGGATCTGCTAAAACATGAATACATTAAATTGCTATCTGCTTTTTTATCCGATAAAATATGCGAAATTTGAATAAATCAAAAGGGCTTTATGTTTTATACTCATATAAAAAAAATTGTACTTCTTACAGTAATGCTTGCTCTTTCGCTGAACGCCCACGCACAAGAAACCTTGATTTTCGCATTCGACATCATCCGTCATGGTGATCGAACACCTCTATTAGCTATTCCAAACGCTCCACATACCTGGACAGAAGGAAAGGGGCAATTGACAGCAAGAGGGATGAGACAAGAAATGCAGCTTGGCAACAATCTGCGGAAAAAATACATTGATCAATACAAATTATTGCCCTCCCATTTTGACAATGAAAGTATGTATGTTCTTTCCACCGATTTTCCTCGCACATTAATGAGCGCACAATCACTGTTATTAGGCTTATATCCGCTGGGCACAGGGCCTCATTTATCAACCAAACAACCCGCATTGCCTGTTGCTTTTCAACCTATTCCCATTCACACCCAACCCAAGATGTCTGATCCTTTTATTGGCGATGCCAACTCAGAAAAATTCAACCAACAATTAAACCAATACGTCCTCTCCCAACCTCAATGGACGCAAAAAACGCGTGGATTTCAGCAAAAACTTACCAAATGGAGCCAAGCAACCGGTCTCTCTTTCACCGATCCTCAAGAGATTATCTTATTAGCAGACGCTTTACATATTGACCAAATACATCATGTTCCATTACCCGCAGGACTCAGTAAAGCCGATGCAAAGGAAATTATTAATGCGGGAATGGACGTATTCGAAACAATTTATCAAACAAAAGCAATAGCCGCTCTCGCTGGTACCCCTATACTAACATCAGTCACGAGCTATTTACAAAAAGCCGGTCAGCAACCTGCTCCTCTGAAGTACGTTTTATTTATCGCGCATGATGCAACGATCATGAGCGTCATGACTACGCTTGGCTCGCCCCTGCATGAACAACCTCCTTTTGCATCCGATTTAAATTTTTCATTATTTAAAACAGCACAAGGAAATAACATCATCAAAGTAACATATAACAATAAACCCGTGGCCATTCCCGGCTGCAGCCCAACTTATTGTACGTTGGAACAATTTATGAAATTAACTGGATAGCAATAATGAAATGAAAAAAATAAGCTTTATATTTTTGATAGTATTTTTTAGCTTGCATATGACGCTTGCGTTTGCACAGCCCACGCTAAAAAAATTTATCGCTCTCGCTGACATTCATTTCAGTCCTTTCATAGGTTGTGATCAATATACGCCCCCTTGTCCCATCTTAAACGAATTACGCGCCACTCCTGCACAATCGTGGGACCTGGTTTTTCAAAAATACGCTGACAAAATATCAACAAACTACCGACAAGATACCGATTATTTTTTACTGCAATCCACGTTAACAGAATTAAATACATTGGCTCAACAAAAGCCGCTTTTTATTTTGATGTTAGGCGACTTCATTGCTCACAATTTCTTTGAGCAATATAACACCTATTCTGCTGATCCGTCCGGAGCAAATGATGCTGAATTTATGAAAAAGACATTTCAATATTTAGCTTACAAATTAAACCAAGCTGCACCTCGCACGAATATTTATCCGGCGCTTGGCAACAATGATTCTTATACAGGAAATTATTTAGTAGATCCCAATGGTCCATTCTTAAATGATACCGCGGACATTTTTGCAGCTTTGATAAAAGACAAACAGGCCAGAGAAGAATTCAAAGACACTTATTTCAACGCAGGCTACTATGCTATTACACTTCCTCAGCACATACGTTTAATCGTTTTAAACAGTGTGCTTTTTTCCTCTCTATACACAACCTCGATCAAACAAAAAGCCGCTGATGAACAACTCATTTGGCTGCAAAATCAATTAAACCAGGCCAATCAACAACAGCAATCGGTTTTATTGGCCATGCATGTTCCTTTCGGCATTGATGTTTTTCTCGATATAAAAATGAAAACCGACATTGTTCGGTACTTCATCCATCCGTTGTTCTGGCAGGCGGTTTATAACGAAAAAGTTTTGTTCCTGCTTCAACAGTATTCCTCAATATTAATAGGAACATTGCCGGCACATATTCATGCCGATACTTTTCAACTCATCTCCGGCAAAGACCACGCCCATTTTATTCCCAGCAGCACGACACCTTCCATTAGCCCTATTTACGGTAACAATCCAGGGCTAAAAGTATTTAGTTTTAATGACCAAACGCATGAATTGATAAACTTTGATGCCTATTTTTACCCATTAAACGAAGGAAAAACTGCCCAATGGAAACAAGAATATAATTTCAATGCCATCTACCAGCCCAATTGCAAATCATGTTCATTAGTACAAGGAATGCTAAATTTACACAAAGACAATCGACTAATGAGCTCATACAAAAAATATTACGCCGTAAGCCAAAACACCCAACCTCTCACCCGCCACAAGAAATGGCTGCCCTACTATTGGTGCAACATACACAACACCGACTGGGAGTCCTATCGTCATTGCGAGCGAAGCGAAGCAACCCAGTCCTTTCAACATTGATTAGCACCCTTACGTTCAAAATCAGCGCCGAAAAGACTGGGTTGCTTCGCTTCGCTCGCAATGACGAGTGCTGGGGTGATGAGCTGTTACTCGCAATGACGGTGAGTTGTTACCTAATCAATGAGATCAATACCCATCTCACCAAAAACTTGTGCTAACGTATACTCCGTTGATTCAGACGACGCATAACCCACTTGACAAAACCAGCGCTTGATCGCCACCAGCTCACGGCCGCGCAGATAAATATAAAAAGCCAAAAATACCACATCCAAATCATCTTCTTCACGAATTTCAAACGAATAACGTTCCGCATAAGGCAGCCGTTTTTTTGTTTCCGACTGAGTATATTTAGACAATAAGCTTAATGCATCGTCGACCGAGGGAGCCGCCTCGACTCTTTCTTGGACCTGATGAAACTCTTCCAATCGTTGATGTAAAATGCGGTCTAATTCCTCTTCCTTAAATAATTCCGCGAACCCATGCGGCAATCGCTCATCCAATGAAAAAACCTTATTGATAAAATCAGCAGCTTTAATTGTTAATACTTCTTTATCTAACAGTCTATGGAAAAAAGGCACAGCCAAACAAGCCCGTTTAAATGAAGTGAGATTAACAAAAATTTTACCATCACGCAGGGTGATGGTCGCAAGACGCAGCGGGAATTCCGGATTTCTGTGATAAGAATTGACTGATTCAAAACGCAAATCACCACATTCATCCGCCCAGTACCAACTCCAAGAATTAGGCGTGGGATTTTTTTTCATGCAGCGCAAACTTTCTAACGTTTGTATTAACTTTTCCGGTTGATGCAACGTATAGGCCAGGCGAATGGGTTGATACGCTTCACCAGTCTCAACCGTTAAAAATGGTTTTTGTAACCGGTCAAACATATCCGTCTCCTACTTGTAATAATCCAAAAAAATAATTCATTGCCTATTTTCAATTAATTGTTAACTGAGATCTCACTTACTATTTAGATGGACGCTTAGGAGCATTAACAACTTCTTGCTCTTTTTCAACAGGTTGCCCTTTTGATTGTTGTCGTACTAGTTTTACCTTATTATTTCCGTTAGCAATCTCCGCAGCTTTCTCCCTCACAACCTCTGTCGCTTTCTGTAGTTTTTGCACGCTCTCTTTGATCCCGGCCTCTGAAGCAACACCAGATACTACTTTCGAATTAGGAATAGTTAGTGCTACGTCAATAATTGGATTCTTTTTAAATGTTGGCATAATCAATACCTCCAAAAAATATTTTAATTAAACTTAATGCTTGTTCCTTTTCATTATAGCGCTGAATACATTTTATACAGCCCGCCCGGATTAGCAAACAATCCTCACCGTCTGTGGGTGCAGTATATACTTTAATATCAGACAAAAAAACAAATCCCTTACTTTTTTGAGTATAATAGATAATTTTAAAAATTGTGAAAAAGGTTGGAAATAATATGAAAAAATCAAACAGTTATGCTAAAAAAATGAACGGATTCACTTTAATCGAAGTCATGGTAGTCGTGGTCATTTTAGGTATTTTGGCTGCTATTGTCATTCCTAAGTTTATGGGCCGGCCGGAGCAAGCTAGAATTGTTAAAGTAAAACAAGATATTATGGCGATCCAAAGCGCGTTGGACCTTTATAAACTCGATAATGGTTTCTACCCTTCGACTGACCAAGGCCTATCAGCCCTAGTGACCAAACCAACCGAAGACCCCCTACCCAGAAACTGGAAATCAGATGGTTATTTACAACAATTACCGATGGACCCTTGGGGACAAGCCTATCAATATATCAATGAGAACGAAAAACTGAAAATTTTCAGTTATGGCCCCAAAGGCAAAGATGGGAACACAGAGATAGGAAACTGGGCGACTGAAAATACGAATGGGTCTTCACAATAAATTATCAG
This sequence comes from Legionellales bacterium, assembly GCA_023265835.1. Classification (GTDB taxonomy): domain Bacteria; phylum Pseudomonadota; class Gammaproteobacteria; order DSM-16500; family DSM-16500; genus UBA4722. The sequence goes on from JAHFSI010000033.1 coordinate 13,627, forward strand.
CAGTTCTAACTTGTCATCCCCGCGAAAGCGGGGACCCATCCAGCGTAAATCACCAAACAATGAAAATTCTATGAAAATTATCTTATCAAGAAAAAAAATGGGTCCCCGCCTTCGCGGGGATGACAGTTTTTTTGCGCAGCATTTAATTTATCCAACAGCACAGCTTAAAGGCTTCACACTAATTGAAATCCTCATCGTGATCGTCATTATTAGCATCGTCAGCGGCATTGCCCTGCTAACTCTTTCACGCAACCAACAAAAACAATACGAATATCTAGCAAACAGTCTCGCCCACCTGATCACCCTGGCGGAAGAAGAAGCCATGCTGCGCCCCGCAACCATTGGTCTTGCTTTTACCTCCAGCAGCTTTCAGTTTTTGACTTATCAAAATACCCCCAAAACACATTGGCAAGCGTTGGCTGAGTCACCTTTTGGGCTACATCGTTTTTCACCCACTATGCAACTCACCGTCAAAGCACAAGACAAACCCGTGGCTTTAGACGGTCAGCCGCATATTATTATTTCTGCGAGCGGTGATATAACACCTTTTACGATTTGGATTGGAAAACAAGACCAACTACCCAGTTATCAAGTTATTGGCCATGCGGATGGTAATGTGACCAGTGGAAGGTATGATGAAAAATAAATCCGGCTTTACATTAATTGAAGTGCTTATTGCTTTACTGATTCTAAGTATCGCTTTGACTGCAATCATTAAATCCACTTCACAAAATATTAGGGACACACTGTACATACAAAAAAAAACCATCGCGCTTTGGGTTGGCAACGAAATTATGAATGAGATCATAGCGGGACTGCGTAAACCACCCATGGCGCCTGATGCACTAAAAGATAAAAGCACCATGCTCAATGAAACGTGGTCCTGGGCTGCATCACTTAAGCCAACACCCAACCCTAACATCCAAGAAATTGACGTTGCGGTTTCTCAGCGTACACCTTTAATCCATCTGGTGGGTTATCTTTATGTACCACAATAAAAACGGTTTTACTTTATTAGAAATTCTGATTGCCTTGTTTATTTTCTCTATCGTATCAATGATCATGGTCAGTGGATTACATACGGTTTTTAATAGCCAATCTGCCGCCGAAAAACATGCAGCGGCCTTAACAAAATTACAAATCGCTTTTCTGTTGATGTCACATGATTTTGAACAAACCATTAATCGTCCTATTACCAATGCAAAAAAAATCATAGAGGGGCCTTTTATCGGCACGCATGATACCGTTACTTTCACTCATGCTGGTTTTGCGAATCCATTGGGGAGCTTACAACGCAGCACCTTACAACGTACTGCCTATTCTTTAGGGAATGAACAGTTAATTCGCTCTATTTGGCCAGTGCTAGATCAAACACAAAAGACGCTGCCTAGCAACCGTATTGTATTACGTTCAGTGACAGGATTACGCTTTGAATATTTGGACAATCAAGGAAAGTTTCAAGATAATTGGCCCTCAGCAGATCAAAAACAAGATCTTCTCCCACGAGCCATCCGCGTGACCATGACGTTAAAAAATTGGGGCACACTTAGCCAATTATATTTAATTTCCGGCCAAACAGTAAAAACGTCAGACCAAACAGCAAAACAAACAACAAACCAAACCACTATGCAACCTTTACCATCTCAACCAGGACAACCACCCAGTGCACAACCTCACTAAACAACGTGGCGCCGCTATTATCGTTGCCTTGTTTGTCACAAGCCTGGTGGCTATTGCAGCCATTGCCATGATCGAACGCCTGCGAATCAATGTACGCAGCACAGAACTCATCGTGAATAATGTGCAAGCGAATTTACTGGCAAAGGGCTCACTGGCCTGGGCGATGGAACAACTGAACATGGATATGCGTCAACAGAAACCCAATCAGCTCATAGACCTCACGCCAATCCAATCACCAGTCAATCAAGTTGAGAATGCTCGTGTTTCCAGTACTATTTTTGATGCACAAGGTCGTTTTAATCTTAATAATTTAAGCAGTCCAAATACTCAAGAAGATTTTGTCCGCTTAATCGTGGCGGCTTATCCCAAAATTGGCGCCGTCGGCGCACGCAGTATTGCTACGGCCGTCAGCAACTGGATGACAGCAGGGGCCATCAATAATGCCATTGATGATTATTACGCAAAAGCGGCGCCGCCTTATCTCGCCCCGCATCGATTAATGGCCAGTGTCAGTGAATTACGGCTAGTCAAAGGGGTCACTGCAGAATTATATGCTGCACTTGCGCCTTATGTAACAGCATTACCGGAAGTGACGCCTATCAATATCAATAATGCCTCAGTTCCTGTATTGATGAGCTTAAGCCCCACTTTGACCCTATCCGCTGCACAAACTATTTATGCTAAAACCAAACAAGCCCCTTTTCCAACCATTCAAAGCTTTCAACAATTCGATGTGATAAAAAATAATCCCGTGCCTGCAAACAAAATAACCGTAAACAGCAACTATTTTTTGGTTAAATCGAGTGTTAAAGTAGGCCAACAGGAGTTTGTACTGTATACGTTATTACAACGCACGATGGACAAGGGAAAGCCCACTGAAACCATCCGGTGGCAAAGCAAAGGCACATTATGATCCCAAAACGCATCTTGATCTATTTGCACGAAGAGCACGCGAGTTGGCTCATAGTGGATGAGGCCGGCCAAACACAACAAATGGTATTGCGAGGAAATTTAGCGGATTTAACGCCTTTGGTGCAAGGACATGAAATACGAGTCATCGTTCCCAGCCAATCTATTCTACTCACCCAGGCATTCTTACCCAAATTAAATCCCCAACGTCTCAAACAAGCGTTGCCTTTTGCATTAGAAGAACAATTAATTGATGATCTGAATGATTTACATTTTGCCGTTGGTGATTATCAAACAATAGATAATAGTTTTCCTGTGGCTGTTGTTGCAAAAGCACAGATGGATGTGTGGCTTGCTGCCTTAGAAAAAGCCGCCATTGTTCCTCATGCGCTGATTCCTACTGCCTTAGCATTGCCTTATGCGATCGATAACGAATATATTTGTATTGATGATGATATTGCAATGGTTCGCACAGGACTTTATACGGGCTTCACTTGTGATAAAAACAATTTAGCTACTTTTTTAGAGCTGCAATTCGCAGAGACAGAATCTAACGTTTCAGGCATTCATCTCTATAATTTTTCTACCACACCGGTCGCTATCACATCCGACACTATCACTGTTAATGAAATTTTATTAGATGAAAATCAATTTTTAGAACATTTGATGAAGTGGACAGAGTCCTCCCCTTTTATTAATTTATTGCAAGGCCCTTATCAACTCACCCAAAAAACAACGCGGACAAAAAAAATATGGGCTCTGGCGAGTGGTATTGCATTGATTTGGGTAGGTTTGGCATTTCTCAATAACATAGGTTCTTTTTTTATTTTACATCATGCCACTGCGAATACTGAACAACAGATTGAAAAAATTTATAAGCGTCATTTTCCACAAGCCTCTGCTATGGTTGCACCGCGGCAACGCATGGAGGAAAAATTAAAAACATTGACTGCGACTGCAAATAAAAATAATTTTTTGGCTATGCTCGCTATCGTTGGCAATCACTTTTCTAAAGCAAAAGGGATACAACTGCTGGGTTTAGACTATCGCGGCAACCGACTCACTCTCAATGTGACTGCAACGACTTTTGATAATCTAGATACCTTTACGCAAGCATTGCTGCAACAAAATCTCGTGGTAAAACAACAAAACGCCGGCATGGCTGGCTCGACTGTGAAGGCTAATTTACTCATCACCCAAGGTGCTCTATGAAAGAATGGTGGTCCAATTTAAACTTACGCGAAAAGCGCATCGTAAGCTTGGGTGCCGCGGCCATCGTTATTGCATTAGTCTATCTTGTACTATGGTCGCCCTTAGCGAGCAGCATTGACAATTTTCGCGATCACATTAAACATAACCAAGATTTATTGTTATGGATGCAGACTGCGGATAAAAACATACAGGCTATTGAAAAAATAGGGAAAAAACCGGAAACACATCGCACTGCTTCTCATTTAAGCATTGTAGAAAATTATCTAAAGCAAAGCCCATTGGCAAAAAACATCACGCAACTTGTACAAGCTGATAATGATTCGGTAAAATTGGGCTTTCAACGAGTGGATTTTGATTTATTAATGACCTGGCTGACTGAGCTTTGGCAGCAGCAGGGTTTAATTATTACTCAATTCACTGTAAAACCTGATAATGCGCCTGGCATGGTGACAGGTGAGCTGATTTTATCGTCGGCATAAAAAATTAAAAATGAGGATGACATGTCTTTAATACCTATTGTTTATTATTCACAACATGCTGCTTTACATAAAGTGGCGGAGCCGGTGACAGAATTTAATGAAGCGCTTGCTAAACTCATACAGGACATGTACGAAACTATGTATGATGCGGATGGTTGTGGTTTAGCTGCACCGCAAATAGGCATAGCCAAACGTATTGCGGTCGTGGATATTTCTGAAGAAAAAAACAAGCCATTTTGTATTATTAATCCAGAAATCATAGAACGCTCCGGCTCTGAAATGATGTCAGCCGGCTGTCTTTCTGTACCTGGCACTTACACCACGACACCACGCGCGACACATGTGAAAGTACGCACCCAAGATGAGACGGGGAAATTTTTTGAAATAGAAGCAGAAGGCGTATTGGCGCATTGTCTTCAACATGAAATAGATCATCTATTTGGAAAGCTTAATATTGATTATTTGTCCCCATTGAAAAAAAATATGTCGTTAAAGAAGATGGAAAAATTTTTGAAGCGATCGCAGCAATAGGAGCATAGAGGAAGATACGCAAGCTCTGCGATAGATGCTTCCATTTATGCCCATAAAAAGTTACTATTAATGTATGTTTATGAGCATAAAAATAGCCAGATAAAGGATAACTGATTGATTAGAAAAGAATTGTTAGAATTAACGCAATGGTTAATACAAGCCAATAGAAATAGAAAACCGTTGATCCTCCGTGGCATTCGTCAATCAGGAAAAACATGGTTAGTGCGTGAACTTGCAAAATCACAAAATAAGCAGCTCATCGAAATTAATTTTGAAAACAGACCAGAGCTTCGTTCATTATTTACAAGCAATGATGTTAAATCAATTTGGTCAAACCTAGAAACGCTATTGCCAGCACCCACTCAACCTGCCAATTGTTTATTGTTTTTAGATGAAGTGCAAGCAATGCCAGATATACTGGCGAAGCTTCGTTGGTTTTATGAATTATTGCCTGAATTAGCAGTTGTTGCAGCAGGCTCACTACTTGATTTTGTATTGCATGATCATACATTTAGTATGCCGGTTGGTCGTGTTCAATTTTTTTATTTAGAACCCTTATCATTTTTGGAATTTTTAGAAGCAGATCAACAAGCTATGTTGGCACAGTACTTAAGAAAGTCAACATTAGACAATCCGATTCCTAATGCGATCCATCAAACACTAATGACTTCAGTTGAAAATTATTGTCTTGTCGGTGGCATGCCAGAAGCGGTAAATAATTGGATTACAGAACATTCTTATTTGCGTGTTAATCAAATTCATCAAGATTTATTAACGGCCTATCAAAATGATTTTGCAAAATATCCAACACGTATTGCACCAGAACGACTACGTGAAGTTATACTAGCTATTCCACGTTTACTAGGAAAAAAATTCTCGTATACTCAAGTCAATCCTGATATTAAAAGTCAAACAATTGCAAATGCATTATCTTTATTAGAATTAGCGCGTGTCATTCATCGTGTGCAATCGGTTGTTGCAGACGGCGTGCCATTGGGCGCAAAACCAAAGTCGCGCTATTTTAAGGTTATTTTATCTGATATTGGATTGGTTAATAGCATAACGAATCCACAGCCAGTTCATTTAAAACCACTCAAATTAGCCAATAATGGTGAAATGGCGGAACAACTAGTAGGTCAATTATTGCGGAAAAATTTTCAATTCTACCAAGACCCTGTTTTATATTATTGGCAACGTGAAGGACAAAGTAATGCAGAAATTGATTATGTCATCCAATATAACGATAAAATTATTCCCGTTGAAGTAAAAGCCGGAAATGTAGGAAGTTTACGCTCGTTACATTATTTTATGCATGAACGAGGATTTAAATTTGCAATACGAATTCATAGTGGCGAACCTAGTATGACACCTGTACAGGTTACGTTAAATAATGGTGAATCAGTATCTTATCGCTTATTGTCTATTCCATTTTATTTGATTGAAGAGTTGCCTAGGTTATTGGAAAGTTTTGCCGATCGTGCTTTATGTTGATGAGTTGCTGTTACTTAGCAATCACTCAACTCGATGCGCCTCATTAAGCGCATGCGCCATTTGATTCAAAAGGTGAAAGAGGTGAAAAAATATGACGTATAAACCAGTTCCTTGGGATAATGAAATTCTTAAAGATGTCATGAATGATCCTGAAGCACATGCTATATATGAAGCAACTAAACTGCAAATTGAGCTCTCTGTTGCCTTAAGAAAAGCAAGAGAAAAACGAAAAATGACACAAGAAGATGTCGCGAAAATGATTCGCTCACATAAACCGGTCATTTCTCGATTGGAATCTAATGCTGATGATGTAAAACACTTTCCATCCTTGCTTACCATTGCCAAGGTGGCATCTGCGGTAGGGTATGAGCTAAAATTAGCTCTGGTGCCCATTAAGAAAAAAATAACTTTGCGTAAGATGACCAAGAAATCTCGCAAGTAATTCATTAAAAGATAAACACTATACCTTGCTTGCCGCGACTTTAAAAAAAATCTGCCTGTCAGGAAAAAAATATGTCGTTAAAAAAGATGGAAAAGTTTTTGAAGCGATCGAAGAAATAGGAACATTGACCTTATTTTTAGACTTTCGCTTCCCGAGAAGTACGAGGCCTCTCTGATGATTGCAGGTCGTCTGTGAAAAGCGACTTGCAACCGAATGCAAACAAACCAAAGCCCAACAACCCCACGCCTACACCAACAGGTGACATATAAAGAAGAGCCACTAGAGCACCCCCTGACATTCCCAGACATCCAAGTATTATTTGGAATAGTTCAGACTTGATGTGACACTTATAAAGAAGTAAGGTTACCCGTTTTGAAGAGTCGCAAAACTTTAATCAAAACATAAGAGGTAACCTTAGATGCTACATACTAATGAAAG
>JAHFSI010000034.1 GCA_023265835.1 Legionellales bacterium
CACTTTACGAGCAGCACGTTCCTTAGTTCCAAAGTTACCGAAACCAACCAGAGAAACGGAACCTCCTTCAGTCAACGTCGTTTCAATACTGCTTAATGTAGCTGCAAGTACTTTTTCTGCTTTGGCAATTGCCAATTCCGCATTTTCTGCAATATAGGCTACCAGTTGCGATTTATTCATAAAAACTCCTTATGTCATTTTAAAAGGAAAAACCCTTTGTTCCCTCATTCGTGTTAAGAATGGCCTTCTGTGTCTAACGCTGGCGTAAGTCCATCGGTTAGCTCCACATCAGCTTTTGCAGCATCAACGATATCGCCAATCGATTCGGCTTGTTTAGATGATTTTAATTTTTTCGCACGTTTTTTTTGTGCTTCCACTTTTAACATAGTGTTTTTTGCTTTGCTTGGTTTCTTCGCCTGCATCGGACTGCTCAACGCGATGATCGCATCTTGCTTCTCGATCAGAAAAGTCGTTGACTGATCAACCGCTGCCGATTCCTGCATTAACTTAGCAATGGTTTGATTAATTTGATGATACGCTTTTTGGGCAGCAGCGAGTTTTTTAGTGGTGGTTTTCTTCGTTAACGCCGTATCGACTTTTCTCTTTTTCTTTTCTGCTTTCTTCAGTGATGCCATCAGCTTGTTAGCGCGTCTTTTGAGGAGTGTTAATTCTTTCCTAATTTGTTTAGGAAGCTGTTTTAAGATTTGTACTACTGTCAATGAAGTCACTTTCACTTTTCGTTTCACTTTAACGCTGACCTTATTCGTTTTTTTTGTCAGTTTTTTGCGCGCCATCAGATAATCCTCATACGGTAAATTTAAAGGTGCTAGAATTTACCATTCTTTTATTAACAAAGTCTATACCCAAACGAAGAGATTTTGTCTTTGCCATTTCGTTGTCGTTTAGAAGAAATTTTTTAGTTCTTGATGCAGTATACACAGTGCCCCCCAACAAGAGGTAGTTGATTTTGAGAACAGAAATTATTAGAGTACATGTTTCTGTGGAAGTAGGAGCATAGTATGAATAATTTAACGTTAAAAGAACAGCTAGCAGCCTTAGCGTTAGGTTCGTCTACTTCAACCTGCCCACCTCAACAAAAACCCGCTAAAAAAGCGCCGCAGAAAACGCAAGAAAAAACAAAATCCCAAAATAAAATAAAACCGGCTTGGCTCGAGCATGCGCAATACGGCGTTGAGTTGCTGAAAGCTTATTTTCCCGTTGCCTTTAAAGAAGTGCAAGCCGTGCAGCCCTTAAAAATCGGCATCAAACAAGATTTGGTGATGCGCTTAGGCAGCATAGAGAATATTGTATTAAATGATAAGGCGTGTATGGTCAGCAGTCTTTCCTATTATGTCAGCTCTCCAGCGTATCTCAAAAATGTCGTAACAGGCGCAACACGCATTGACCTCGACGGCAATCCAGCCGGGGTTGTCACTGCGGAAGAAGCGCAGTATTCGTTGGATAGCCGGCAGGCGAAATTACAGAAGAAAGCGAAGTCGGGGAAGCAGAAGCATCCCACTGTCATCCCGCACAAATTTTCGTGATAGTTCTGTGTTGTTATCGAGCGCTGTTGACGAAAATTTTGCGGGATGACAGTATTTATTTCGCCCACCCCGGAACATAATCCCCCGCCTTTTTCAATTGGCTCCTATTCAAATCACAATCCGGGTCCAATTTCCTCAACAACTTCCAAAATCTCACTCCATGTGACATCACCTTGGTATGACACAACTCATGCAACAAAACATGCCTCACTAAATGCGGAGGTAAAAATAACAGCTTACAACATAAACTAATATTTTTATTACTTCCACAACTCCCCCAACGCGTAATCGTATGCCTCACCTTCAACTCACCAAACGACAACCCATGCTCAAGCGCCAATTGCCGCAATGGTTTCTCTAAATGTTGTTTTGCTATTTTCTTCAGCCATTGTCTTAACAGCTTGAGACAGTGCGTTTGATTAGCAATATTACCTAACAAAATAATTTGCCGGCTTAAATTAGTCGTGCAACGAACATGAGGCACATCCATCCCAAGGTAAATCACGTTCCATGTTTGCTCCATTGCACGGAACACTATGCGTTCCGGCAGTTGAACAACTTGGGTCTCCTGCACCTGCGCCACCCGCTGCCAATGACGCAAAATCCACGCTTTTTTTTGCTGGAGAAATTGCTCAATCACTGTTTGTGATACCCGCTTGGCATGCGGCACAACCACTTCCACCCCACCCGTTGAAACCCTCAATTGTAAGTACTTGGCTTTTTGACTGTACCGCAAGGTATAAGGGGGCATGGTCACAAAAAATTATCCTTCATATAAAGCACGAATTCTTAGTTGCATAGGCTATAGTGCCAATTAATGTCATAAATAAAACCTAAACGAGTTAAGAATATCGACTACACTCAAAAAAGCAAGGGCTCGTACCCGATACGATAGACCACCGTCCTGTAACCGTCACATCTACCCCTGTAGCCGTCACACCTTATGCCTATTTTATCCTGTAACCGTCACATCTCCATCCTGTAACTGCCCCTGTTCTATCCTGTAACCGTCACTGTTCATCCTGTAACTGTCTCATGAAGCCATAAATTCATTATACTTTTTAATCCCTTCCCGGTTTTAAACTCTTTTAAACATTTAAACAAAAGAAACAAACGGTTTGTTGGTATTTTTTTCTTTGTAACAAAAACATCTTCAACCCTTAACATACAAAAAAGCGTATGTTATGCTCTAGCTTAATTTAATCCTCAAAAACAGTTAAGGACAATTCACATGGCAAAGATCGTAGTGAATGCGACGCATAAAGGCGGTGAAGGAAAAACAACAAATTCCATCATTTTAGCTGAATACATTGCCCTTGTGCTTGGCTTAAAAACACTAATCATAGACATGGACCCGCAAGCCAATTTTTCAGGCCGTTATATTAAAATGGAATACGATCCTTCCTATAAAGGCGGCAAAATACCTGCCCTGCATCCCGATTACGAACCGCTAACGGATAAAGATTGGGACGGCAGAAGCAGCATTGCCAATATTTTCTATGGCGAAGAAGTAGTGCCCTATCCTACTTCTATTCCTAACCTAGATTTACTACCCGCACATTCTATTAAATTACAAGAAGCAGAAGCCGTTACTAAAAATGATGTGGTGGAAAAAGTCCATTTGCAATTAAAACGCTTTTTAGAGCTAGAAGATGTACAAAATGCCTATGATATGATCATTATCGATACACCTCCTTCCAAAGGGCCTTTAACAATCGCCGCTATTAAGGCCGCCAGCCATATTGTTATCCCTGCGCAGATGGAGCAATTTTCGATAGAAGGCATCTATGGAATGCTGCAACTATGGAAGCAAGAAACATACTGTCGTTCTGCAGATAATCCCATTACTTTAGTGGGCATTTTGCCAAACCAAGTCCGAGACATCAAATTACATAAACAATTTTTGAATGGCTTACGCCAAGGAAAAGGCCTGGGTGATTATGTCATGCCCCATGTCATCAAAAAACGCGCTATTTATACCGAAATCCTGGTTGAAGATGCCAACCCAAAAAGTATCTTTGAATTGCCGGCCAATAACATAGCCCGTGCTGAATATGAAACCGCATGTCGTTACATAATGGAGAAAGTCAATCATGTCGAAGAAAAAGGTGTTCGCAATTAGTAATGCATTATCGAATGGAATAGAAGAAACAATTAAAGCCGCACATGATTATTCCGGTGAATTACGCGTTGAAGTCATTCCCTTAAAACGCATTGAACTCGATCCAGACAATCCTCGTGACTTGGCATTGACATATGAAGATGCCTATCAAGGCATTATGAAGTCCGATCCCCAATACGCGCGTAAAGAACATGAAATCGAAGCATTGCGTAGTATCGCCAATTCCATTAGAGAACAAGGAATCATTAATCCCATTGTGGTCTATAAGTTTGGTGAAAAATACCGATTAGTGGCTGGCGAGCGCAGGACGCTGGCTTCTATCATTGCAGGCAAAACAGACATCCAAGCGAAAATTTTGGATAGCAAGCCCACAGACTTGAAGATCAGTTTGTTACAGTGGATCGAAAATGTAGAACGCAGTGATTTGTCATTATGGGAACGATTAAAAAACTTAGAAAAAATTATTACAGCCCATGCGGAAAAACAGGGCCAGCCCCATCAAGACATTTCAGTGACGGAATTGAGTAACCTGATCGGTTGTACCAAACCGCATGCTGCCAATTATAAAACCGTATTAGCTGCTGATGAGGAATTAAAGCAGTTTATTTTTTCCAATCAAATTCGCAGCCTTGAAAAAGCGGCATTGCTGGCAACCATACAATCACCCGAGTTAAGGCAGCATGCTTTAACTGAATGTTTAGCAGGCGCCAAGTTAAAACGACTACGGGCAATTGCCGCACAAATACCGATTAAAACATCGCCCGCTAAAAAACCATTGGAAAGCCGAGGACGGCAGACCACCACGGTGAACCTGGGCATGACTAGAAATATTGAAGTCGCCCAACTTATTTTGGACTCGATTTTGAAAAACAATGCGCTAGCCTCTATTGCCATTCACTTTAAACAAGTGGATTGGAGCGACTATCGTGCGATTAACTATACTTTTAAACAACTGATGAAAAAGCTTGAAGAGCTGCATGCTTAAAGAGGACATATGGTCAATAAGATAAAAATTACCTTTGTATTGCCGGAAATGCTGCAACAGGACATGAAACAACAAATCGTCAAAGATGGTTATGACTTACGCGGAAAAAGCCGCTGGGTGTCTGAAGCTGTTTCCCGCTTGTTAGAGATCACGATTTTCCCTGAGTTTGTAAAAATGAATGATGAAATGCATGGTTTTGGAAAATTTGAGTCGGTTGTGGTAGAGCGAGACCTGAAAAAACAATTAGATGACGCCATTATTCATATTAGAAAGCAATACCCTGCTATGGAGGGCGTACAAAGCAGGATTATTAGAACGGCCATTGTGCAACGGTTATTAGGGTAAATAAAAAAGTTAAGTCACTTAACTTTATGTTAACTTATTGAATTTTAATAGGTTATTTAAATTTAAATCAGATAACAAAAAAGTTCCACGAGGAACATTTTAGGATGTGACGTTTACAGGATATTCCTGTGTCATTCCCGCGAAGGCGGGAACCTATGGTGCTTGTTGAATGGGTTCCCGCCTTCGCGGGAATGACAATAGGAAGATAGCGGGAATGACAATAGGGAAGTAGCGGGGATGGCAATAAGGAAATAGTGGGGGATGCAGGATGCGTTGGCAGGGATGGTCATTACAACGCAAGTGTGACGTTTACAGGATAAATACAAGGAGCCTCGCATGGTCGAGCAGAACAGATCGTTAGAATTAAAAAAACATGTAGCAACTATTCATTCCAATAATAAACTTTCTTTATTACAAAGAAAAATTGCGAATGCGCTTTTATACAATGCTTATGATGATCTGCTTTTCAAGGAAGAACATCAAATCCATATTGGATCATTATGTAAATTGATCGGCTACGACAGCAATGATCATAAATCAATAAAGAAGGCATTAGTGAATTTACTGTCCACGGTCATTGAGTGGAACTTGGTCGATGGCAACAAAGTGGACGTTGAAGGCATTTGGAATGCGAGCTCCATTATTTCAGATGCGAGCATTGAAGGCGCCCTTTGTACTTATTCTTATAGCAATAAAATGCGGAAACTACTGCATCGCCCAGAATTGTATGGCCGCTTGAACATGCAAGTCCAAGCACAATTCCAATCTAGCTATGGACTGGCGCTGTATGAAAATTGTATCCGTTATCAAAATATCGGCCAAACGCCTTGGTTTAACTTAAGCACCTTTCGTCAGCTGATGGGGATTGAAGACGGCAAATATAAAATTTTTCGCGATTTTAAAACGCGTGTGTTGGACAAAGCCGTCGAAGAAGTTAATAAATATTCTCCTATTACTGTTAATTCGCAGATGCGTAAACAAAACCGCCAAGTTGTTGCCATTCAATTTCTTATTAAATACGACAATAAGACAGTAGAAGCACTACCTACTTTAGCGCAGGGTGAGCAGACGGAAGTATTACAACGCACGTTTGGACTTTCTAAAAAACAAATAGCGGAGATATTTTCTGCTTATGCGCCCGAGTATATTGCTGGCAAAATAACATTGATTGAAAACTCATCCAGTTTTAAGGCAAATAAAATTAATCATCTCGCTAAGTATTTTTTGTCTGCGTTACAAGAGGATTATCAACCGTTGTCACCTAAACAAGATAAAGGGGCAGCTCAGCAAAAACAAGTTGAACAACATAAGGCAGATGAATATAGGCGTTTTCAAGACAAACAATTATATCAATTGTTTGAGCAGCGTGATCCAGCTGAAAAAGAAGCAGTATTGAAAAAATTTCAAAAGTACGTGAGCAAGGGGATTTATCATAATTTGTATTTGCGAGATGGGCTAACAAATATTTTAGTGAAAGACCAGTTGTGTATGTTTTTGCGGCATGAGGAGCCTGACCTGTTGGGTGAGGCGGTGTCGTATGAGGAGTGGGTTTTAAATCAATAAGTTGTCTTGTCTAATAGCTTCTATTATTGTGCTAATATTTTGCATGATCTATACTAAATGTGCGGAATTGGTTCTATAAAAATGATAGAGGAGATTGCTAATGTCTTGGCTCAAAAAGCTTATTATCAATGTCATTGCCTGTTTATTACTGGCCTTTACTACTACAGCGCTAGCGGGCTTTTGGCAGTATTCTATTGTAATGGGCATAGACAGCAAAGAAGCCAATGTATATTTATTTCGCTATTATACCGGTTTAAATTTACCTAGCATTGAACGTCTTGTTACCACATCCGCGAAACTCAACCTTTTGAATAATCAGGTTGATACCAATGGTCAGGACATAATAGATAGTTTATTTAAAGAGCCCGTGGCTGCACTCAAAAATGAAGGCGCTGATCCGGCCATGGTTCCGGTCAATATACTTATCAGTGCAGATGTGCAGATATTGGGAGGCAGCAAAGAAGTTTCAGAGATTTTAAAAAACAGATACGCATTGAATACTGTACAGACCAGGACTATTTCGATACAAGAAAAGAGCGCTTATGACTGGCTAAGCGTGAATTATTTAGCAGACAATTTTAAAAATGGAAAAGATACAGTTGGGACGATTGATGTAGGAGATAATTCTTTGGGTATCGCTTTTGCGACGAAAGAGAAACAATCCAGTACGGTTGCAACGTTCCTTATCAATGGGCAAACGTACTTTGTTAACAGTGATAGTGTTTTTGGCTTGGGACTTGAGGCGGCGCGGAAAAGTGTTATGCCAGATATGAAAGACGCGGCCGTTGCTGTATGTTATCCACCAGGCTTTCCTTATGTGTGGCCTACAAGATTCATGTATGTTTTCCAGCCAGGCGGCAAATATGGAAATTTTAATTATCAGGCCTGCAATGGTCTTTATGCAAAATTATTAAATCGTCTATTACCTAAAAAAGACCCGCTTCTTTCATCACAAAAATTTATTGTTTTCGGTGGTGCTTATGATGTTTTCCATTTTTTTGAACCGGAGGCTGAATCTTTAAATCAAGAGGCACTAAAGGCGGATATTATAAAGGCATGCAATATGCAATATACGTTGGAAACACTCTGGCACTTGTGGCCCTCTCTTGGAACCAAGAACGAGTTGGCAGCGAATTATCCAAATTATATCGAGAATATGTGTGCTAATGCAGTTTATGTAGATGAATTGCTTTTTGGCCAAAATGGGTATTTGTTACAAGATGAGCAGCTTGATATTAAAAATTCAATTCATAATGAGCCGATTAATTGGCTTTTAGGGGCATTATTGTATCAGCTGATACAGTCGCCGGCTCCTTCATAATTTCTGTCATAGAATATTATTAACCAATACAATCAAGACGTTAAATATTTTCCGCTGTTTAATAGTTAAAAATGCCTATAATTGTGAGACGGATGAAGTGGTTTTCTTTAACTAGGGGAAAATCAAATGGTCATGACAAAAAAAATGAGCACTAACCAGCTCAAAAAAAAGATCTCTGAAAAATCTATCCAGTATTTAGATATGCTCTTTGATTTACTCCCTGAAAATAGTGCAGAAGCAGAAAAAATCTTACAAATCATGGAAGAACTGGTTAAAGAAAAGAAGTTGAATCGTCATCTGCTTTATCGTCAGATGGAAAAACCTTTATTTTTTCAAGATGCCAGCGGCCAAGATTTTATTAAAAGAGATCCTTTGATTGTTAAATTAGTACGGGAAGGCGGCATCCAGTTATTTAATTATTATCTTAAATTTAAATATGGTGCGCCATTAAGCGCAGAGTTAATGACGACACATGATATTTTTGTGTTTGATTTGGCGCCCATTAAAAATTACAGCGATACGGAGAAATGGCAGGTGTTTGCCAGTGAGGATGATAAATTGCGTATTGCCGAAAAATACTATCCTGTGTATGGCATGTCTTATGAATTATTAGGAGAGGTTTTTCAGGAAAAAAATCAAAGTATTTTACAACGATTGGTTGAGTGTCAATTTGATTTTAATCAACAAAGCACTATTGAGCATTTAAAAAAATATTTTTATATGAATTTTGATAAACCCCTGCAGATTAGCCAAGAAACCCTTCAATTTTTATTGAATCATGGGTTGCATCCAGATAGTTATTTGGATGTATTTTTAACTGGGTTGTGGGACGAGGTTTCCATGCAGCATACAGTCAGCGTGCAATATCCTTTAATCAATTTAATTAATTTTTTGTTAGACCATAGTGCAACATTATCACATTTTTCACGCGATTTTATTGAAAAACTGCAGCATAAACTTGAATTGCAAATTGAAAAAATCATGGCATTGCCTCATAGTATGGAACAGCAAACGACGCTGGAAGAAACGTGGTATTTGCAAGGACATTTAGTTGAAATGCTAAAATCGTTAGAGGCGGCTAAGGCTTATTATTTTAAAGCGGGGATGAGGGGAATGCGTGCGGTGCAGCGTAAGGAGTTGGTTAATTTATTGAAGGTGGTGCAGAGCCTATAGCATCTTATCATACAACTGCCCCCATGTCCCATCAAATGAAACCGGATACTGCTGATAAAGTACATCCAATTGCGCGGTTCCATTTTTATCGTAGTCAACCACATAAACTGTATCGTAACTATTTTCATCAAATCTGATATGAGCAACATCCACGCCTAATCCTGTCAATAACTCGGGAATTTTAGCATGGTGCCAGCAAATAAGAATAATCTTATCAGCATATGTTTTCTTAGATAATAAATCACGGGTTAATTGTTTTTCTTCCTTGTCATGATAATTAGCCACTATGTTGACTCCGATTGTAGGATGACGCGCGGCGAGTTCATTTGCTAAAGGGGCAATGGTTTGCAATTCTCGCATAGAAGATAATTTTTTCGGCCCCATGGGATTGGTGGCAATGATGTAATCGGGACTGTGGAATTTATTTAAATAATAATGGGCAAAAGCAAGAGAGCGCATTATGCCTTGCGGGGCAAGAAAATGGCCCGCGTGGCAGCTTTGTATTAACTGTTCAGCATGTCGAATAATAATCACTTGTTTGGGTGAAGCTTTTGCTATCGGAACACATAGAACAAAAATGATACAGAATAAAGCAACATTTATTTTTTTGTATAAAAATCGCATTTTCATGAAGGGAAGCCACCTCGTTGATTTACAAAGTTTTTTTAAAGTTTGTGTTATACTTCTTGTTCTTCTGGGTTATTCTATCAAGCATATTGCTATTTATCAGCTAAAAAAGGAAATTATCATGAAGGACATGGATGAAATTGTTAAATTGGCCATGACTACTTTGTTGGCTTTAACAGCGACTACTACTTTAATCAATGCAGCGCATGCAGAGTCGCTTGATAAAATGGAAAAATGTTATGGTATCGTGAAAACAGCCATGAATGATTGCCAAACTGCCTCTCAATCGTGTGCTGGATCTGCTACGAAAGATAATCAACCGGATGCCTTTATCTTTTTACCTAAAGGTGATTGTAATAGAATAGTGGGCGGCAGCTTAACACCCAAGAAATCCAGTGAATCTAAATAGGAGCGTATTATGAAACGGATTTTTTTTCATTATTGGTTACTGCTTGTTTTAGTTTGTTTTCCCGTGGCTGTCGTTTTTGCAGCAGGGGAGAATTATACGTTAGATCCAATGCACACGGCCGTAGTATGGCATATTAACCATTTTGGATTTTCTAATCCTTCCGGAAAATGGATGGCGAGCGGTAATTTAGTATTGGATGCAGCGCAGCCTAACAATAGTAAAGTCGATGCAGTCATTCAATTGAATGATATCGTGACGGGCATTCCAGAATTGGATAACCATCTGCGAGGGCCGCTTTTTTTTGATGTAAAGAAATTTCCAACGGCAAAATTTGTCAGTGATAAAGTAGAAAAGACAGGTAAAGTAACGGCTCTGGTTTACGGTACGTTGACCTTACATGGTATATCAAAACCGGTAAAATTACTGGTCATGCTCAATAAAATTGGAAAAAATCCAGTGTCTGATAAAGACTCTGTTGGATTTACCGCAGTGACCAAGATTAAACGTTCTGATTTTGGTATTGTGGCTTATTTGCCAGGGCTTAGTGATGAGGTGACTATCAATATTGATGCAGAGGCTTATAAACAGTAAAAATGCAATTAAAAAATTCAGAAACCCAATTTGGTGTCGTTGCTATCTTTTTCCATTGGTTAATGGCAGTCTTGCTCATTGCAATGCTGGCGTTGGGTTTGTATATGGTGAGACTGCCGGTTTCGATTGAAAAACTAAAGCTGTATGGATGGCATAAAGAATATGGCATGGTAGTGCTCGTGCTGGCGGTTTTACGCAGTATTTGGCGTGTTTCTAATCTTGTTCCTGAATTAGCATTGCCTTGGTGGGAAGTCATTGCCGCTCGTGCGGTGCATTATGCCTTTTATGGATTTATGTTCGCGCTTCCTATCACTGGATGGCTGATAACTTCTGCATCAGGATTGCCTGTCTCGTTTTTTGGGTTGTTTGTTGTTCCAGACATTATTTCATCGCATCCTGATTTGATCCATTTGTTTAAAAAAATTCATAAATGGCTGGGATATGGGCTGATTGCCGCGATTGTTCTTCACGTTGGCGCCGCCCTGAAACATCATTTTATTGATAAAGATGATATTTTAAGGCGGATGTTTGCTGACGGCAGCAAAAAATTCTGGTAGATTACACCGGTGGTCGCTATGAAGTTGTTACTGCGTATTTCATCCGAAATCACTCTGGGCAATCTGTTAGCGTTAATGTTTAATTTTATGAAGGTTAATTTGTTATGGCTCGTGAAACTGGAAAAGTGAAATGGTTCAATGCTGGTAAAGGATTTGGGTTTATTGAACGTGAGAAAGGGGACGATGTATTTGTCCACTTTAAGTCAATTAATGGTGAAGGTTACCGTACCTTATCTGAAGGTCAGCAAGTTGAGTTTACAGTAACGCAAGGCGCGAAAGGCTTGCAAGCTGAGGATGTTACGGTTATTGACGAATAATTTCTAATCGTATAGTAATTATTCAACCGATTGCCCTGGGTAGTTTTGCTATTCAGGGCTTTCTTTTTTACCAAACCCTACACCTATTCTGATTAATCATAGGCCCCTTGCTTGCAAGCGCAAAGGCAGCCTGAAATTGCGGCATGTTTGCGATTGTTCCATTCACACGATAAAGCATAGGCGGATGTGGGTCTACGATGATAAGTAAGCGGGATTGTTCAGGTCGCATATTTGCTGCCCAAGCGTGTGCATAACTGAGGAAAAATTGTTGATCAGGAGTGGTCCCGTCCAAAGTGAGCGCTTTTGCATAATCAGGCAATGCATGGAATGCATTATACGCAACCGATATACCACTTAAATCCGCGATCGCCTCGCCTGCAACCAATTTGCCTTGCACGGCCAATCCATCCAATTTATATTGTGAAAACTGGTCTACAATACAAGCAGTCGCCGATTGGAATTTTTTAACATCTTCTTTCGTCCACCAGTTTTTTAAATTACCTTGACCATCAAATTTTGCACCTTCATCATCAAAAGCATGAGTCATCTCGTGACCGATGATTGCACCGATTGCGCCATAATTAACGGCCTCACTCGCATCGGGACTATAAAAAGGCGACTGTAATATGCCTGCCGGCAAATTAAACTCGTTTCTGGACGGATCGTAGTAGGCGTTGACTTGCTGTGGCAACATGTCCCATTCGTCTTTATTGACGGGCTTACCCATTTTGTTAAGCGCATAACGTTTTAAAAACTCAGAAGAGCGTAACACATTCAGCACATAAGGCCCGCGGTCAATCTGCAACGCAGAATAATCACGCCATTTATTAGGATAACCAATACGATAATGCATCAATCGTAACTTATTGAGGGCAGCTTGACGTGTTTCTGGTGTCATCCAAGCCACGGTTTTTAAATCAGCTTCTAAGGCAGCATGGATACGGTCAACTAT
This sequence comes from Legionellales bacterium, assembly GCA_023265835.1. Lineage (GTDB taxonomy): Bacteria > Pseudomonadota > Gammaproteobacteria > DSM-16500 > DSM-16500 > UBA4722. Next base: position 12,507 of record JAHFSI010000034.1, read on the forward strand.
TTTCTGCACGGCTTGTTTTGAAGAAGTCGGAAACATTTTTTCTACATATAATTTTCCAATCGCAAAACCCAATGCATTATTTTCTGCAGCCATGACTCGGCGCCAGCGTGGCAATAATTCTTTTTTGCCCGTTAATTTTTTTGTCATACAAAAGGTTTCATTGACAAAGGGTTTCGATAAAAACGGTGCAGTGGCATGAAGCAGGTGCCAGCGAAGATAGGTTTTCCAATCGTCCAGTGAAGTGTCATTTAATTGCATGTCCATAAAGGCAAAAAACTTAGGGGTTGCCAGATTAATTTGTTTGATGTTTGGATAACCTAAATCAGCAAAAAACAATTTCCAATCAAAATGCGGCGTGATTTTTTGTAGTTGGTCGAGTGTCATCAGATGATAAACTGCATGAGGATCACGTTGTTCAATTTGCGAGAGAGATGCTTTAGCGAAGGCCGTTTCCATGGACATAATCACATCTGCTGCATGTTGTGCATGTTCAGCATCATCACCCAATAATTTGAACATTCTGCCAATGTGTGCCTGATATTCTTTGCGAATTTCTACGGATTTTTTATCTTTCTTTAAATAATAGTCTCTGTCCGGTAAACCCAAACCACTTTGGCTTGCGACACCAATGACTTGTTTGCTATCAGTGAAATCTTGCATTTGATCAAAGCTAAAAGGTGCATCCACACCTAGCAATTGCAAGTGTGCTAACTCAGGTTGTAAATCAGAAACTTGATTCATGCTATCAATACGTGAAAATTCCGCTTGTAACGGCGTTGCGCCTAATTTTTCAATCGTGGTCTCATCCATGCCGCTTTGATAAAAATTCCCTAGTTTTTCTTCCACGCTGTCAACAGAGTGAGTGCTTTTAGCAACGTCTTCAACAAGTTGATGCGTTAGTTTGATATTTTGTTCTTGCAAAATAAATCCCACGCTCCAGTAAGAATAGGCCGCTGGGATAGGGTTTTGTTTTTGCCAGGTACCGTTGGCGAATTCATAGAAATTTTGGCTGGGATTGATCTTTGGGTTTAACCAATCCAGATGTAAACCTGAGGTGCTGGATGATGCAGCTAAATGGGTCGCTAGAAAAAGAGAAAAAATTAAAGAGTAGAATGGTTTCATATGTTTTGACTTTTGGTTTGTGTCATCTTTGTTTTTTGAGCGCTCTAATTGATAAATATTCTTATTTGAAGAAAAATACAGGAGCTAGACAAGAGATACAAGCTTTTTCTGGAAATAGAACATTTTTTGATCGTATTTATATCCCCCCCTTCCTGACCTTCCCCCTGAGGGGGAAGGAAAGTATCTAGCAGTACCGGTTAGAACATTCCTTCCCCCTCAGGGGGAAGGTCAGGAAGGGGGGATAAATAAACACATTTAATATCAGATGACTAAAGAACCCATCGAACAACAACAGCCTCTTTTGGTATATACTGAACCTATGTCACAGGAGTGCATTTCATGTTCGACGCAGACCGTCCTATTCAAAAAAGCGAACAAGACCGGCTTGGTCGGACGGTGTTTTCTAAGTCGCTGGCACGTTGTATTCTCGACCATAAAAACCCAGAAAGCTTGGTCATTGGACTCAATGGCAATTGGGGATCAGGCAAGACTTCTGTGATTAATTTGACACTTGAAGAGCTGCGTTTTGCATCCGGCAATTCATTGGATGATGAGAGAGCGATTATTTTAAATTTTAGTCCCTGGAGTTATTCAGGCCAAGAGCAAATTGTTTATAGTTTTTTTCGCCGGCTGACTTCAGAAATGCGTCAAGCAGCCTATTTTGAAAACTCAGAAAAAATTATCTATTTGCTAGAACTCTATGTGTCTTTTTTCACGCACAAACCTGTCCCTAACGCATTACGTCCTAAACATTTTTTAAAACGCACAACCGAAGATACGTATGGTTGGGAATCTGGACGTGATTTGACGATGGTCAAAGCAGAATTAAATGAATTACTATCACATCAAAAACATAAAATTATTATTTTCATCGATAATATTTCACGCCTGGTTGATAACGAAATCAATCAAATCTTTCAGATCGTTAAATCCATGGGGGATTTTTCCAATACTATCTATGTGCTGTCATTTGATAAAGCACATATCATTGGCGCGATGAATCGTCTACACGGCATAGGCGGGATTGAATATGTCGATAAATTAATTCAACTGCCATTTACGATACCGGAAATTTCAAAACAGGATTTAACCTTGATTTTACTTGACCGGTTGAAAAAATTGCTGATTTCTGTGCCTGAGGATAGCTGGGATAAGGACTACTGGGCTGATATCTATTACTCCACGATTAAATATTTTTTTGAAAATGTGCGAGATATTACCCGTTATGTTAATACGGTAAGTTTTGGTTTTTCCTGGGTAAAGGAGCTAGTCAATCCCGTGGATTTTTTAGCCATCACTGCGATCGAAGTCTTTGAACCGAAAGTGTATTGCGGTGTGCGTGATAACAAAGGATTATTTACTGATTTGGCAGACAGCGTTTCTGAATTAGACGCGAAAAAAATAGCAGAAGATAAACTGCGTTGTGATGAAATATTGAATCGAGCAGAAAAAATTCCACGAGAGTTGTTACAGCAATTGCTGTTACGCTTGTTTCCACGATTGCGTAAGTTCTATGAGCCTAAAATTGCATTTTATCATTCCGAAGCAGTGGCACGAAAAAATAAACGTATTTGTACATTGGATGTGTTTGATCTTTATTTTAGATTGTCCATTCCTAGCGGTGCTATCTCAGATGCGGAGATGAAAGCCATTTTGGATTTATGTTATGACGAGCAAGGGTTTGCGCTTTCTCTGTTGTTATTGAATAAAGATGAACGTATTCCGCAATTTCTGGATGCATTTGATAGTTTGACTGCTTATCGTATTCCGACAAACAATGTGCCCAATGTGATTAGTGCATTGATGGATAGCGCTGATTTATTTCCGGAAGGCGACAATAATCTGGTGAGTTGTGATACGGCAACACGCGTACATCGTATTTTCCATCAATTATTACAGCGTATTCCTAGCAATGAAGAACGATTACAGGTATTTAGCAGCGCCATTGCCAAGGCCAATAATAGTGTTTATATCATCGTGCATGAAATACGCGAACAAGAGAAAGAACAGTTAGAAAGTGAAGATGATTATATTCCGGTGGAATATCGCGATTTTACACCCGAGCAATTAAATAAACTCAAACAATTAGCGGTCAGCAAAATTTTGTCTTGGGTCGAAACCAAGCGTTTGGCTGCGCATCCTAAGTTACTGCCTTTACTGAAGGCATGGAAAGATTGGGGGAAAGAGCAAGAATGTAGAGAATATGTGGCCGTGATCACGCAGGATGACAGCGGCTTATTGGCTTTTTTATGTGCGGCATTGAGTGAACCTATAGAGCAAACAATTACCAAATTAGAGCCGAATCCCGCGTGGCGGATGTATTTAAAAAATATCGATGATTTTATTTCCAGCCGTGATTTACTCCCTCATGCAAAACAGATGTTTAAGTCTGATTCTTTTGAAAAATTACGTGAAAAAGAACAGCTTGCGTTATTAATTTTTCTTGATTTAGTCGAACCAGGCGCTGAAAAAATTATTCCCAAAACCGCTTAATTTTACAGAAAAATTTGCGGTACAATTCGATACTCTATAAACTGTGTTTTTTTCAAATATAAGTTAAAGGTAACTTACCTTGATTACGGTATTAATTGTTGATGACCATGAAGTGGCACGGGCTGGCATTAAATATAGTTTGAGTGCTCTTCCAAACGTGCAAATGATGGGTGAGGCATCGAATGGGCTTTCTGCCATGCAATTGGTTAAAGAATTAAATCCGGATGTGGTATTAATGGACGTGACCATGCCTGGTATTGATGGACTGGAAACCACGAGAAAAATGATGATTTCAAATCCTCAGCTTAAAATTATTATCATCTCTGCGATGACTGGCGGCCCTTATCCTGCGCGTCTTTTAGAAGCAGGGGCAATGGGCTATCTTACGAAAGATGGTGCATTTCAAGAGCTTGCTAAGGCATTGAATACGGTGATATCAGGAAAACGTTATATTGCTCCAGCTATTGCTCAACAGTTGGCTTTAAAAAATGTAAGTAATGAATCTATGACTGTTTTTGACACGTTGACACTGCGGGAAATGCAGCTGGTTTTATTGTTGATAGAAGGAAAAGAAATTCAATATATTTCTGATATTTTCTTTGTAAGTCCTAAAACCTTGATGACTTATCGTAATCAAATATTTAAAAAACTAGATGTTAAAAATGAAGTCCAATTAGTTTTATTGGCCAAAAAAGCACAATTATTACAAGAAAACCACTATTAAAGTTATCCACAGGCACTCGTATTGTATGCTCCCATGTTAAAATAGACATAAACCCTATTTAAATCGGGAGCATCGCATGAATACAGTACGATTGTTTATGCAGCTATTGATTTTAATCGGATGTATTTTCTTTCTATCATTGTCTTGTGCAATCGACATAACGCCTTCGCAAGAAAGTATGTATACGGGCTCTTATCCTCGGGCTGCTATTGCGCTAAAAAATTATGCGGCTTTACAGCAAGCGCTGGCTATTTATGAAAATGCGGCGACCCATCCGTTGCCGGCTCTTGGAAATAAATTATTAAAACCGGGAATGAAAAATATTTATGTTGTTGCATTGCGTAGTCGATTAGAAGCCATGGGTGTATTAAAAGACGATGTGATGACAAATATAGATACTTATGATTCTAATCTGGAGAATGCAGTGATGGCTTTTCAAGTGAGCCATGGATTAAATCCAGATGGAGTTGTGGGAAGTGTTACGCGTGCTGCATTAAATGTGCCGATTGCACAGCGTATTATGCAAATTCAAGTAAACATGGCGCGTTGGGCAAAACTAGCCGAGCAGCTGGGTGATCATTATATTATGGTGAATGTGCCTGCTTATACGATGGATTTAGTGGAGAACGGTAATATTGTTTTAAGCATGAAAGCGATTGTGGGCAAGCCGACTCGGCCTACGCCGGAGATTTCTTCTACTGTCACGCGTATTGTATTTAATCCCTATTGGAACGTGCCTAAATTGATCGCGCAAAAAGATATTATTCCAAAAATACTCAGTGATCCGGGTTATTTAGATGAAATGAACATAAAGATCTTGAATCGTGAAGATGAAGAAAATGGTTATGAAATTAATGCGGATGAGGTTGATTGGCAAGCGGCAGAATTGGAGGGTTTTAGATATCATTTTCGGCAAGAACCGGGTGAGAACAATGCGTTGGGGCTGGTTAAATTTGAGTTTCAAAATTCACATGATGTTTATATGCATGATACGCCGGCAAAGGAATTATTTGATGCGGAAAAACGTGATTTCAGCTCCGGTTGTATTCGTTTAGAAAGGCCTTTTGATTTGGTTACTTATTTAATGGCGAGCAATGCGAATTGGAGTGATGAGCGCATGCAGTCAATTTTGGAGGAAGGGAAAACCAGTTATATTAAAATCGCAAGGCCCATGCCGGTGATTATTGCTTATCTGACCGTTTGGGTGGACGATAATGGCCAGCTGCAATTTCGTGATGATATTTATGGCTGGGACCAACCGGATCCGGAGGTTGAGCCGGCGCCAGCTTAAAAAATCCTAATGTTAAGCAATTTCTTGCATTAACGTTGCAATCTGATTATTCTTCATCACCTTCTTATTTTAATTAGAAAACACCACTATGCAGCTTAAAACACTCCGTCTCAAAAAAAATGAAGACCGTCGGTTACGTGCGGGGCATGTATGGGTCTATAGTAATGAAATTGATATGAAAGCAACGCCGTTAAATGCGTTTGTTCCGGGTGAAGAAGTGGTGGTTGAGGCGGCGGACAAAACGCAATTGGGTGCAGCCTATATTAATCCGCGTTCTTTGATTGCTGCCCGTTTATTTACGCGCAAGCCGCAAGAGCGCTTGGATTTAGCGTTATTAACGCGGCGTATTCAAACGGCGTTGGCATTGCGTCAGCGTTTGTTTGCTAACCCTTATTATCGTTTAATATTTGGTGAAGGTGATGGATTGCCGGGGTTGGTCGCAGACCGTTTTGGCAATGCGCTGGTTTTGCAGATGAATACGGTGGGCATGGACGTTAAAACTGCGGTGATTATCGAAGCTTTTCGTGCTGTTTTGCCGGAGGTCGATGCGATTTTACTGCGTAATGACAGTGGAATACGTCAGCAAGAAGGATTGGAGAAAGAGATTAAAATGGCCATGGGTATTTTGCCGGATAAAATTCGGTTAGAAGAAAATAACGTGTCTTTTTATACTTCGTTAGCGGCTGGCCAAAAAACAGGATGGTTTTACGATCATCGCTTCAATCGAGCGCGTTTGTCTGCCTATGTGCCTGGGCAGCGTGTGCTGGATGTGTTTAGTTATTTGGGAGGATGGGGGGTTCAAGCGGCCACGTTGGGTGCGAAAGAAGTTGTTTGTGTGGATTCTTCGCCGCTCGCAATCTCGTTGATTCAGGAAAATGCGAAATTAAATCAAGTGGCGGATAAAGTAAAAACCATCCAAGAAGATGCCTTTATTGCTTTGAAAAAATTAGCGGGAGCCAAAGAAAAATTTGATGTTATTGTGCTGGATCCTCCTGCATTTGTTAAAAAATTAAAAGACAAAAAAGAAGGTTTTTTAGCGTATCTTCGGGTCAATGAGGCGGCATTACAACTGCTTGGGCCGGGCGGTATTTTGATTTCATGTTCATGCTCTATGCATATGGCTTATGAGGACTTGGTTCAAGCTATACGCCGTGCAAGTTTGCATGCGGGATGTGAGGTACAGATCATTGAACGCGGACATCAAGCGCCTGATCATCCGGTGCATATGGCAATTCCGGAGACGGATTATTTGAAGATGATTATTGGTAGGCGGTTTTAGTGGTGAATAGGGGAAATGAACTAGGGAAAATGAAATCATTTTCCCTAGTGGGGTTGACTTACTTTTTCTTTTTGCTGGTTTTTTTCTTTGCTGGCATGATCTTGCTCCTTAAGAAGTTTGCTTGAGTTAGGTCGAACAAATTCATTATATACTTTTATTTTCATTTGTGAATACTTTGAATTGATTCAGGTTTAATTATTTTTTTTTACGAGAAAATTAGAAAAAAAAATGGAAAAAATTACGGAAAAACCCTTGGGTTGTTAGGGAAAATACGGATGTTTCGGTTCTAATTAGCGAGACGAACTCCAGACCGAGCGTCTTTTTTTCTCGCTTATTTTTGATTTTGATTCAAGTTCTTCATGCTTTATTCTAATTTTAGTAGGGTCTATGGGTCTATGATTATGAAATGAATTGCCAATCGGCAAAGGCTCGGGTGCTACAGGGAGTTTATTTCCAACTTCTTTGAAGATCAGATTAGCGAGTGGTTGAAGAGGGCTTGGATTTCCAATCAATAATTTTTTTCTGATTCCGATAAACGAGATACCTGCTGTGCTCCCTATGGCGGCGCCGGCGAGCACGCCTGGGCGGCCGAAGAAGCCGGCAATGACGCCCATAATGGCGCCAACGATGCCTGTTAGTATGGCATTTTTTGTTTGTGAAAATTCAAACGCATCGTAGAACGCTTGTCTGGCTTTTTGGGCTTTGTTTAGTAATCGTTTTTCTTTTTCTTCGTTTTTAATTTTAGCATTTTTTTGGACTAGGTAGGCATCTAGTTTTTTTACCATATTAGAGGTTTGTTGAGAAATGTTTTTTTGATAGCGAGTGGTATATTGGGTTGGATTTTCTTGTAGATACGCATACAAGTTTATTAGATGAGGGCGTAATTCTCTCCACTCTTGGATATTGCTTCTAAGACGGGGAAGTTCCGGTGTGGTTTTTTTTTGAAAAACAGCCATATTTTGTGCATTGAAGGTCTCCGGGTCTGTTTCGTTAATTTCATTGTCTTTTGAACCAATATAAAATCGTTCTCCTTGCATCGATCGGATAATACAATCTAAAGGAAACAAAGGACCTTGATCTTGCTGAACCATCCAAGAAAATACACCCATCTGATTAGACCTATTTGCATAAACCAATGATAATCACGCGATTGTATCTTAGCTAGCCAAATTCGTCAATTTGTACCAAAACACTATTTTTTATCTCTGTCACAACTCGGCTTGTCATTTTTTTCATATCTCGTTAGTATGGCTCTCCTTATCTATCTTTCATAAAGTGGTCATGTTAAGCACAAAACAAAATATCATTAAAAATTTTAATAAAAAAGCCAGCACTTACG